>DAOTTJ010000215.1:0-14016 GCA_034437695.1 Ktedonobacteraceae bacterium
GCCTTACAGTTGTACTTTGTCAATCTTCCTTCTTTAGAGTGGTGAGGAAGCAATGCAGAGCCTCTCTCGCCTCGGTGGGAAGGATCTGCACACTCTTTCATTCGCCCCGTCATAAGCAGGTGGTGTACTCCTGAGTGTGGACTGATAGTAGCAGAGTCACCCCGAAAGATTACATTTTGTGCTAGTTGCTGGGATAGAAAAGCTTGTTACCCCGGTCTTCTCTTTTGCGTTTCTCTTGTATGAGAAAAAAAGAATGGGGTCGCGGAAGAGCATCCTGTTCCAGTTTATAACTGAGAACTTACGCGAGTAAGCATCTTAGAGAGAAGCGTTGTGAATGGTTGGGATACAAGGACAAACACGCACTTATCAACAAATTAATACATATGGGGTCATCGGCGACTGCCATTCGGTGGTGCTGGTTGCTCCCGATGGTTCGGTAGACTGGGGATGCTTGCCGGATTTTGATAGCCCCGCCATGTTTTGTCGATTGCTGGACGAGCAAAAGGGAGGCTACTTCCAGATTGCTCCTGCCGATGGAACTATTCCTGGGGCGCAACGTTATCTACGTGGAACGAATGTGTTGCAGACGCGTTTCGCCAGTACTTCTGGCGAGATTATTCTGACAGATTTTATGCCGGTTGAGACGCTAAGCGCGTGGCAATTTCGCGAGATGAACAATAATACCTGGACGCGCGAGGATGGTTCGTGCCATAGCCTGGTGCGTATCGTCGAGTGTGCTCATGGGAAACTGCCGATCAAGGTCTGTCTGAAAGCTACTCCCGACTACGCGGCTACCCTTAGCGAAGCGTATCTCCTTTCCAATAGCGGCGTGGTGATCAATGGCGGCCACCAGCATATTGGTCTGGCAGTTATCGGCGGCCATCTGTTGCCTTCTTATCAGATGGCGATTGAGCAGGAGACGGACGAGATCCATCCCCGCGTGGTGATCGATGTTACTCTGTGCGAGGGCGAACGTCTTATCTTCGCGATGGGTGTGGGTCGCAGCGCCCTGGCCGCCCATCGTCTGGTGGAGACGGAGTTGCAACAGCGCAACTTTGATGCCGAACTGGCGCAAACGCTCCACTGCTGGCGCGGCTGGGTTCAACATTGCAACTATACTGGACCCCATACAGAGCTGGTTGAACGCAGCGCTCTGGTCCTGAAGATGATGACCTATGCGCCGACCGGGGCGATTGTCGCGGCCCCAACTACCTCTCTGCCGGAGGAACTCGGCGGCGAGCGCAATTGGGATTATCGCTTCACCTGGCTGCGTGACGCTAGCTTTACACTCTATGCCTTGAGTGTCCTCGGCTTTACCGAGGAGGCTCACGCCTTTACTCACTGGCTGCAACGCCTCTCTTTCTCGGATGGCGAGGATTTGCAGATCATGTATGGCATTCACGGCGAGCGCGACTTGACCGAAACAGCACTGGAGCATTTAAGCGGCTATCGCGATTCGCGCCCGGTGCGTGTAGGCAACGGCGCAGCCGATCAGAAGCAGCTTGATGTCTTTGGCGAGGTCCTGGATTGCATCCATCTCTACCGCCGTCAGGGCTGCTTTGAGCGCTACGGCGAACGCCTCGAAGGTCCGCTCTGGCATCTGATGTGTGTTATGGCCGAACACGTCTGCGTCCACTGGCACGATGCCGATAAAGGCATCTGGGAGGTGCGCGACGGCGATCATCACTTTGTCTACTCAAAGGTGATGTGCTGGGTCGCGCTCGACCGCGTGATCCGCGCCGCCGAGCAGGAAAGCCTCAATGCCGATCTGTCGCGCTGGCGACAGGTCCGCGAGCAGATCCGCACCGATATCCTGGCTAATGGCTACAATACTCAGATCGGCAGCTTTACTCAGTACTACGGCGGCGTCACGCTCGACGCTTCCTGCCTCTTGCTGCCGATGGTCGGCTTTATCCCTCCAAATGATCCGCGCATGCGCTCGACTGTCGATTGCGTGATGGATCAGTTGACCGATGAACATAGCTTTGTCTATCGCTACAAGACCGAGGACGGTCTGGCCGGCAACGAAGGGACGTTTACTCTCTGTTCTTTCTGGCTGGTAGATAACCTGGCTATGCAGGGACGAGTGGATGAAGCTAGCTCGCTCTTCGATCGTCTGGTCAGCTACGCCGGCCGTCTGGGTCTCTTCTCGGAAGAGATTGATACGGCGACCGGTCTGGCGCTGGGCAATTATCCGCAGGCTTTTACGCATATTGCGTTGATCAATAGTGCTTACAATTTACAGCGTGCGCAGCGGCGTATCGCGGAACAGCATAGCGATCCAGTGATTGCAGCTATCAAGTTTATCAAGCCCTGACCCCTCCAGCCGACTGCGCTACCTCGGCGGCGTCAATCTCTGCCTGGCGGGTAAAAGAAGATGCAAAGCGGTCGGCTCTGGTCGTCCGCTTTGTTGCGTCTCTCCGCAGCAGCGAAAAAATATGAAGGAAACAACGTTCGTGTCAACACCTGTACACTATCCAACGGCTAGCCTGAAACCGCACCGCTCCGAAAGTCTGCACAATGGCCATCTCTGGATCTTCTCGGGAGCTTTGCAACAGCCGCCCCATTGGGTCGAGGCGGGCGGTCTGCTCGATGTCAAGTCCTCGACCGGCCAGTTTGTCGCTCGCGGCTATTATAATCCACAGACCGATATAGCGATCCGCATCCTGACTCACGATGAGGATGAAGCTATCGACGAGGCTTTTCTCCGCCTGCGTATTCGCCGCGCTGTCGAGCTACGCGAGGTTTTTGATCCAACGGTCACCAATACATACCGCCTCATCAACGCCGAGGGCGACGGTCTGCCCGGCCTCGTCGTCGATCGCTATGCTGAGATCCTGGTGGTGCAGATTCACACGCTGGGCATGGAGCGCCTGTGCCCTCAGTTGATCGAGGCGCTGATGGCCGAGACCGGTACGCGCGGTATCCTGCTGCGCAACGATGGTCAGGCCCGCTTGCGCGAGGGGATGGAGGTTGAGGCCCCGGTCGTGGCCGCTGGTGCTGTCCCAACCCTGGTGACGGTGCGCGAGAACAATATTCTGTTCGTCGTCGATCCCTGGGGAGGCCAGAAGACCGGCCTGTTTCTCGATCAACGCGACAAACGTGAAGCTCTGGGCAAGTACTGCCGGGGGAAGCGTGTGCTCAACTGCTTTAGCTATACCGGCGGCTTCTCGCTCGCTGCCGCGCTGCATGAGGCCACTCAGGTTGTCAGCGTCGATAGCTCCGCGCCCGCTATCGACTCCGCCCGCGAGCATTTTGTCCTCAACGGCGTGACCCCCGAGACTCATACGTTTGTCGTGGCCAATGTGTTTGACTACCTCGAAGAGGCTCAGACTCGCGGCGAACTGTTTGATGTGGTGGTTCTCGATCCACCCGCCTTCGCGAAAACGCAGAGCGCCCGCGTCCAGGCCCTCAAAGCCTATCGCCGCCTCAATCAGCTCGGCATGCAGGTCTTACAGCCAGACGGTATCCTGCTCTCCTGCTCCTGCTCAGGCGCTGTCGGCATGGACGACCTGCTCGGCACGCTCGCGCTGTCAGCCCAGCACTTCCAGCGCTCTGTCCAGTTGCTTGAGTCATTTACTCACGGGGTGGACCACCCCGTCCATCTCGCTATGCCCGAGACGGCTTATCTCAAAGCGGTCTACTGCCGCGTCAACTGACGCTTCGTTAGATGCGCCATCCGCCAGGTGCCAGGTAGGGCTTGCAATATTTCTGCAAGAAGACGCGGCTTTGCTGCACTATCTGGACACACAGCGGCCAGGCTATATACGCGGCTACCAGCACGATAATGACGAGAAACATCTTCTGGTGAAGGTCGAGCGGGAAGGCGTGGGTAAAAGGTAACCACAGGATGCTGAATTCGGGAATAGAGTAGCACATCATCTCTAGGTTCATGGTGTTGGCCGAGCAGACTGCTGGCAGTGGCTGCCACTGATAGAGTGCTCCGTTGAGACAGACCCAGACCGAGAGGCTGAAAATTCCTAATGTCAAGAGGTTGATGGCCAGTGACGATTTTTTACAATCCTGTATCCGTACCGCCAGGGCGAAGGATGCGGGGATCGAGGCGAATAGGAGGAAACGCGGTCCCCAGAACAATGCACCCGACCACGCCCACCAGCGCGAATAGACAAGGATCAGACCGATGACAAAGGCTATCTATAGACTGTATACCTGGTAGAGCGGAACCTGTCTCTCTTGCTGCCAGCGCAAGAGCGTTTTGCGCACGGGCAATAGCAGGCCGGGCGCGAAAAAGAGTAGCCCTTTGCCAAACGAGAGCGTCAGCGAGAGCAGACCAAAGAAAAAGGGGTAGCTAAAGTTGGGGAGACCCGAGTAGGGCATAATGGTGCTGATGCCGTGGTCGTCGCTATACCCGCCGTTCAATGGATTTCCCCGCTGAAGCCAGTTGACCAGCCCTATGATCGCCAGCGAGCCGCCCAGGACCAATAAGTAGCGCAGCTTTTTGTCGTCAATCACTTTCTTTAGCAGCAGTACTCCTAACCCACCAAGCGCGGCTGGCGTGTTTGCAACTCCCATTGCTACGATTATCCAGCCCACCGGTACTCTGTAGCGCAGGTAAACGAATAGCACTCCAAAGCCCACACACAGGGCGGTGAATACCTCGCCATAGAAAAGTGCCAGGTGCGCGACAAACATTGAGGCAACAATCAATACCAGGTAGAATTTGCGCAATAGGCCACGATCCATATGCTTCCGCAGCAGGAAATACCCGACCAGCAGGGTAAAGGCAAATAACAACTGGTTGTATGTAATCACCCAGTTGTATGGATTGCCAAGCTTGCTCCCAATCCATACCAGGGGCAACGCAAAGAAAGGTCCAACCAGCGAATATTTGATATTGGGAATATTTCCCCCGCGATATTCGGCTTGACAAAGTTGCGCGGGTGCTCAATCAGAATATACCGCACATGCTCTGGCCGAAAGGCGAAAATAACCTGCGTCTTGCCCAGCTTCACTCGTGCCATCCGACCATAGCGCTCTTGCAGCTTACGCACGAATTTCAACGGATCACGCCGAAATGCCAGTGCATTCCCGACGAAGGGTAGCGGGCGTGGCCCCGGCGGATAATGTGCTTGTCTCTTCATCTCAGCTCCTTGAGCAGTCAATCTTTGCGCAATTGCAAAATGAGTGGTAGCAAAGCCGGTCAGTTCGTCAGGCTTAGTGCGTTATCTCTTCGTCGTCGAAGAGCGACGCCGGTAGCCCGCGTTGCAGTAAGTGCAATACCTGGCGAGCCATGACTGCGGGCGCAGGCTCGGGGTTCTCAAACCACCAGAAAATCGCCTGCGCGATTGTTCCCGCGATCAGGCGAGCTAAAACCGGTATGTCGTAGCCTCGCAATGCATCGCTCTCCTCAAACCCGGCGAGTACCAGCGTGATATACCCGACCATATTGGACTGCGCTTTAAAAACCCGCGTCCGCGCAAACTGTCCACGTGCCGTCAGTGCAATCTGGAAAAGGTCAAGCCGTGTATACGCCTGCTGTAAGGCAAGCTCGACAAATGTCGTCAGATTGAGCACTCTCTCCCCCCCGACGATCTGCGACCGAATCTCTTCCTGCATCTCGCCAAACCCTTCATCTAACAAGGTGATAAACGCGTCGTCTTTATCGCGAAAATGGAGGTAGAACGTGCCAACTCCAATATCTGCTTGCTCGGTAATCTCTGCGATGCTCGCTTCGTGAAAGCCCCGTTCCGCGAAAACTTTCCGCGCGGCTGCTATCAGCTCTGCCCGCGTGCGCTCGCGCTTCCGCGCACTCCGCCCCGCATTCTCTGACTCATTATTTTTTGAACTACTACTCATAAATGAATAATACACGTAGGTATCACGGCCTGTCAAGCTTTCTAAGGCTGGTCCAGGGCTATGCAAAAGTCATCAGAAGCAGAGGTACACATGAAGTGAAACGGGAGCGCAGAGGGCAGTAGCCCTCTGACTGGAAGTTCGGGGGCTTTTACACGGGTAGGTTTTCGCTGAACGCTTCGCTACAGCGAAGCCCAGATCTTACTGTGCAGGAAGGAGCTTCTTCTCTTTGGGGGTGGGGCAAGCTTACCCCGACATAGACGTGAAGCGGGAGTGCAGATTGCTCTGTCACGCTTCGATTGACGGCAGCGGGGATGCAAGGGGTGCAACCCCTTGACTGGGGTCTGGGGCTGCACCCCAGCCTTCCTCCGACGCGTCAACAGAGCATTAGGGGTGGGGCGATCTTGCCCGACCTTCAGGAAAGGACAAAAACCTGTCTGTGAAAAAGAGGCGGCGCAAGCTACACTAATCTATAACACACAAGTGTGCTATAGATTAGTCAAAGTGTGTTATGAGTGTGTTATCACCACCGACTCCCCTCCGCCTCTCAGGCGCATCAGAGTAACACACTAATTGGCACGATTCTTGCAGTAATCAAAGTGAGCTATGTGGTTTTCTAATTGTGTGCTGACTGGTAGTGATGGTGCTGTTTACCAGATATGCTGGATCAGCACACGGTTGGGTTTCTCACTAGAGAAAACAAACAGGAAGTTGTTTGTCCAGACAACTTCGATTGGCAAGCGAAGAGGAATGCGAGTGGGAGGTGCGGGATGGTCCCCCCGTACATCTCTTGTATTCCTCTTCATTTTGACCCTTTGTAGGATCTTACTCCACAGCCAGCCGATCGAGCGCACTCTCAGTTGCCTGTCGCGTTCTTTGCCGCCGCCAGCAGTGGTACACACACGCTCAGATGGAAGCCGCCATTTGTGCCGGGTCCTGCGTTCAGTTCGCCGCCCAACGCTGTCACACGCTCGGCGAGACCGCGCAGACCATTGCCGCGCTCTTGAGTCGTTGTCTGTATCTGTGTCCCATCGTTGATGATCTCTGTCGAAATAGTGTGTAGGTCCTGTTGAAAACGCACAACACACTGCCGGGCGCGACTGTGCTTGATCACATTCGTCACTCCCTCGCGAATGGTCCAGGAGAGAACCGCCTCAACCGTCGAGGGCATACCGCTCAACATCTCCACATCGCCTTCCATCTGATACGTAATCCCCGCAGCCGCCAGAATATCGCGGGCCGCATACAACTCGCTGGCCAATACCGGCTGCCGATAACTGCTGACAGCGTCGCGCACCTCTTGCAGCGTCGTCCTGGCCGTCTGCTCGATATCCTTAATCTCGCGGGCCACCCGATCAACCTGCCCCTCTTCCAGACCCGACTGCTCGGCCAGCACGCTAATCAGACGACCAGCCAGTTCGCTTTTTAACGTAATCAGCGAGAGGTTGTGACCCAGTAGATCGTGCAGATCGCGAGCAATGCGCAGCCGCTCCGCGGTGACCGCCAGACGGCTAATCTCTTCTCTCGCCACCCTGAGCTTGTGCGTCGTCCTGACCAGTTGGCCCAGGCTTCCCGTAATCAAACCGATAGATGCGATAAAGAGCAGCGTCGATCCAATCACTGCCCATGAACTCCGCATGACGATGCCTAGCATGACCACAATCACTAGCAATACCCCCACCGTCACTCCTGTCTGCTTGAGCGATAGGCGCACGCCCGTATAACCGCTGATATAAAAGAAAAGCGAAAACCAGTTCCCACCTTGATTAAGCACAATCATCGGCATACTCAATGCAGTCAGACACGCCAGCACAACCCAGACCCTCAGCGGCCTGATGGCCTTCTCCGCCGACCCTTCACTCGCCGCTAGATACCTTGCATCGATCAGACTCATCGGAATATAGATACTGAAGAAAACAACCAGACAACTCAATGTGATAACAAGCGTGGGCAACGGTGTCTGTTCTTGAAAAAGTTCAGCAATCGTCGGTACAAAAAAAGGTACCCAGGCCAACCACAGCATCCAGATTACATAGGGCGAAAGCCCACTCGCCTCGGCCTTCCTTGATCCTATCCATCTCATCGGCATTGCCTTCTCACCTCATGCATCTCAAGCCTGGCGAACGCTATTCTACAACAAAACTCCCTATCTCCACCGTTACTCAACAGAACCCACACCAAGCGTGCCAGAGTCTTAGCTGAGAATAGACCCCATTCGCATGTAGCACGAAACGGTCTGTAGAGCCATCACGCCAGGAGCCAGTAGACCTCGGTCCACACCCTGGCAGGATCGTCGTCGTGGGGTCCGTAGACCTCCCATCGCGTGCCGGTCTTCCGCATTCCCTGCGTGGCGCACCAGTCAATCACTGCCTGATGTGCCTCCTCCAACCTCGAATATGGTCCCCAATGTACAGTCATCGCCGCCTGTCCAGCAGGTAGGGCTGACGCTCTCACGCGCCCGGTGAGCACCTGATAGCTCATATTTCCTCCTACATCGGCATCCAGTATTTCTCGCACAAGATGCCTCACCCATATTGCTCAAAGTATAGCGAATCAGTTGAACATTTGTCCAGCGATCAAAGCACGCAGACGTAGCGGGATTATTAAGGGCAGCAGCCTTGTGGCGAAGCCCAGACCTCACCGTGCAGGAAAGCGCTTATCAGGCGCAACCTGCGCCTGATAAGCGCTTTCCTGCACCTTCTTCTCCTTGGAGGTGGGGCAAACTTGCCTAACATAGACATAAAGTGAAGCAGGAGTGCAGAGGGCGCAGCCCTTTGCCGGGGCTTGGGGTGTCCCCAATAAACTTTTTATTTGTGTTGCAGGTTTTGCCGGAGGCAAAACCTGCAACACAGGAGTGTAGAGGGTATCCCTCTGCCCAGATAAAAGGAGGAGGCAAAACCTGACATGACAAATGTCATACCATCTTCATGATACCCTTCACTACCTCAACCATCCGAATTCTTCTATACTCACAACAAGATACAGGAGAGTTCACCAGATACACTCTCATATCCCCTTACAAAATGTAATTCTGCTAAAAAAATATATCATCAGGAAGGTGTAAACATGAATAAAACAGTACAAAATCAAGACGAACCACATATGGAGAAAGTCTCTGGCATCGTCATGGATGTCCAGAATATTACCAAGAGTCTGCCCCTCGGGCGCGAGCGCATCGAGATCCTCAAAGGCGTGAGCTTCCAGATCAAGAGCGCGGAATGTGTAGCGCTGGTTGGGCCTTCCGGCTCGGGCAAAAGTACTCTGCTCGGGATTATCGCTGGCCTTGACAGTCCAACCAGCGGCCAGGTCTTTATCGATGGCGTCGATATCGCTCATCTGACAGAGCACAGGCTGGCGAGCGTGCGCAACCATAAGATCGGTATGGTCTTTCAAGCGTTTAATCTGATCCCTACCTTGACCGCTCAGGAAAACGTGGAGATCCCGCTCTATGTCGGCAAACATCCCGGCTCTTCCTCGGCTCGTGCTCGCGAACTGCTGACCCTGGTTGGTCTCTCTCATCGCTTTGGACACCGACCCAATCAGCTCTCCGGCGGTGAACAGCAGCGCGTGGCTATCGCTCGCGCTCTGGCTACCGATCCGGCTCTGGTGATTGCCGACGAGCCAACCGGCAATCTCGACGCTCGCAACGGTGAGAATATTCTCAAGCTGATTACCGATCTGCGCGTGCAGACTGGCAAAACATTTATTATTGCTACCCACGACCCGCTTGTGGCCGCACACTCCGACCGTGCGATCCGCATTGTCGATGGACGTGTGGGCGAGATCGATCATTCTCAGCGCGTGATCACTCAGTAATATCCTGATAGTCTGATCCAAAAGAAAGAGATATATTCATGAAAGCTTCACTCTATATCCAATATCCCACGCGTTCTCTGCTGCGTGGCGGACAGCGCACTATTCTGGCCGTCTTCTGTGTCACCGTAGGTGTTATGGCTATAGTTGCACTCCAACTTTCTGGCTTTATGCTGCAAAGCTCGCTCTCAACCAGCGCACGCGATGCCAATGGCGGCGATATCGCGGTCCAGGCCGCAGGTGCGCCTTTTACAACCAGCGATCTCAACTTCTTCGCTACTCTAAAGAATAAGCGTACGATTACTAACTATAGTTCGGTCGCCAGCTCAAACGGCGCGTTGAGCAACGCCAGTGCAGCCAACCAGTTTTTTACTATCAATGCGGTCGACCCGACCCGCTATCCCCTTGTCTCGCCGCCTACGTTTGTCTCTCCCTCGGGCGCAACCCTGGCACACCTTTTGACCGCTAATCAGGTGGTGGTGACCGAGAACTTTCTTGCCACTTATCAGAAACATCTAGGCGATACCTTCACTACCTATGTCAAAACGCAGGCCGGGTCGGGCGAAACCTTGACCGTCAAGATTGCTGGCGTGATCGCCAATTCAGGTACCTTTGTCCAGGCCGGGAATCTGCTGTTGATCTCTGCCCACGACTACCTGCTTCACGCGCCCGCTCCTCTCGATAGCTATGCCCTGATCGATATAAATACGCTTGATGCAGCTCATACCCACACCGCAGTACAGGCTATTAACCGTCAGTTTGCCCTGGTTACGACTCAGACTGCGACCGATGTCTTGCAGGGCGAGCAGTCTTCGATCGATCTATTAAATAAGTTTCTGGAGATCTCCGGCTTAATCGCGCTGCTCATCGGCGGTATAGGCATTATCAATACGATGCAGGTCTTGCTTTCGCGCCGCAAAACCGAGATTGCTATGCTCAAAACCGCTGGCTACCACCGCAGCGACCTCTACCTGCTCTTTGGCCTTGAGGCCGGTCTGCTCGGCGTGGTCGGTGGGGTGATCGGCGCAGCCGCCGCGATTGGTGTCAGCTACCTGATCCGCATTCTGCTGCTCAATCTGGGTACAAATGTTCCCTTCGTGCTTAACGCGGGCTTGATCGGCGGCGGCATCCTGGTGGGCTTCGCTACCGCGCTCATCTTCGGCCTCCTGCCGATCGTCCAGGCCGCCGGGGTGCGTCCCTTGCAGGTCCTCCGCGAGCAAGAGGCTACCAGCCTCGGCTCACGTTTCACCAGCTTCTTGCTCCTGCTCGTCTTTTCGGTCCTGTTCTGCCTCCTGGCAATCTTTATTCTGAACAACGATATCGTCCTGGGCTTCTTCGTAACCTACGGCACTTTCGCCTTCCTCCTCTTCCTGAGCGGTCTTTTCGGCCTGATCCTCCTCGGGGTCAGCAAACTCCCGGTTCCCGAAGGTCTGAACGTTGTCCATCTGGTCCTGGTGGTCATTGGCCTGACCTTAGGTGTGCTCGCTTACCTCGTGGTACCAGTGGTCGGTCTCTTCTTTATTGTGTTGTCGCTACTCGGCTGCTCTCTGCCTTTCCTGCCGAAAAGCTGGAAGGTCGATGTCAAGATGGCCCTGCGCAATATCGGTCGTCGCCGCGCTCGCACGACTGCAACCCTGCTGGCGCTCTTTATAGGTGTCTTCGGGATCGCGATCGATATAGGCTTTGGTCAGGATCTTTCTTCGCAGATCACTGGTGCTCTGGCCCAGAACTCGCCGTATAACCTGGTTGCAACTACTGTCGGCCAGGACGCGACGACGCTGCGTACACACTTGAACAGCATTCCCGGCGTTAAAGCCAGTCGCGTCGATCCCTTTGTCGAGACTCTGCCTCTGACTATCGATGGTCAACCAGCTCGCGACTCCCTGCCCGGTGGCAGTTCGGTCCAGCATGTGCTCAGCGATCTGGGTGGGATCGAGGGCTACAATCTCCATAACGAGCTGCCCGCCCAGAAGGTTATCCAGGGACGCAACTTGAACTCCAGTGACGCCGCTACCAACAATGTCCTGGTCAGTCAGATTATGACCAGTAGCGGCTGGGATGGCATGCACCTCAAGGTCGGCGATACGCTGACCATGACTAGCCTCGACAAAAAGGTCCAGCGCACCCTGACTATCGTGGGTATCGTCTCGGTGCCAACTAGCTTTGAAACCCTCGGCAAGGTCCTGGCTCCCATCCAGACCGTCAACGCGCTTGCCTCTACAACGACCAGTAGCACGACCGTCTTCTATATGAAGGTTGGACCCGACCAGATCGACGCCGCTCTGCATGCGCTCAATCAGGTTGTGCCAAATGCCTCGGTGCAAAACCTGAGCGACGCCGCCGTCTCTTTCTTACAACAGGTATCCAGCTTCCTGGATATGCTCCTGGCAGTTGCCGCCCTCTCGATGCTGGCCGCCGTCGTGATCATCGCCAACTCGGTCGCCCTCGCTATGCTCGAACGACGACGCGAACTGGGCATCTTGAAATCGGTCGGTTACACTAGTAGCACCATCCTCAGCCAGGTAATAGTCGAAAATGGCATCATCGGAGCACTCGGCTCGATAGTCGCCCTCGTCCTCGCCTCCTACATCGTCACAGCCGGCAGCAACTACTACTTTAACCACAGTCTGACCCTGAGCATCCAACCAATCGTCGTCGCCAGCCTGACCCTCGGCACAGTTCTCCTCGCCATCCTGACCGCCGTCCTCGTCGCCTGGAGCGCCGTCCGCGTCCGCCCACTCGTTGTCTTAAAATACGAATAAACACTCACAACTCCTTGCCGCAGGCAACCATTATCCACGTGCGAGCGACGAACGCGAGACCACAGGCCTCGCGTTCGTCGCTCATATCCAGGAAGTGACCCCAGGTAGAAAAATAGAAAAATACTTGTAATGAAGCACTGATTTGTGCTACACTCGTCCCGGAAAAGTTGTCCCAGAAGTCGGCGCTCCGAGAGCACAAGCCGGATGTTTTGGCAAGCTCAAACTGCTCCTTGAAGCCTGCATTCTTCTCAAAATGGACTGGCAAAAGTCGCACCAGAAAAGATTCTGGAGAGAAATGACCAACAATGATGCATACCGAAAATAACCCGCTCACCTCTTCAGGCAAAGACTATTCTACCTGGATCGCGACCTACAGCGAAGCATACTGTGTCAGATCAGTGGGAGTAAATTGCTGAGCAAAGGTTATGCTTGGAAGGAGTACCGTATGGACGACCGCACCAATGAGCAATTTGGCAACTACCGCCTCATCCGGTTCCTGGGGCGAGGAGGCTTTGCTGACGTTTATCTTGGCGAACATATTCATCTAGGTACTCAAGCCGCTCTGAAAGTGTTGCATTGGTCGAGCGAAGAGAATGCGAACACTTTCCTTACCGAGGCACGTACTGTTGCGCATCTTCTTCACCCTCATATCGTGCGTGTTCTCGAATTTGGCATTGAAGGCAATCTTCCCTATCTCGTCATGGATTATCTGCCAAATGGGACCTTTCTCCATCGTCATCCCAGAGGCCGTGCAATCCCTCTAGCAACAGTTGTCTCCTACGTCAAGCAGCTCGCAAGACCGTTGCAGTACGCTCATGACAAGAAAATCATTCATCGAGATCTTAAACCAGAAAATATCCTTCTAGGAAATGAGCATGAACTCGTATTAAGAGATTTTGGGATCGCCATTCCAGCTCATGATTTCCACTCTTTGACTCTTCAGATAGTGATTGGAACTCCTCTTTACATGGCTCCCGAACAGTTTCAGGGCCAGGCGCTGCTTGCTAGCGATCAATATTCACTTGGCGTCATCGTTTATGAGTGGCTCTGCGGAGAACCCCCTTTTAGAGGAAATTCTGTAGAATTGATTGATAAACATAGATATGCTCATCCATTTCCATTATATACGAAGAATTCTACAATCTCACCTGCCGTGAATCAAGTGGTCATGCAGGCACTGGCGAAGAGGCCTGAGAAACGCTTCCCTACTATTCAAATGTTTGCCGTAGCCTTAGAACAAGCTTTTACTACGCATATCCCGACATCTGTCGCTATAAATCCTATCATTCCAATACCTATACAGTCAGGAAAGGTTCCTGAGAATGGCTCTGTCCAACCAGTTGCGCCCACTCTCTATCCAATCCCGGCTTCGCCTTCTCCTGGGATTGCCCCAACAGTGCCAGCTCGACCAATGGCACCGCAGCCGGTCGCTCCCACGTTTCCAGTGCCGGGACTTATACAACCCATACCCCCATCGCCTTATCTCTCCACGCCTCAAGCACTTCCTGGAAGGAGACAAAAAAAATGGCTCAAAGTTGTCGTTATAGTGCTAGGGATTGCCCTCTTCATCGGAGGCGGTTTGGCAATACCCTGGTCCCATCTCTTTAACCCCTATCCCTATCCCTCT
>DAOTTJ010000216.1:0-5471 GCA_034437695.1 Ktedonobacteraceae bacterium
GATTCGCCTGTAGTTGAGCAGCCCCCCTATTTACGGTGGATTGACCCGTACAAAACAATCCCCGAGGTTGAGTGCGCTCGCTATGTTTATGGGATGTTGAACAGCTATTATGACGCCGCGCTGGCTCTCGTTTCACGCCCTGCGATCAACCACGTTCCAGGCTCTGATAGCTATCTGCACCCACTGAAAGGACTGGGTAAGGCGGCCATTGGTGACCGAGTCTATAAGTATGGCGCGGTGACGGGATATACAGAAGGGGTTGTCAAGTACACCCACTTCTCAACGCCACTACGCTCCAACCTCGTGCAGAATCAGACAAATGAGAAGAGGAGCGAGTACGAAGAGTTACCCGACACCACCGAGGTAACGCCGCAGCTTGCTTTTCCAGAACAGTTTGATGAACGGCTCTACATCGTCAGTGTTGATCCTGCCACAGGGAAGGAGAAGGATGAAGCCTTTGGGGCGGGCGGCGATTCTGGGGCAGCAATTGTCCGAAAAAGCGACGATTACGTTCTTGGTCTACTTGCTGGCACCATCAGTCAGACGAACAGAGTCGTGGGAGGGATCGCCGTTGACATCGCACTTCAGCTCAAAGGTTTGCTCACTTCCTTTGACAACGCAGCCTTCGTAGTAACAGACGAGAACAAAGCGATCACTACTATCCCGATTGCAGCTTTCTTTCCATAGGATGTGAGTTGTCACGAGGATAGGTGTTGTTTGAATACTTTTCCGCATTCAGCCTATAACTTTTCGTCGCATCTCATTATGCAGAGAAAGCTGGACAGGAATCGCTGTGTTCCCTGCCCGTTAGGTGGCCGAATCATAGGGGTGAGTGAGGATTTCTAAACCGTGTCCAGTTGGGTCGCGGAAGTAGACGCCCCGTCCGCCATGATTCGTATTGATGCGACCAGGCAGAGTCGCCTGGGGATCGGCCCAGTGTTCGATCGCACCTTGGAGGATACGCGCATAGATCTCGTCGAAAATCCGGTCATCGACGAGGAAGGCGTAATGCTGCATCTGGATGTCGTTGCTGCCTGGTTCAGCGAACTGGAGGAAGACGCCCTCGTCCAACCTGACAGAGACGAATGGTCCCCAGGCGGTTACTTCGGGAAGGCCAAAGAGGTGCGTGAAGAAGGCTACCGAGACGTGCCGATCTCGGGCGGCAACGATCGTGTGGTTGAATTTGATAGACATGTCTGTCCTCTCACCTGATAGCGTCTCCATGTCTGACGCTGTCCGCCACCGACACGCGACGCTCTTTCTATGATACCATCCTCACTCAGTCAAGAGTAAATGGTGGACGCATCTACGGGTTGCGCAACGAGCCGCACCTGCCCTCTTCCGCTCAGCCAGATATATGTCCATTTTTCTGGCACTCTTGACACTCATCTTACATGAGAGTGTACGCTTGTTGTGTAGAAGGAAAGGGGAATAGACAGCAAGGTGCTCAAAATAGGTGAGTTTGCTCGTGTCGCGCAGGTATCGATTGCCACGCTGCGTCACTATGAAAAGGTTGGCCTGCTCAAACCAGCGGCGCTTGATCCTGAGACGGGTTATCGCTACTACACGCTCGATCAGCTACCACGCGTGAATCGATTATTAGCCCTCAAGGAGTTGGGACTGAGTCTGGAACAGATTGCTCGCTGCCTTGAGGAAGATCTCTCGTTGGAACACCTGCGCGAGATGTTCACGCTGAAACAGGCGCAGACACAGCAGATGCTTGCTCGCGAACAGGCGCGTCTGACGCGCATCGCTGCCCGACTTCGTCAGATCGAACAGGAGGGAAAGATGCCTATATACGAGGTTTTACTGAAGGACGTTGAGGCTTTACTGGTTGCCTCGCTGCGCGGTGTGGTTCCGCTTGTCGGCGGACTTGAGCAGTTCTATAGCCAGATAACTACCTGCCTGGATCAGCAGGGTGTCCAACCCACAGCTCCGCCTGTCTTTCTCTTGCACTCGCGCTCAGAGCAACGCGAAGATGGTCTGTATATCGATGGAGAAACAGCCGTCCCGTTAGCTACCTCTCTGCCAAAAGATACACCGATCTCAATGCGCACGTTACCTGGCGGATTGATGGCCTGTAGCATTCACGCCGGGCCGGGTCTTTTTCTCGGCCAGGCATATGCGGCGATTGCCAGTTGGATACAAGAGAATGAATATCGGATGATTGGGCCAGCTCGCCAGGTGCGGTTGAGGTATGGGGCATCTATGGACATGGTCCACTCTATCACCGAACTTCAGTTCCCTATCGCCAGGCAAGAGACGAGGTCAGCCGACCGTCTGAGATGAGCGCAGAAATGTCTGCACGGCAGCCATTGTCTCTGCAAAGCGGTCGCGGTGAATACTGTGGCCGGCTCCATTGATATACTTTGCCTGCCCATTTTGCCAGGACAAGACGACCTCCCGAGCAAGGTCTGGGGTGACAAGTGCGCCCCGTGCGGGCATACCTGTGAGAAGTAAGATCGGACAAATGATGTAGGGGATGATTTCGCGCCAGGATCGCTCAAACAGAGACAGTCTGTACGTCATGACCTCCGGGCGAAACTGCATCTTGGCGTCGAGCCAGGGAATTGTCTCTTCTTCGCTCCAATCTGGATGCCTGGTAAAGGCCAGGGCCAACTGCTCAGTCCGTGGGAGCGTCAGGAGGTCGCCCATCTCACGTTGCCACTTTGCTGGCTCATCCTCTGAGGGATGGCGGACCGGCGGTCTGGAGTGCAGCGGTGGATCTTCGAGGACGAGAGAGCGGGCCAACGTGGGATTGCTGGACGCCACCTGAGCCGCAGTCAGAGCGCCCATCGAATGTCCAAAGAGCACAGGCTTTTCCAGGTGTAGCTCCCGGCAGACGCCGACTGCATCCGCAGTCAGCAGCGGGAGCGAGAAACCAGTCGCGATCCCCTCCGACTTGCCATGGCCGCGTGCATCTGGCATCACTATATCGTAGTTGTCAGCCAGCGCGTGAGCCACGCGCGACCAACATAGACCGTTGTCGCTGATCCCGTGGAGCAGGAGCAGGGGCGGCTTGTGTGCGTTTCCACCACGGTAATAGTGAATACTGATACCATTGACCGATAGATCGCTCTCTGACCATATTGTCATCCTATCCCTACTTTCTAGCCTTTTGTGTGAAAAGCAGTGAGAAAAATCTCGCTGCCTGATTTTCTCTAAGAAGGAAACGTGAATTGTCACAAGAGGTTTCCTGAACGACTACGGTCAACGCAATACAGGCATCTGTTTGATAGTACGATGAGATAGAAGAAAAGTTACGTCCACTGTTATCAGAGCCAAATAAAGACAGCCTGGCTGTGAAGTGATTAACGCGCGTGAACTATGACCTTTACTTTGCCGCCAGGGCGCAGGGCGAGATTGTGGATAAGATCTGGCTCGATCTGTTGTCCGGGTATGAGACTGAGCGTGAAGCGTTGGGTGATAGTAGCGATCAGCAACTGGGCTTCCATCAATGCGAAGTGGTTGCCGATACAGATGCGTGGTCCAGCGCTGAACGGAAGATATGCCGAGCGCGGGAGAAATTTCTCCTGCTCAGGGATAAAACGCTCGGGTTGAAAGCGTGCCGGTTCTGGGAAGTAGTCTGGCCGCCGATGGAGCAGGTAAGGCGAGATCATGATGGTCGCCCCCTTTGGCACGCGATAGCCATCGACCACAGTCTCGTGCAGCGCCTCGCGCAGAATGCCGGGGGCAGGTGGCTAGAGACGCATAGTCTCTTTAAAGACCTGTAAACAGTAGGGGAGCCGGGGCAGGTCAGCCGCAGTGGGTGGACGACCCTGGAGCGTCTGGTCGATCTCCTGTTGCAGCTTCTGGTAGATATCGGGATGCGACACCAGCAGATACCAGGTCCAGGCGAGTGCGGCAGCAGTCGTCTCGTGGCCAGCCGTAAAGAGTGTCAGACATTCGTCGATCAACTGTTGTTTGCCCATAGGCTCCCCTTCATCGTTCCTTGCCTGGAGGAGATGCGAAAGCAGATCGTTGCGTGCGTCGGGTGTCTGGCTGCGTTCGTCGATCAACTGGCTCAGACGCGTTTCGACCAGATGCGTCGCCTGGCGGACACGCAGGTTATAGGGAGTTGGGATGCCGAGCGGGAGAGTAAAAGGCGAGGTAAGCGTGCGGACGGCGTGTGCCAGGCCGGTATTGATAGCGGCCCCGAGTTCGTCAGTCTCGCTGAGAAAGCTAGTATCAAAGAGCACCTTGCCAACGATGCTCATCGTAAAGCGGATCATGGAGTGGTTGATATCGACGACTGCGCCGTCTTCCCACTCTTGCAGAATGTGTTCGGTATAGTTGACCATCGTCTCGGCATAGCTGGCGATATGTCGCGGCTGGAAACAGGGGGACATCTGCTTGCGTTGGGTGCGGTGAAAGGTCCCCTCGCTGACAAAAAGACCATTGTTGCCGACCGCCCGGCGCATCAGTCGGCCTTTAGAAAAATCCTCGGCGTGCTCGACGAGGATATGTTGAGCGTGCGCGGCCTTGTTAAAGAGGAGAATTGGGACCGGACCTATATGGAAACCGATAACATCTTCTTGCTGGGCCAGACGTGAAAGAAAGCCCAGACGATCCTGGATAAACATCTGATAACTGCCGAGCAGCAAACGCTCGTGTGGAAAGGGGACGGTCCTGGGTACAGCGGTGGCGGTGAGTTGAGCCATTTTCATTTCCTCGGATCACTATTCCCTCGCAAGGAGCCGACTGAGCATTTCATACAGAGCGTACCCGGTCTCTTCCTGACTCAGGCTACACTCAAAACGCAGGTGGTACCAGACAGCGACACCGGTCAGAGTAAATAACTGGGCGAGCAGACGTGTGCGCTCACTCTCAGTGCGTTTCTCCAGATCGGTCGCGAAAGCGCGTTCCAGCCACGCGCGGTGGGAGGCACGAGCTACATCGATGATCGTATGCAGGTGAGGCTGCCGCGCCTCCTGCGCCAGGCCGCGTAGCATACGCTGACCGCCAGCCTCGTAGTAGGCAATCAGACCGTTGACAATAGTTGTGAGGTCTCCCACAGGCGGCTCAATGCGCTCCTGCATGGCCCGCCGAAACGCTTCCTGGCTAATCGCATCCGCCAGATTGTCCTTTGATTTGAAATGACGTAGCAGAGTTTGGACCGTCACCCCGGCGCGTTGAGCGATCTGCTTGAGAGTAATCTCATCGGCCCAACGTTCGTCGAAGAGCGCGAGCGCAGCTTCGACGATCCGCTGTTCAGTCAGAGCGGCGACCTCGGCCTGGATAGTACCACGATACGCACGTTTTTTTCTATTTTGAGCAGGAGCATCCTCATTGGTGTTGGTCATATTCATAGTATAATAGCCTGATATCTTTGATGTCAATAGAGCTAATGTCAAATAGAGACGAGAAAGAAGTTTGGGAAGCAGCCTGAAACACCTCGGGAAGCAGTAAAGTGATGAAATACTTTCACTAAATCCTATTAAGAGAAGCAAGCCAATCATGCTGGGAAGCGA
>DAOTTJ010000217.1:0-4145 GCA_034437695.1 Ktedonobacteraceae bacterium
TTTCTTTCAAGTTTTACGCTCACAAAAAGATGCCTTGATTGAAGCCATCGGACTCACACCGTTTTCCCGCGAAGAGTTTGAAATGGCCATAGAGCGACCGGCTACCGCGCTTTCTGATTTAGAGAGAGCACGACGTTTTTTTATAAGGGCCAGGCAGGTCAGGAATGGTTTAGCCCAAACAGCCAGTTCAGGACGTTGGGCGAACTGCTTATTAACTAGCAGAGCCGGCATGAGCGGTGCGGTCTCGCGCTGGTTAGGCAGCGTTGAGGGTCTTTCGGAGATTGTCCAAAGACTATTACGCGTGCAAATAGAAAATGCCCCCGCGCTTGAAGTGATTCAGCGGTACGACAGTCGCGAAACCCTCTTCTACTGCGATCCACCTTATCCTCACGACTCGCGGGGAGACAGCCAGGCTTATGCCTATGAAATGAAAGACGATGAGCATCGCGCGTTATCGCAAGTACTTCATAACGTGCAAGGCAAAGTTGCGTTGTCAGGATATAATGGTAACTTGATGGATGAGTTATATAGTGACTGGCATCGCATTGAAGCTATCCCCAAAAACTGTATGACAGCGAAACAGATACGCATGGAAGTATTATGGGTAAATTTTGAAATTGAAGGCGAGATTCCATGTCCACCAGTACCGATAGAAATAACCCAGCAGACATTCTTAGAACCACTTACGAACGAGTCAGTAATGATATAGACTATGTCATCATAAAAAATCCTGACATTTCAGAAAAGATTGAAGAAATATGCAGAACAGTAAGCAACCGCGCCTGTGTGCGCGTCGTTATGGCCTGCGCATTAGCTAAAATTCACGCACCTGCGATAGATATTCGCAAGCCTTACACTGAAATAAAAGATCCACTAACTGACCTGAAAGATCCACAAGCCTATGGAGGACGCGGTTATGATGAAGATTACCTTTCTCCGTTTGTATTCCAGCATAACTTGCCATGCAACCCAACTACAGCGTGGCTGACACCTGCATTTAGAAATAGAGATACAACATTAGTTCCAGAGCTTAATATGGTTGGCCGTCCGCCTCAAGTCTATAAAGCGACGCTTCGACTCCTCACCGATGTCCACGAAGAGCGCATCTCTGCTGAAGATTTGCTCGCTGAAACGCTGAGAAGACTTTTGATCATACGGAATGAAAAAGTTTTTCGTATGGAAACGTTATTCGCTGAATTACAATCCTCTGGCGGAGTATTACCTTTATCATCAGAAGATATTATCGCGCTTATTGAAAGACACCTGATGAGTCCTAATGCAAGTCGTTTACCTGTTCTCGTTATTGCGGCAGCATATGAAGCAGCTAAAGACTTTTTGGGTGAACAAGCACTGAAACTTGAAGGGCATAATGCGGCTGATAAGCAGACAGGTTCTCCAGGGGATATTGCTATCACAATGCTAGGAAGTAGTGATGTAGTAACAGTCTATGAGATGAAAGCGAAGCGAGTCACCCAAAATGATATAGATGTCGCGCTTCAAAAAATCGTACATTATAAAGTCAATAACTATATCATTATCACGACAGAAGCCATTGATAATCGTCTACAGGAGTATGCCAGGAGTCTCTATAGTAGGACTGGCGGAACAGAATTTGTTGTGTTGGACTGCTTAGGATTTATCAGGCATTTTTTACATTTATTCCACCGTATACGTATACAATTTTTAGATGCCTATCAGAGGATCTTACTCGCAGAGCCGGAGAGCGCTGTCAGGCAGACACTAAAAGAAGTGTTCTTATCGATGCGCCTGGATGCCGAGGCAGCGTATGCAATCAGCCAGGAACAACAAGCTAATGATCACCAGAGCTAACGAGGAGTCTCACTCCTATGATAAACGCTCGCCTTGTGTAGTATAGCTTTAAGTATACACTTTCGATGGGCTGAAAACAATAAATAAACCCCCATGTATCAGGGCTGTTGCAAAGTCCGCCCTGCCGCCTGCGGCGGCGGGCAAAAGAGGAAAAAGAGGTTTTTCGGGGACACCCCTCTTCCCTGTCCCCCAGACAGGGTGCCGGCAGGGACACTGCGCTCCCTGCACCCTCGCCTTGCCGTTTGTATTCCCAAGTTTGCAACAGCCCTGCCCCATGTATGTCCCGATATCGATCACGCTGACCCAACAGCACCTGGGTGCCACCCGGTACAGCCCACGCTCCTGGAAGATCTCGACCAGGGTCACTACTTCGCGAACAGGATGTAAGAGTCCAGACAGGACGGGTGAACCAGTGGGCCAGGACGCTCTCCTCCAATAGTACTTGCGAAGAAACATTTTTTCTGTTCACTACATCTTGGTTAGTGAGAGCACTTTTTGCGGAAAGTGGTATCAAAACATATAGATTTAGCAAATATGTAAAGCTATAAGGAAAGAAACAATGAAGATTTTTTATGCACGTCGGAAGTACGTGGTGGCTTCTCTGATATTCACGACACTTATGCTTATCGTGAGTCTGCGTTTCACCACTTTACACCAGGCAAATGCTCAAGCAGCGTCTCACATGGCGCAACAGATCAGTAGTGATCCTTTTACTAATAGCACATCGCAACATGAGACGCAGGTTGAGCCATCGACGTTCTCTTACGGTCTCACGGTTGTCTCGATATTCCAGAGTGGACGCTTTGCCACGCTGGGCGGGTCTTCGGGTATCCTCTGGTCCACCTCGCTTGACGGTGGAAGAACCTGGCGAGTGGGAGCGCTCCCCGGCATGACGGTGTATACTGGTGGCACCTATGCGCGAGCCAGCAACGCAGTTGTGGTCTATGACCAGGCTCATCATACATGGTTGGCCTCGGTGCTGGTCGCGAAGACCACCTTTGAGAATTCTTCGGGTAGCAGCGCGATCGTGGTCAGTCGTTCCTTTGACGGGCTGAACTGGAGCCTGCCAGTGCTAGTCGCGGCAAGTGGTGCCACCGACTATTTCGACAAGGACTGGATTGTCTGCGATAATCATCTCATCAGCCCATACTATGGTCGCTGTTACGAGCAGTGGGACAATGCGAATGCGGAGAACCAGATCCTGATGAGTTCCTCCGACGACAGCGGTCTCACCTGGTCGCAGGCAAACGGTCCAGCCAGTCAGTCTTTCCTCGCGATCGGCGGACAGCCAGTGGTGCAACTCAATGGTCATGTCGTGGTCCCGATCTATGGCTACGATAAGGCCACAGGTGCCGAAGGCATCTATTCCTATCGATCAATCGATGGAGGCGCGACCTGGACCGATCTGGAAGAGATCTCGCCTTCCACCTACTCTGGCACGGCTGATCCCTTCTACCGGGGCGGATCACTGCCCTCAGCACGCACCGATGCATTCGGCAAGGTCTATGTAGTCTGGGCGGGCTGTTACTTTGAGGCCGACTGTCTGGCGAATGAGACCGGCAATACGACCGACGACATCGTCATGACGACCACAACTGACGGACTCACCTGGACGCCCCTGCAACGCATTCCGCTCGACGCAATCGGCAGCGATGTCGAACACCTCACGGCGGGTCTGGCGGTCGATAGCTATACAGCAGGCAACCGAGCACACCTGGCTGTGACCTACTACTACTGGGCAGATGCAGGAAGCTGTGGCGCTTCAACCTGTCAAGCCTACGTGGGCCTGGCAACTTCGACCAATGGCGGAGCAAGCTGGAGCATGCGTCAGACGCTGGCTGGACCAACGACTCCAAGCTGGTGGGCGATCACCGAATCTGGCTACATGACTGGCGACTATATCACGACGGCCATCTCAGCCGATCGCGCAGTGGCAGTCGTGCCAATCGCTACAGCCCCAACGGGTACAACCCTGCACCAGGCGATGTATGCTGGCAGCGTCCCTGTGACAGGCGGAACTATCGGATGCGATACCCTTTCCACCGCTGGCCTGGCACCGCACGCTGTTTCAAAAGATGAGTCGACAAAGGACTACCATACTGGTGCGTAGTCTCCTGATTTTGTACAACCAGGACAAACATCCTGCGTGTGTTGCAGGTCGCCGCTGGTAACCTGCAACACACGCAAAAAGGGGTTTCGAGGCTAGGCTCTGAACTTTACACTGGTAGGTTTGTTGCCCTTTCCTAGTGCAGAAATACAAGACCTCTTAGGATTCCCTCAGGGCTATGGAATGCTCTGCAAGCCAAAGGTTTGCA
>DAOTTJ010000218.1:0-31029 GCA_034437695.1 Ktedonobacteraceae bacterium
CTTTGGCCCTCCCCTAGACTCTTGGTCGGAACCGCTCCCCAGGGAGAAGAAGGTGCACGAAGGCGTTTATCGCACACAAACCTGCGCCCGATAAACGCCTTCCTGCACGTACAATGTGTGCTTCGCTCCAGCGAAGCATCCAGAAAAGACCTCCTTGCGCGGAGCGCTAGTCGTCTGTCAGGCGCAGGGCTTCGGTGAATGGCGGGCGTACGATTGTGCGTGTCAGCAGGACTAGCGTCAGCAGACCGGCCAGGGCCAGGCCGACGAAGATCAGGGCTGATGTGGGTGGGATGATCACCTGGGGCGGCAGGACGCGCTGTAGGAGGTAGAACTGTCCAGCGGTCAGTTGACTTAAATTGCCGTGGATCGGCAGGTCGGTGAAGACCAGTGCTGGGACGGCCAGTCGCGCAAGGAGCAGACCAAAGCCGAGACTCAGCAGTGCCGCTACGACGATGAGAATGCCCTGTTCCCAGAGCAGGATGGCCGCGAGCCGGTAGCGGCTGAGACCCAATGCCCGTAGGACGACAAAGCTGTCAAGGCGCTGGCGCACCTGGAGCCAGGAGGCGACGAGGTTGCTCACCAGGGCCAGGGCCAGGGTTGTGCCTCCGCCGACCTCAAGCAGGAGCAGAATGGTCAATGTCAGTGGTCCGTTCTGGAGTTCCTGGCTGAGCAGACGCCGGTCGTAGAAATTGGTTAGTGCCAGGTCTGGCGTGTTGAGTGCCGCACGGGTTGCGGCCAGGGTTCGTGGACTACCACTCGTGCGCAGCCAGATATAGTTGATTGGCAGGGGCTTTGGGGCGGTTATCTGGAAGTAGGGGTTCGTTTGCAAGTTGAGGTAGACGCGTTTTAACTGCTCGATATCCACCAGCACACCGATTGAGGCCGCGGCAGTGCTGCTGCTATTGACGGTCGGGATGCGCTGAACCACCTCGACTATCTGGAAGGTGATGCGCTGGTCGCCCAGGTGGGAGAAGTCCACATCGAAGGTGTTGCCAGACTTCACATGAAGCGTGGGGAGGGTGGCTTCGTCGACAATTGCCGGGACGAGCAGTGCGCCAGGGTTTCGTATCTCGTGCTGGTGCAGGAAGGAGAGCAACGAGGCGAGCGACTGCGTTGAATCCTGTGTATCCCAGTTGGCGGTCCTGGCGAACGACGAGGTATCAACGGCGCGTAACTCGACTGCAATATTGTTGGCGCTCAGACCGAGCGTTCGTCCCTCGTCGATATAGCCAATGCTGGTCGCGAGGACCCCAGGGATAGCGCTGTACTGGCGGCTGACCTTGTCTGGTGTGAGTGCTGCCCAGTCTGGCGAGAGAGTGCCGGCGAAGTCAGCGCCGCTTTCGTACGAGGCGATGTCCAGGGCGCGTTGGTTCTGCGATGCGACGAAGGTCAGGGTGAAAAAGAGAAAGGAGCTGGCGAGGGTGAGCAGCATGGTCAGGCGCATCAACGAGCGCGGCGCACGGGCGATCTGCGCCAGGGCCACGACGGCGGTTATGCCGCGTCTGCGCACGGCTGCGCCAGCCAGTATTTGTAGAAAGAGCGGGAAGAAGCGTAGCAGCAGCAGTAGACCGCCGATCAGCAGAAAGAAGGGGGCCACCAGGGTCAGCGGCGCGATGAGCAGCTCCTGCGTATCGACGCCCAGCGTTTGCGCGGCGTTTGCCAGGTAGAGAGAGGACGCGAAGCAACTCAGCGCCAGCAGGGCCGCGATGATATCCAGATAGGAGCGCAGCCAGAAAGGCTGGTGCGTGGCGCGGGTGGTTTCGCGCTGGAGGTCCAGGACGTTGGTGTTGCCGGTTCGTCTGAAGGGCAGGCAGATCGCCAGCAGAGCGAGCAGGGCGACGACGACGAGGTAGGGGGCCACTATACTGCTTAACTGGCCGGGCGACGTGCCAAGTAGAGTCAGGGTGCTCTGCGCACTGGCTGGCGGCAATAAGGTATCAGCTAGCCCAAAGAACGTCAGGAGGCCGAGAACGGTTCCCGCTATGCCGCATAAGAGCCAGAGGATGACGCCCTGGCTGGTCAGCGACCAGAGTAGCTGACTGCCGTTTGCTCCTCGACTGCTGAGGATGGCGCTCATCTTCAACTGACGTTCGATCACCAGATTGATCAGGACGCTGGCGAAAAAGAGCAGCAGGGCGACCGTTTGCAGGGCCAGCAGCAGGACCGGCACTCTGATGACCGCGACGCGGCTGGCGTACTGCTGGAGCAGACTGAGGATATCTGCCTGCGCTGCTGCTGGATTATAGAATTGTGCGCTGAGTTGCAGGAGATTGATCCTGTACTGGGCGTTGGCCAGGCGCGTGGTGAGATCGTCAACCTGTCCCAGGAGGATCTTGTTTGTGCGCAGATGGTAGTACCAGTTGAGCGCGAAGACGTTGCTGATCAGCGGCGAAGTTGAGACCGTCGCGCTCCCCTCGCTGGTGGCCATCGCGTCGATGGCCTGGAGGAAGGCAGTATTCGAGAGCAAGAAGGTATAGACGGGTCCGGCATCGCCTGGTTGGGGCAGAAAGGTTTCGCCGTACAGCGCGGGCGCATTGGCGTCGGGTGTGGCGAAGGTGCCAACCAGGCGGGCGTGGAGAACGTTGCGTGGGTCCACGACTGGTGGCGATTGTTGAGTGCGAAAGCCGCCCTGGAGGGTCAGCGTCTCGCCGATGCTGAGGCCCAACTTCTGTGCTGTAGCGAAGGGCAGCATAATCTCAACCTCGCCGTTGACCATGTTGTCGTTGGCCCAGCGACCGGCGAGGAGGTGGATATCTGGTTTGATATGTGCGATCGATGTGGCGTAGAGGTTGAGTGGATTGACCTTTTGCAGCGAGTTGGGAGCGGTGATCTGTATAAGTTGAATAGAGATGACCAGGGAGGTCTGCGAGTCCAGATAGACGCCCAGATTGGAACGGATGGGCGGCTCGAAGTGCTGGTTCAATTGCTGGACCAGCGAACTTGAAAGTTCGGTCGAAGTCGTGGCCAGGGTCAGACTGCTGCGTGAGGGGAGGGCAGTGAGCAGATCTTGTAGACCTGCGTTGGTCGTCAGGGCGAAGAAAAGCGGCGTTGCACAACTGAGCGTAAACGCCAGCAGCAGGGCCAGACTGCTCAGAGCCAGCAGCCACCACGTCTGACGTAAGCGCCAGAGGGTTAGCGTCAGCAGTGAAGCCAGTGAACTTCGTCGCGGTCTGGCTGTTTCATTTCTGTGCCATGCAGTTGTTGTAGGCTTTTCCATTAATATATCTCAATCTTCATTTAAGCGGAGCTGTTGGCTCAGGGTGGGACGGAGTGCGATGCCCACGATCGCCGCCATATTCAGGATCGCTAGCGTGAGCAGGATGAGCAGGGCCAGCAGCAGCGAGGGTGGTAGGACGAGAGTGGCCGGGATGAGCTGTTGCAGATCGTAGGCTGCGTTGACGTTAAGCTGTTGCAGGCTGGTCGGCGGGATGCTCGTCACAAGCATCTGCGGAACGGCGAGCACGCCCAGGAGGAGGCCGCTGAAGAGTCCAAGCAGCAGTCCGACGGCCAGGATAAAGCACTGCTCCCAGGCCAGCAGGAGCGCGACCAGGGTTGGGGGCGCACCGAGCGCACGTAAGAAGGCAAACTGCGTCAGCCGCGTGCGTATGCTCAGAACGGGCAGGAGCAGGTTGGCCAGCAGGGCAAGCAAGATCGCGGTGACGATCCCCATTGTCAGGACGGCCAGGATATTCAGTGTCAAGGGGTCGGCCAGACCGCTCTGGGCGATGGCGCGGCGGTCGGCCAGGTTAGCGGTGGCGAGCAGCGAGGTATGCAGGACCACGCGCACGTTTTGGAGCGCTAGCGCGTTATCGCTGGTGCGCAGCCAGATGGCGTTGAGCGCCAGGGGGTCCTGGTGGCGCTGTGCGCTGGTGAAGAGCGATTGAAGGTCGAGCAGCATGCCGCTCTCACTATTCTCGTCGGCGGGCGGGATATGCGCGACTGAGGCCACTGCCAGATACTTGAGTGGATCGACATCGCCAGAGGGGTCAATCAGCGTAAAGGTCGAGCCGGGGTGGACTTGCAGGATCTGCCACGCGCTCGCGCTGAGGATAGCGGGTACCACGTCGCGTTGCGCGGCCAGCGTGCGGAGCGAGGTCAGTTGCGCGAGTAGACCGGGGAGCGTCTGTGACGAATCGGTTGGCGACCAGGCGGCGGCGTGGGCAAAGGTTTGCGTATCGACCGCGTGCAACTGGATCTTGCGCAAAAATTGCGCGGGCGAACCGGGATTGACGCGCAGAAAGTCCTGGCCCGTGTAGCCCACCGAGGTAGCGGCAACGCCCTGAATACTCTGGTAGCGAGCGGCAATCCGTGCCAGGTCTGCCATACTGGTTGTTTGCAGGTTGAGCGGCAGAGAGCCACTGAAGTCGGCCCCTGCCTGATAGGCGGCGAGGTCCTGGATATGCTGTGTTTGCGAGGCCGAGAAGATCAATGTAAAGAGTGTCAGTCCGGTAGCCAGACTGAGCAGCACTATCATGCGCAGAGACTGGCGCGGTGCTCTGGCCATCTGTGCCAGTGCCAGGACCGAGGCGGCGCTGCGTCGTCTTTCGGCCAACTGTGCTCCAATGCGCAGAAAGAGCGGAGTGAAACGCAGAAAGGCGAGCAGGCCTGCGAGTAGGAGCAGCAGCGAGGCACCCAGCGTCAGGGGTGTTACCAGCAGTTGTTGTGTTTCGCCGCTCACAAACTGTTGAGCGTCCTGAGCGTAATAGATGAAGGCGAAGCTGGCAAGTCCCAGGATCGCCAGCACGAGGTCGAGGCGCAGGCGTTGCCAGAGGGGACGCTGTGTCGCTCGTGCGGCCTCGCGGCGGAGCGTCTGGTAGGTCTGGCGGAGCGCGGAGAGCACGGCCAGACCTAGCGTCCCCAGGACCAGAAGCAGCGAGCCGGAGATATACAGTCCGACGGTGTTGAGCAGTTCTGGCAGCGAGTGGGGCAGGACATTGAGCGCGTCCTGCGTAGTGGTGTGCAGAAAGAGTGGCGCGACCAGATCGACGATGCCCAGAGCGAGCAGCGGCGCGAGCAGTCCAGCCACTACGCACAGCAGCAGTGCCTGGAGACAGATCGCGCTCAGAATGTGGGCGCGACTCGCTCCGCGACTGCGCAGGAGGGCCAGCGAGGTCGTCTGTTGTTCGACCAGGACCCCGGCGAGTATGCCGATAAAGCAGAGGATCAGAAGCGTGATCTGTAAGGTCAGAAGCAGGAGCGTGACTTGGTTGAGCAGGACCTCATTCTGATAGATGTCGAGCAGCTCTGGACTGGAGACGCTGTGGAGCGTCGCGCCGCTGAGAATAACTGCGGCTATATAGGGAAAGGTAAATTGTCCGATATAGCTAGAATCGCTCTTCTGGCGTGCTGCGTCGGCCTGGAGGGTAGCTAGGTCGTTGAGGAGGATTGTCAGTTGATCGCCGCGCATATGTGTGGGGTCCAGAGTATAGGTCAGGAAAAGCTGACAGGGAGTTGAGAGGAGGACCTCGCGGACGCTATAGGTGTGTGCCAGTTTATCAAACATATGCAGGAGCACCGAGCTGTCGATCAGCGCATAAAAGGGGGCAGGGCCTGCCTGAGTGGGTGTGGCCTCCTCGAAGTTCAGACCATTCCAGTAGGCATCGTCGGGAGCGGTCTGCACGATGCCGACGACGTGCAGAGTCAGGGTCTGGTTGTAAATTTGTGGAATATCGTCTCCCGGTACTGCGCTGGTTTCGACCTGATTGGCGATAGAGATGGTCGATCCCAGGTGGACGCCCATGATGCTTGCTGCCGAGCGGGTCAGGGCTGTCTCGATGGGTGTGCTCGTGCCTATGGGGAGTCGACCCTGCAAGACCTGGAGGTGGGGGGCTGCGTCCTGCATAGTTGCGCCGTGCAGGATCAGTTGGTAGTCGTTGACAGCCATGCGCCAGCCGCCGACCTCCAGTTGTTGAGCCGGATCGGCTGCGGGGTCCAGGTAGGTATGCAAGTCTTGTGCAAACATCGCATTGATCTGCGCAGTCGCCTGGCTGACGCCTGTAGAGGAGAGGCCACCCAGGTTGATAGTTGTGTGAATGCTGCCGCTATCGGGAACGACGCGTAGCGTTGAGCGCAGGCCGGCGGTGACCATCACCGTTGAGAAGAGCGGGAGCGCACAGATCAAGGTAGTTGCGGCCAGGATGCCGAGTCCGTTGACGAGCACGAGGAACCATTGCTCGCGCCAGCGCCAGCGAGCCAGAGTCATCGCTACACGTAACGTATTCCAGGGACGTTGCCAGAAGCTCTGTGCCATATCAAACAACTCCGAACCTTTTAGGCGAGAGAGGCGACTCATCATTGAGTGTCTGATGAGTGTTTATCGTAGTATCGCTCTTATTATACCCCATGTACCGGATGTGCGTTTTAGGGTACTACTTCTATAATGATGCCTTCGTTGCCAGACAGGTGTAGATTGGCGAGATCGACTGGTTCTTCGCGTTCAAGCGAGGTAGAGAGCACGACCTGGCCGGTGCCTGAGGTGGGCAGGTGGAGAAGGCGGGTTTGCGCAGTAAAATTGAGAACAATCAAGTAGCGCTGATCGGCGGTCGTGCGGAGGTAGAGAAAGCAGTCGTCGGGACCGTCGTCGATGGGCTGATAGCTGCCTCGGGTCAGAGCGGGCGTGGAGTGGCGTAGCTGGAGCAGGCGGCGAGTCAGGGTCAAGAAAGACGTTGGATCGTCGCGTTCAACCGCGACATTGAGCTGTCCGCTTGCGTCGGAGATAGGGAGCCAGGGAGTAGCCGTGGGTGGACAGAAGCCGGCGTGTGGAGTGGTGTCCCACTGCATTGGCGTGCGTTCTGGATCGCGTCCCATCGCGGTGCCGGGGTTATTCTTGGCAATTGGATCGGAGACCAGTGCGGGTGGAATGATGCCGTTGTGCATGCCGAGTTCATCGCCGTAGTAGAGCGTGGGAGTGCCGCGGAGAGTGAGGAGCATAAGCATTGCTAGGCGGGCCTGGGGATCGCCGATGCGCGAAGCGATGCGTGGTTCGTCGTGATTGCCGAGCACATGGTTGGGCCATGCACCCACCGGGAGGTGTGCCTCAAGCTCGTCGACCGAGCGGCGGATCGCCTGAGCCTGCCAGGGAGCGCCGAGCATACTGAAGTTAAACGGCATATGCATCTCGTCCAAGTTCGTTCCATAGTAGCGCACCCATTCCTGCCAGTCGAGGATGTGAAGCTCGCCGATGACTATGCGATCGTGCTCCTGACTATAGGTGTCGAGCAGGCGGCGGATCTGTCCATAGACCGTATGTACGTCGGGGTGACCTTTATCATAGATGTGGAGTTGATAGTCGTAGTCGCCCATTGGCTTGAACATCACTCTCGTATCGTTGAGATTGAGTGGATTATCGCGCATGGCGGGGTCTTTCATAATCATATGCGCGGCGTCGACGCGGAAGCCATCGACCGCGTGGTCGAGCCAGAAGCGTAGTACGTCGAGCATAGCCGTTTGCACTGCCGGATTGCGCCAGTTCAGATCGGGTTGGGTGCTATCAAAGGAATGCAGGTAGTACTGGGAGGTAGCTGCGTCCCATTGCCAGGCGGAGCCGCCGAAGTAGCTGACCCAGTTGTTGGGAGGCGAGCCGTCGGCGCGTGCATCGGCCCACACGTACCAGTCGCGGTGCGGTGCAGCTTTGGCCGAGCGGGCATCGAGGAACCAGGGGTGCTGATCGGAGGTATGATTGATCACAAAGTCGATAATCACCTTGATATTCTGCTGGTGAGCTTGCTGGACCAGCTCGTCGAACGCGGTCAGATCGCCGAAGATACTATCGACATTCGTGTAGTCGCTGACATCGTAGCCAGAATCGACCAGAGGTGAGGGATAGAAGGGCGAGATCCAGATCGCATCGACGCCGAGCCAGCGTAGGTAGGCGAGCCGGGAAGAGATGCCCGGCAGGTCGCCAGTGCCATCGTGGTTACTATCTTGAAAGCTGCGTGGATAGATCTGATAGATGACGCCGTGTTGCCACCAGAGGGAGTCGGATATCATAGCTGTTCCTTTATATCTCTATCTGTAGGTGTGCTTTATTCAGGTCGCTAGGTCGGACCTCTAGGTAAGCGGAGTTGCGCTTAGAGGTGGATAGCGAGCGATAGTTTGACGCAGAACGAGGGTAGGTTGCAGGCGAATAAGTTCGGGTACGGATGTACCCTCATCGGCGTGTTCGATCAACGCGATCAGCTTTTGCACGCCCAGTTCCCCCAACGTCTGCAACGGCTGCTGGATCGTGCTCAGTTTCAGCAGTTCGGAGAGTTCGATCCCATCGTAGCCGACCAGCGAGAGTTCGTCGGGGACCGTGATATGCAGCGCCTGTGCTGCCTCCAGCACCCCGGCGGCCTGTGTATCGCTGGCGGCGAAGATCGCCGTTGGGCGGAGCGGGCGGTTAAGGAGCTGCCAGGCTGCTGCACGTCCTCCGTGGTGATCCCACGAAGTCGTGAGGACCAGCTCCGGTTCAAAGAGCAGGCCTGCCTCGCCCAGAGCGCGGTGAAGTCCGATCAAGCGGTCATTAGCCTGATTAAAGTGGAAGCTCCCCTCGATCGTGCCATTGATAAAGCCGATGCGGCGGTGGCCGTGCTCGATCAGACATTTCACCGCCTGGTATGCGCCGTCCACATTATCCACCACCAGCGAAGTCAGCAGGGGACTATAGGTATCTACCAATACGACAGACATGCCGCTCTGTTGAAAGAGCGTCACCGCTGGCGGGTCGGGGAGCAGTGAGATGATCAGCAGGCCATCGAGTTTATTCTGTTCGGACAGCTTGTGGAAGTAAGCGTCGCGTTGAGCCGGGGTATCGACATTGTAAAAGACCAGTTCTCGTCCTCCCTGGGCAATCTCAGCGGCCACCGCCTGGAAGATCTCGACGAAGAAGGGCCTTCTAAAGAAAGGAGCAATCACGCCGATTGAGCCGGTGCGCCGGGAAATCAAACTACGAGCGATCAGATTGGGGCTATAGTGCAAGATATCGATCGCGTGCAACACACGTTGACGCGTAGCGGGCCGTACACCCGGATTCTCGTTGATCACGCGTGAAACGGTTCCAATTCCAACATTGGCGACACGTGCGCCATCGTGCATGGTTGGGCCTCTTTGCCGCCTCTGATCCTGCATATTTTTTGAAACGTTTCCTTTGCTCAGATCAATTTTACTATAACATACCTATCCTCTTTCTGTAAAGTATTGCAGGCAGGGTTATTTCATTCTTTGCAAGCCAGAGGCTTGCGATCCCTTGACGCGTCGTCTGCGGCGATGCAGAGGGGAAGAATGCTGGGGCGCAGCCCCAGACCCCGTTTACGGCGCTGCTCTTGCTGGCCGGTTTGCAGGTGATTCCCAACGAACTGTACGAAGCGGCGGGCGTGGATGGTACGAGTCGCTGGCAGCGTTTCTGGTTGATTACGTTGCCGATGCTCAGAACGCCGTTGCTGATCGCGTTAATGTTCCGTCTGCTCGATGCTTTGCGGGCATTTGATCTGTTCTATGTGTTGACCGGAGGTGGACGTGAAGTGCAGACGGTGGCGCTGTATTCGTACGCCAATATGTTTCAGGGGACGACACTTGACTTTGCGCCAGGGGTTGCTTCTGCGGTCATCCTCTTTCTTATTTGCGCCGTAGTGAGTCTGGTGCTCGTCTCAATGACGCGATTGACCCAGAATTGATCGGAAAAGAGGTAGATTATGGCAGTTCAGGATCGAGTTCTTGCCGCGCCAGCATATGAGCAGGCCCCGCCACGCAGAAGACGTGTGCCGATCGGGGCGATCGGGCGCTATATTGCCGTGGCCGCCGTGCTCTTTATCGCGCTGGCCCCGTTCTATTGGATGGCGATTACGTCCATCAAGATTGATTCAGAGATCAATACGTCGCCGCCTACGCTTGTCCCGCACTCGTTTACAACCAACAATTATTCCCAGGCTTTTTTGAGCGTCCAACCCGCTTTTGCCAAAGACCTTTTGAATAGTACGCTGGTAGCCATTATCACAACTATTCTGTCGTTGATCTTCGGCTCGATCGCCGCCTATGCGATTGCGCGTACCAACTTTAAGGGTAAGGGAGGCGTACTGGCGATCGTGCTCTCGGTTCAGATGTTTCCACTGATCGCTCTGGTGGGGCCGCTGTATGTCTTTTTTACCGGCACCTTTAATGTGTACGATACCTATGTGGCGTTGATTATCCCCTATCTGGTCATCTCTTTGCCGATCACGATCTCCTTTCTTACCTCGTTTTTTCGTGATTTGCCGCCGGACCTTGAAGAGGCGGCGCTGGTCGATGGAACGACGCGTCTAGGGGCATTGTGGCGCATCATTTTGCCGTTGACGGCTCCGGGTGTTTTCACAACTGCGATTCTGTCGTTTATCACAGTCTGGAACGACTTTTTGTTTGGTCTGACTATGACCGACGATCAGAACGCGCAGACGGTGACGGTGGCTATTCCACTGTTTAATGGCGAGCATCAGATAGCCTTTGGCGAGGTTTCGGCTGCTGGGATTATTGTCACCATTCCACTGGTGATTATGGTGCTGTTCTTGCAGCGACGCATCGTGTCGGGTCTGACCGCAGGTGCTGTCAAAGGGTAGCATGGGGCTTCTCCCAATGTGCAGGAAGGCGGTTTTCAAGCGCATACATGCATCTGAAAACCGCCTTTCTGCACATGAAAAAGGTCTTTCCCTAGCTCTTTAGCTTCTGACGGTACAAAACGGATGGACCCCGTGCGCGACAAACCATCCGGCGAGAAAGATCAGAGGGATGCTGAGGGGTACAGAAATGGGCAGTGTTACGATCAGGCCAACGGCGAACCTGCGGGTTTGCTGGCGAAGAGCGTAAAATGTTCCCAGGAGTAGCTCCCCGATCCAGAAAAGCCCTGCTACCCAGATCCACTCGTTGACTGGCAAGATGCCACATTGATAGCCCGCGAGCGAGAGAGCCAGCAGCGCGGCGAAGAAGAGGGAGAAGGGCAATAGACCCAACAATACTCCTCTGGTTGGAAATGATGCACGCTGTCTGGCGGCACCAGATGGATACCTGGTTTCCTGTTGGACTTGCATCTGATGGGGTGGAAATGAATTAGCCATCGCACATTTTCTTTCTGGAACATCCTACCTCTGGCCTATTTACAGCATTAGACCCAGGTAATCGTATTTGCGTAATCTGGCGGTCCCCACTTGGTATTATAGACAAGGCTGCCAATACTTGTCTGGCCGGTCATGTTGCTATATACATGATCGATGTCATGGGGGCTGACATAGCTGCTGTTTCCAAGCGTCGTCCCTAAGCCGTAAAAGGTTTCGCTTTGAAAATTCGGTAGAGCAGAGACGCTACAGCTATTAACGATATTACAATACGTTGTGCGCTCAACAATCCATTCTGCCGTTGCATTAGAAGCTGACGGGCTGGTCGAGGTCGAATTGTAGTCCCCATTGGTCCAGTCATGGGTGATGGTGGCAGAACTCTCAGCGTACACCTGCATAGTATCACCACAGTTGATGCTAAACAACCAGTTCTGCGAATTCGATGCAGCAACGTCTTCTGTCCAGGCATAGTAGTTATAGAATTGAACGCCGACGACATAATAGGTATCGGACTCAGAGCCTGTTTGGACAAGGTGCGTGTTGTTAACGCCACCGAGACCGACCCAACTCGATTCTTCGCCCGTTGGGGACCCCGGCTTGATACAGGGCGTAGTGTACTCTGTATCCGCTTCGGTGTAGGTGTTGCCTTCCGTACAGGACCCATCGGTCGCAGCGTTGACTGCAATATTCCCTGTCCAGATAACAGTTCCCTGAGATGAGAGATTGATATTGTAGGGGCTACAACTGGGTGACCGGGGTACGGTTGGCTGGTTGGACTGCCGGCTGCTGGCAAACGTACTTTTGCGGTTGATTGGCGTCCCACTACAGACATGATGCTTCATAGCGCGTACTTCGGCTTGCCAGTGGGCTTTATTTTTTCCGGTATGGTACAGAGGCATACCATATTTGAGCAGATCAGCAGTAGAGAGCGTTGCGTGATCTATGTTGGTTGGCGGCTGTATACAGTTCATGTTGGGGGTAAGTGCGGCTATCTCAGAATCGGTAGTAGGTATGCTTGATCCCGGCTGCGAGTGGGTAGCAGCAAAGGCTGACAGTTGGTTGCTGCTAAGTAGGATAGCTACAGCGCAGCACATTGCGAGGCAAAGGATTATTTTTGCTTGCTTCAATTACACCCTCCCTGGTGCGTATGTGTTTCTTCTAGCGAAGAAGAGCGCATAAACGTTTGTAGGTAAAACAATGTATATGAGCGGTGCGAAGTGGTTAATATGGAATCTCTTTGTTTGCGCTGTTTCACTTCCTCCTTTCTCTACTGAGGAAATGGCTGAAGGAAGACTCTTTTGCATAGCGGTAGTGAAATGGTTCATATAAGTTGTTTAACTGAACAATTACTATAGAGTATACATAGTACTGTGGGTGCCTGTCAAGCCTTTGGCTTGCAACCCCCACCCCAGAGTTTTGGGATCGGGTTATGAGCGTGGAGGCCGCGGCCTCCACGCTCATAACCCGATCCGTTGTTCAGGGGGAGAGGTCACATGTCGAGCGAGGAAGTTTTGGTGCGGCACGGGACTATTGGTGTGTTTAGAGATATAAAAGTACTTAATTTGTTGCAAGTTACTCTTTGGCTTCGATTTGTTAGTTAGAGTAGAAAAGAAGGGTTCTGTAATGGATAAAGGGCAATCTCCTGAAGAACATGAATATTCTCTTTATAAGGAAATAGATAATGTTCCTGGCAAGCTAAAAACCCCTGGTACGACGCTTTTTCATAAACGTCGTCTGCTTCCGGCTCTGTCGGTACGCGAGGCGGGAGCAGGCAATGCATCGTCTGCGGATGCGCCCGTTGTGGTCGAGGTCTGCGCTCAGACGGTTGCTCCTGTGGATCAGGATGCGGAGGCGGACGCGCCCCAGAGCGGGACATACCATGCGCCTGAGGCGTTGACGCGACCGATCCCGCCCAGGCATGGCCGCCATGCGCGTTTGATTCGCAAGAAACACATACGTGCTCTGCACGTTCAGGTTCACAGGCGGCGCGTGCGGTGCGTTGGACTGAGCCTGCTCTGCGCCTCGCTGGTGGTACTCTTTTCTAGCAGTGTCGCGATCTCTGTGAACTACTATCAGAGCGTTCTGCCGCACTTGCAGGGTCTGTTGAATCGTCAGCTTGCCCAGTCGACGCGCATCGAGGATCGGAATGGCAAACTGCTGTATACACTCTTCGATCCCAATATTGGACGAAGCACTCCGATCGACTATACGTACATTCCGGGTGTGCTGCAAGACGCGCAGGTTGCCACTGAAGATAAGACCTTCTGGACCAATGCCGGCGTGGATGTCAGCGCGACTGTCCGTTCTGCGATTCTCGATCTGGTGGCGCAGCAGGTCGCGACGGGGGCAAGTACGCTCACGCAGCAGGTTATCAAGAACCTGAGTGGCAGCGCCGCAGTGACTGGTCAGCGTAAGTTGGATGAGGCTGCGCTGGCGATTGGTCTGACTCAGAGTTATCCCAAGTGGAAAATTTTGGAGATGTATTTCAATGTGGCGTCGTATGGCGCTCAGGATCTGGGAGTTGAGGCGGCGGTGCAGGACTATTTTGGCCTGCAACCGCAGTGCAGTCGGCTCTCTTGCATTCCCGCGACGGCCTTGCTGGATCGCGATCTGGCGCATTGTACGCGGCCGGAGGATCAGACGACGTGCCGGGTCGATCCACTGCTGGCTCTGGCGCGAGCTTCGTTGCTGGCGGGTATTCCGCAAAATCCGGTCCACTTCGATCCTACGCTTACCGCGACCAATGTGACTGCGTTGCTGGGTCGCCAAAAGTATGTGCTTGATCAGATGGTGCGGCTCCATATGTCGCTCAATCTGGGCCTGGGGAGTCAGACGCAGGATATGGGGGCGATTACTCCACAGATGGAGGTGCAGGTTGAAGCGCTCAGTCAAGGTATGCAGTTTACTGGCTTTCAGAATATACTCAAGGCACCACACTTTGTCTGGTGGGTGATTCAGCAGCTTGCCAATAGTCTGGGGAACTACCAGGATATCAACCCGAATAGCGGTCTTTCGGTGCCTGGTTTCCATCTCCTCTTAACTGGCGGTTTCACGGTGCGTACTACTCTCGATCTGGATCTGGAGCAGTATGTCGAGCAGGCGACTCAGCGTCACCTCAACCAGCCGGAGGTGCAGAAAATCAGCGGACAGACGCTGACGTTAAGCAAGCAAAGCAATATTCACGACGCCGCGACGGTTGTGATGGACGCGCATACTGGCGAGATTCTGGCGATGGATGGGAGCACCGACTGGACGAGCCGTGACCCACGCATCGATGGCGAGGTCAATGGGGCGCTGGCTCTCCGTCAGCCAGCCTCTACGTTTAAGCCGATTATTATGGCGGCGGCCTTTGAATTGGGCTGGTATCCCGGCATAGTTCTGCAAGATACGCGCACCTACTTTCCGCTTGCCACGACGAAGAACCAGGCGGTCGCTTCCTATAATACCTACGAGCCGACCGATTATGGCGATACCTATAGCTGGCGCTCGACAACTCTCGATTTTGCGATGGCAAATTCCTTCAATATCCCGGCGATTAAAGCCTATATGTTTGCTGGTCAGCAGAACGTCTATCGCATGATCCAGCGTCTCGGCATCACGACGGTCGGTCTGAAGCAGGTCAACCCGACTATCGCTCTGGGGACTGCGGAAGTTCCTCTGTTGCAGATGGTCGGGGCCTACCAGGTGTTTGCCGATGGCGGTGTACGTATGCCTCCGCAGGAGATTCTGCGTATCTCGGATAACTCCGGTCGTGTGCTTTATGCCTATGATCCAACACGTCATCCTGGCGCGTCGGTGGTCAGCCCGGAGATCGCTGGACTCGTGACCTCGCTGCTGACGGACGAGCCGGCGCGTGCGTACGAATTTCATAACGACCACGATCTTTCGATGTGGGATTGGCGATTACCCGATGGCACGCATCCAGATGTCGCCGCCAAGACCGGTACGACCGATAACTTTAAGGATAACTGGACCATCGGCTATACGCCCAATCTGGTCGTGGGGGTCTGGGCGGGCAATGCCAATAACGCCTCGGCCACCACGACTTCGATTGGCATGACCGGTGCTGCTCCGCTCTGGCATAGCGTTATCGAGTACGCTAGCGGTCATTGCAATCAGCTCGATGACCAGATTCCCTGCCCAACCTACGATCTGGCTTTCTCCGCTCGCCATTTTCAGCTACCTCCAGGGCTGATCCGGCAGAGCGTCAATTCCTTCAATGGACTGGCTGGTTCCGGGTATACCAGCTTGATGATCAAGGGCGAGCAACCCAGGCAGTATGGGTGAGTTAACCATCCATACTGCCCCTTGTCGGGTTTAACAGACGCCATCGGTCCCTGGCGCAAGGCCCGCGCAGATCTGACCCAGGGTGACGTAGTGATCGGCGAGCACCGTTGATTTGATATTGCTGCTATCAACCGGGAGTATCGAGGATCGCTACCACGCTGCCGCCATCGACTATAGGGACGGTCTGACCGAGCGTGAGGCGGCCAGGGTACCACTACCAGAGGGGCCGATGAACCGGCGTGCAATGGACAGGTCGAGGTCGAGGCGCTGCCGACGGTACAGGTGGCTCCCTGCGACGTGGGCGTAGGCGTGGGGGTTGTGCCACCCTGGAGCGGTGGTGGACCGCTATTTGTGCCGATCGCGATGCTATAGTTGCTGCCGCCGTTGCTATCCCAGGTGCCATTGTCGTTGTTGAAGGCGAGGTTAAGCGCGGTGGCGCTGCACGGAATCGGGACGGTTGCCTGCCAGATGCCATCGGAGCGTTTGACTATCTGCGTATCGGTCACGCTATTCCAACCGTTGTAGCCCCAGTGCAGGTCGACGTGACTCTGGCTGGCCAGGGTGCCGTCATAGTAGATTGTCAGTGCCTTGCTCTGCTGTGCCTGGTTGCTGCTATAGTCGATAGTCAGCCCGGCGTGTGGCTGATAGGCGTTGGTGACATAGCGATTGTAGACGATCGGTGGTTGCGTGACCAGACTGCCGTTGGCGTCCGACAGCAGGAGCGTGATGTATTGCGCCATCGACCAGTTCAGGGGGTCCATTGATTTAGTGGGCGTGCCGGGTGTGTCGCCCGCAAGGGCCGAGGTATCCCAGACCTGTTCGGGGATAAAGCCTGAAGCGTTCTCGGCCGCGGTCATGGCTGAAAGCGCGGCTTCCCCGCCATTGGCCCCGTTGAGCGCAATAGTGTAGACGCCGCGTTCGCCCGAAAGGACCGGCCAGAGCCGTCCAACGCCTGCGCCCGTGTAGTTTGCACCACTGGCCGTTTCGCCATAGCCGTCGTGATTATAGCGGAACCAGTACTGGTTGCCGCCGATAGTCTGGCTGATCGTCGCATCGACCACGGACAGCGAGAGGGTGATAGAGGGCGAGTTTGCCGGTAGCACGCCCAGGCGCACCAGTTCCAGGAAGCCAGCGTCTACCACGGCATTCTCGGCGTCGTTGCCTCCGCCATTGGAGATCGAGATGCTACTGCCGTCGTTGGGGTTCCCATTGGGCGCGATGCGGATAAAGTAGTAGCCGCCGCCCAGTGGACCGCTGGTCGCGAAGGTCCAGTTTGCCACCATGCCCTGCCAGAAGTCAGCATAGCTGAGCCAGTTGTTCTCGTCGCTGGTGTCGTTATTGATCTGTGCCAGATCGGCTGCACTGACCAGGCCCGCGATCTCCGCGGCGATCGTTGAAGGACTATAGCCGCCATTCTCTTCCCAGCGCTCCTGCCCGGTCGAGGGACCGTGGCTGATGATATAGTTGGCAGCATTTTTCACGTGAGTAAAGGTCGCACTATCGGTCTGACCAAGCTGATAGGCCAGGATGATCGGGAAGGCCTGTTCGTCCGCCTGAATCCCGCTCCAATAGGGCGTGCCATTGACATAACTATTCTGTGGAAAGTGGCCATCGCTTTGTTGTTGAGTGTTGAAGGCCCATTGGAGGGCGCGGGCCGAGTCGGTTGTATCGCCCCAGGGAGTTCCGAGGCCAGCGACTATCGCTCCGGTCTGTTTATCCTGTGAAGCCTTGAGGGTATTAGCAGCCAGGTAGTATTCCTGGGCGCGAGCCTGCTGGATCGCGGTGGTACTGCCGATACCGGGTGGGCTGTGCAGTCCATTGTCGAAGCTATTCCACTGCGCGACATAGGTGTTGAGCATACTCGAAAACGAAGCGCCCAGCGTACCTGCCAGCGTGCTCTCCGCGCTGGTCATCGAGGCGCTGCTGCTGGTTCCCTGACCGAACGCGAGCACCAGATTAAAGGTGAGCGAGGTTGCGGTCGGGGTATTGATCGTGCCACCATTTGAATGGTCGAGCTGACTGGTCTGCGCGGTATTGCCACTGTTGGCCGCGCTGTAGGTAGAGCTCATCGTATAATCGGGGCTGGTACCGCTGCCGCAGTTGCTTGTACCCGCGAGATCGGTGTAGCCGTCGTTGACGCCGACGAAACCGCTGCTGCTCGTGCTATAAGGGATCGTCGCCGCCAGGGCGCTCGCATAGTCCCCGGATGCATCGGTCGTCACCAGCATATTCGTACTATTGTAGGTCTGGGTTGTGCTGGTATTGTTATTGCCCGCGTTGTGCATCGTCGGGTTATAGAGAGCATAGAGCTGATAGTTAGCGAGCGTCCCGCTCAGTGCAGTAAAGGTCACCTGCTGGATCAGCGAGTTGCGCGTGGGGTCGATATAGATGGTTTTGCTGATCTGGTACAGGCCGCGTTTGGCTACATTGGTGTAGACCCAGGCCAGAGAATGCGGATCGTAGAGGACTGAGGTTGAGTTGGTGTTCGTTTTCTCCTGGTCGAGCCAGGTGTGATTACTATCGCCGACCAGAAATTGCAGGTCGGTGCTATTGGCGGTATCGGCGGTCGGATAGAAGACCTCGTTGACGATCCCACTGGAGCCAGTAAACCAGACATCGCTGGTAGTGTTCGCGCCGGTTCCCAGGATGGCCTTGGTGGCTGGCGACCAGATCGACGACGATGCAGGACCGCCCGTGGCCGTCCCGCTAGCATAGGCGAGTCCAGGCGAGAGTAGATAGACGGTTGTCATCACGAGCAGTAGACCAGTCGTCGTGAGTGCTGTGAGACGACTGAGTTTGCTTCGCAGCAATGAGCCAGGGGGAGTCTTCCCCACCTGTCTCAAGCGTAGCAGCATTGCGGTTCCTTTCGTGGCAAGTGGTGCGAACAGGCTTTGTTCGCCTTGCACAGGGCGAGAGAGAGCAAAAAGGTGTACGACATACCATGAACAGTGATAGCTTGCTTTAGCCGATACAAGTGTGTAGGTCGACCAGAGTTGTAGGTGCCTCCTTTGCTTCTATTGCGTGAACAGCGTACCTGGCGTGACACAGATGTCAGGCAGAAGTGTGTTCAAGGTAGCTAAGAGCAAAAACCATGCCAAAAAGTGTGTAAATGGCGTGAAAAAGGCCTCTTTCCTTTGCATATCGCTGAGGTTTCCACGCGCTTGAGAAGAGGGGTGAAGGCACTTTTTTTACCTAGATTTATTGGTAGAAAACTGCATAAAATGCTCGCAAAGTGAGCGAGAAATTGGCGAAATAAGCAAACGTGCGGTGTGGAAGTGTGCTATGTGTGTGCTCTACAGTTTGGTGTAAATTCACTCTTTGTAAAGATTTCGTACTATGCGGAAGCATTTTGCAGTCTTACAACACACATGGTCATTTCCCACCTATCCGAGCTACTTCTTAAAAAAGAGTGGGTCCGATGCGACCTTTGATCGTATCTTCGACAATGGATATCGTTTCTCAGTAGAGGTCCTCCCTTAGAAAATGCTCTGGTAAGGATACTCATGTTCCTGTAGGGGACTGGCCGTCCCCAGATCTATGTAATGCTTCGCGAGCCTCTGGCTCGCAACCCGATCCATTGTTCAGGCGGTAGGGTCACATGCCGAGCATGAAATAGCTCTGGCTGTTGCCAGTGATTGACGTAACCTTTCTCGTATTAAGGTAGTGAGGAGAGTTTTTTTTGGAACGGGTGAAAGAATGTGAGATGTTAGAGAGTATAGTGTGTCGTGCGGCGGGGTTGGCAGGCTGGCTGTGTGCGTGGGGGATCTCGCTTGCGTTGCTGGGGATGCTCGCCGGGTGTGCGCCGCCTGCTGCGGTTTCTCCACCGCGTATGCAGGTTGTAGCGACACAGAGCGCACAGCCATTTCGCGCAAAAGTAGAGACATTCGATGGCGATTTTACCATTACTTTTGTCGTTAATCCTGGCCAGGCAGGTGAAAACGAATTCATTGCGTTTATACTAGATAACCAGACACATAAAATGGCCATAGATATCGCGGTTACGCTCTATACCACCATGCAAGATATGGCGATGGGGACAGAGGCAGTCGTGCTACACGCGGACGGTGGGGGTCAGTTTAGCGCGACGAGCGAGACGTTGAGTATGAGTGGTCACTGGGCTATAGGTCTGACGGTGCAAACGAACGATCGCATCATTCACCGGGCTGGAGTGCGTCTCCTCCTGCCCTGATCCGTCCGGGAAGTAAAAGGTGCGAAAAAAGGGCGTAGCAATCCTTTGGGGAGTATACCATTTATGAAGACAGAATCGCAGCAGGTTGGGCAATACGAACTCCGCCAGTGTGTGCGGCGCAGTGCGGGCGTGGAGGCCTGGCGGGCCTATGATACCGTTGCTCAGCGCATTGTCATGCTGAAGTTTTATCGTGCAGATCTGCTGACATCGGCCGAGGCCTTGACGGTCTATTTGCAGAACGTCGAAAAAGTAGCCACGCTGCACCATCCACATATCGCGCACATTCACGATGTTCAGGTGCTTGCGCCGCGTATCACGGGCGAGCCGTCCTCGCTCATCTGCCTGGCGTGCGAGTATATCGAGGGGGATACATTCGCCGATTATCTTAAAAGCGCCACGCTGGTCGGTAAACTGCCTATCGCGTCCGAGGTCATCCAGCTCTTTGCCGCGCTGGCGATGGCCATCGATAGTGCTCATCAGCGTGGGATTGTCCACGGCAACCTCAAGCCTACCAATATTTTACTCAGGCAGGGTGGAGAGGTGCAGAGCAGACCTGGGACGCCGCTGCTCACCGATTTCGCCTTGAGCAAGGTTCTATCTGGCAAGCAGGGCAATGAGATCCCCTTTTATACAGCGCCTGAGCAGCTCAAAGGTCTGCCTGCCAATGAGCGCAGCGATGTCTATGCGCTGGGTGTGATCTTATACGAGCTTTACACAGGGGTCCTGCCATTTCGCGGCAATCGGCCGATCGCGGTCATGATGCAGCATATGAGCGCGACGCCGACGCCTGCTGACCTGGTCAATCCCGGCGTCTCGCCGGGTGTGACACGGGTGATCCAGCATAGCCTGGCCAAAGACCCCCGCGCCCGTTTCCCGACGGCCACCGCGCTGGTCGTGGCCCTGGCCGAGGCCTTGCACGTGGCCATCCCCGAGTCTTTGCGCCGTTTTGCCGCAGTCGTGGGCAAAACCCAAGACTCGGTAGAAGTCGCGTCCCAGGTCGACGATCCTCAACGCGAACCGGCGAGCGCTCAGCGGCGTGCCGAGACTCTGCCCGTTGCTCCCGTGTTAGTCCGGCGCAGACCACGCAGGCGGACGCTGGTGCTGGCCACGCTCTGTGGGCTGCTGCTGCTGCTTGGGGGCGGACTTGGGACGTTTCTGCTGGTCCAGCGAAATGCCGCCAGTGCCAGCCAGGACATGGGTCACGCATTTTTTCTCAATAGTGGCCAACTGAACGAGAGCAATACCCAGGGCATCAACGATCAGCTCCAGATCGACCTCGCCAACCTGCCCGCCCCAGCCGCACATAAGAGTTATTACGCCTGGTTGTTGAGTGATTTAAACCAGAGCGAATCGCTGCCGCTTGCGCTTGGTCGTATGACAGTCCAGCAGGGTCAGATCCATTTTCTCTATCCAGGCGATAGTCAGCACACCAACCTGCTCGCGCAGACCAGCCGTTTTCTGGTCACCGAAGAAGACACCCAGAACCCATCAAGCAACCCAATGCTCGACCAGAGCACGTGGCGCTACTACGCGGTTCTGCCGCAGAAGCCCGCCGCCGCCGACGCAATGCATTTTAGTCTGCTCGACCACCTGCGGCACCTGCTTGTCGAGTCACCAGAGCTGGCAGCACGCGGCTTGCACGGTGGACTCGCCTTCTGGTTTGCCCGCGATACCGCAATTGTTGCCGATCTCACCAACAGTCTGGCGGAAGACTGGCAGCGCAAAGATACGTCAGCTATACATAGCCAGATTGTGCGTATCCTGGACTACCTGGATGGTGCTCCCTTCATTGGCGCAGATGTCCCGGCCAGAACTCCATTCCTGGCCGATCCCCACATCGCTCAGATATCGCTCCTGGGTCCGGCCCCGCAGAGTCAGGACCCGCCGGGCTACGTCTACCAGGATGAGGCACCGCCGGGGTATATCTATCTGGTCCAGGCGCACCTCAACGGGGCTATCCTCTCGCCGCAGACCACCGCGTCACAGCACGAACTGGCGCGACAGATTAATAGCGGCATCGATGGCGTACGAACTTCGCTGCTCCAGGCCTATCAGGATGCCAGACGCCTGGTTGGTCTGAACGGCACGCAGTTGCAACAGGCGTCTGCGCTCACCGTGTTGGACGACCTCGCCACGCAGATGCAGAACGCCTATACCGGGCAGACCAACCCTGCGACCGGCAGCTCGCAAGGAGGCGCACTCTGGCTCTACGACAACCTGCAACGGCTCGCCACCTTTGACGTAACGTCCTACACAGCGTGAGGTTTTTCCCCTGAGATTTTGACATATGAGCGACAAGCATGGGCCAGCACCCATGCCTGTCGCTCACAACTCGTTGCTGGAGCGAAGCATCCAGAAAAACCCCTTACCCATGTCAAGTGCCGTGGTCCCGCGAGCAGCGAAATCTCCAAATAGATTGATGTATGTCAATTGTCATTTTTATAGATAAGTGCTATTATGTACTTAATTAAATAGATAAAGCTTGTGAATTACTCATTTTAATGCGCTCTGGAGCGACGAGCATCGGTTTGATCGGGAGAGGATTAGTTTTATTTATGCAGCAGGAAGAAGAGAGCACCTCGGCGGGCGCACAGAACGCATCGACTTCGCGCAGAGAGAACACCTATGTTCTGGATGCGGAGAGCGCGACAGAGATGGCGCGGCTGATGCGTCAGGATCAGCTTCTGACCTCAGGCATGGGGGGAGTCTTTCCTGAACAGAGCGACCTCAGCGGCATCGAGCGCGTCATCGACATGGCCTGTGGTCCTGGTGGCTGGGCGTTGGAAGTCGCGTATGCCTATAGCGACATGAAAGTCGTGGGGGTGGATATCAGCGAGCGTATGATCGCGTATGCGAACGCCCAGGCGCAGGTTCAGCAGCGCACAAACGTGAGCTTTCAGGTCATGGATATTATGCAGCCTCTGGACTTCCCCACGAACTCTTTTGATCTGGTGAACGCCCGCCTGATCAGTACTTTTATGCGGCGCGAAGCCTGGCCGTTTCTGTTCAGGGAGTGCCTGCGCGTGCTCCGCCCGGACGGCACTATGCGTCTGACCGAGGTCCACCTGGGCATGTCGAACAAACCCTATTTTGAGCAGACGTTTAACCTGCTGGTGCAAGTTTTGCGCCACGCAGGCATGAGCTTTTCGCCCAGCGGCGTCTACCATACCACTATCCAGATGCTCCCGTCTTTCTTTCGCCAGGCCGGCCTGACAGCGCTGGGTCAGCGGGCGCACTTTATTGAATTTTCTGCGGGTACCGAGGCGCGTGACAGCTTCTACCACGATTTTGTCATGATGTTCCAGCTTATCGAACCCTTGCTGCTCAAGATGCAGCTGATAACCCTCCAGGACTGGCGTATCCTTGCGCAGAAGGGTCTGGCAGAGATGTACGATGACGATTTCTGTGCCGCGTGGACCTTGTTGACCGTGTGGGGAAGGAAGCCACTTTAACCCGGCGTGTACGCTATACACTGAATCGCCTTTTTCGTGTTGTAAATGATGGGGAAGTAGGAAAGAATGATGCAACAGTCACCCTTACGTTTGCCCTGGCTCCAGATCTTTGGAGTCTCTGGTCTACTCGCTTTACTCCTATGTACAAACCTCCTGGTAGCTCCCCGCGTTGCCCATGCCGCTGCTGCCACGCAGTGTAGTCAATATATACTGCCTGTGCATACATCCCTGGGCGATCTTGTCACCTATCACGTAGCGGCCTGGCTCTGTTATCAGCAGGCTCCCGGCACAGATGTTCAGGTACTGGTGCATGGAGGGACCTATAACCATAGTTACTGGGACTTTGCCTGTAGCGCCTGTCAGTCCGACACATACTCCTATGTCCAATATATGGCCCAGGCCGGCTATACAACCTTCAGCTATGACCGTCTGGGATATGGACAGAGCGATCGTCCGCTGCCCGAGCTGGTCACCGTCCAGATGGCGGCCTATATCCTGAGCCAGCTCATGACCGACCTCAAGACGGGCGCAGGGGGTCTGCCCACTTTTCGCCAAGTCGTGCTTGTCGGCCATTCGATCGGCTCCGCAGTCGTCGTCGATGAAGCAGCCGATGCCATGCTGGCTCGACCTGACGGGGTCATTCTCTCGGCTTTTCTCCATTTCGTCGATCCGACCGACCTGGCGACGATCATGACGATGGTTGAACCGGCCTTTTTAGATCCCAATCCGCGCTTTCGCAGGTTATTGCCGGGCTACCTGACGACCGATCCAGGCACGCGGGGCCAGATCTTTTACTATCAGCCTGACGCCGACCCCAACGTGATCGCGACAGACGAGACGACGAAAGACACCGTGGCCGATTCAGAACTGGTGACCTTTTTTACGCTTACCGCTTCGACCCTTTCCCTGCTTATCGATGTGCCTGTTCTCGAAGCCGTTGGGCAGTACGACAGTATCTTCTGTGTGGGTACGTTCGACTGTAGCAATACCAGCGCGGTGCAGCAGTACGAGGCAGCTTTTTTCTCGCCTGCCGCTCAATTGCAGACCATTGTTATTCCACAGGCAGGTCACGACCTCAACCTGCAAGAGAACGCCACGACGGTCTGGTATCCTCAGGTAACCGGCTGGCTCCAGGCGCATGCCTTCTAAGCTGTTGAAGGCTCTTGCCGAAGCGATGCTCATATACGTAAGTTTTTCTCTCTTCCTTGTTTGTCGGGCGACATCGCCCCACCTATAGGCATGAAGTGAAGCAGGAGTGCAGAGGGCTGCCGCCCTTTGCCGGCACACGGTCTGGGGGACAGGTAATCTGGGATGTCCCCAACAACCTTTTTCTTTTGTTTTGCCTGCTTTGCCTCTGTCGGGCGGCGCAAAGTCCCCCCTGGGAGACTATGCAGACTTTGGGAGTTTCTTTACGAAATTTGACGTAGAATATAGGCGTGTGCATATGATAGGTATGGAGAGATCCAGATCAGATGTAGCAAGACCCCTCCATATATCCATTCAATTCTTTTGGAAAGAGGTAGAGTCTCATGCCTTTGAAATTTGGCGTATCGCTGCCCCAGGGTTGGACGATGGATCTTGTCGGTATTCAAGAGCCGGTAGAGGCATATGAAGCGCTTACACGGGTCGCCCAGACCGCCGATGAGCTTGGTTTTAACTCGGCCTGGCTGGTTGACCATTTTCATACCGTTCCTCAGCCATCGCAAGAGCTGACATTTGAGTGTTGGACGACCACCGCAGCTCTGGCTCGCGACACCAAACGCATTCGCATCGGCCAGATGGTGACGTGTAACGGCTATCGCAACCCCGCGCTGCTGGCCAAGATGGCCAGTACCGTCGACGTACTGAGTCATGGTCGCCTTGATTTTGGGATCGGCGCTGGCTGGTACGAGCACGAATATCGTGCCTATGGGTACGACTATCCAGACGCGCCCGAGCGGTTGCGCTATCTGCGCGAGGCAGTTCAGGTGATTCTGGCGATGTGGGAGCAGGAAGAAGCAGTTTTTGAAGGAAAATACTACCAGGTGCGCGGTGCGATCAATCAGCCCAAAGGTGTACAGAAGCCGCATATTCCACTGCTAATCGGTGGCGGCGGCGAGAAAGTCACGCTCAAGCTGGTCGCGCAATACGCCGATGGCTGTAATATTGGCGGAGACCTGGCGACCGTCAAGCACAAGCTTGAGGTGATCCAGCAACACTGCGCGAACATCGGGCGCGATTTCAGCAGCATCCACTGCACGACGGGCAATTTCTGTTCGATCGCTGCCACCGAGGAGCAAGCCCTGGCGCAGATCGACCCCGCACGCCGCGCTTTCCTGGGTGAGCGTATGCCTAATGCGTTGATCGGCACGCCTGCGACCGTTCGCCAGCGTCTGGCCGAATACGAGGCGGCAGGCATCCACGAAGTGATCCTCTCATTCCCGAATATCACGCAACTGGATACCATCCGTCAATTTGCCCAGGAATATATAGTCGCGTAGCCTTTCTGCTGTGTACGATCGACGAAAAGCAGCAGGAGTGGGGTTCGGGGTGCAGCCCCCGAAAAACCTTATTTTGCTTATTTTGCCGGTCGCCGCGGCAACCGGCAAAACAAGCAGGACAAACATCCTGCTTGTCCAAAATCAGGAATGACTCGTAATTGACAGAGTACGGGTCTGTACAAAGCATCGATCAACATCTGGCTGTTGAAGGAATCTCTTCTTTTGGGAGAGCTATATATGGATCACACCGATGTCTCTATTGAAACCCTTCTATGGGAGTGCCAGCGTCTGCGTGCGGTAGAAGCGGTCGCTCAGAGTATGCAAACCTCGCAGGATCTTGCTGTGCGCTGCGAGACGGCGCTTCATACATTAAACACATGTGTACCCGCTATGGCGCTGTGCATTCATTGGGCCGATGTTGAGCACAAAACCCTGCACATGCTGGCGCACGTTGCTTGTGGAGTTGGCTATCTGGCAAACATGCAACAGATCCGCCTCGATCGAGCGGGCGGCGAGACATGGGATATACAGCAGTGCCAGTCGGTGCTTGTGGAAGATCTTGTGGCGGCGGGCAGTGGACCGCTCGACATTGAGGCTGTGAGTTCAGCGTTGCCGGGCGTACGCAGCTATTGCTGTGTGCCGCTCTGGTTTGAGGATGTGTGGGAAGGAACGCTGTTAGCCTTTTTCGCTGCACCATTGGCCGCGGACGCTCGCGAAGTTGTGATCCTGAGCAGTTGCACAAGCTACGTAGCTGCGGCGTTAGCGCGGGAGCGTCCTCTGACGCATCTCACGCGTGAGCATCGGCGTTTGCTCACCATTCTTGACCAGATGCCGGGCGGTGCTCTGATTGCCGAGGCGACCTCGGGGACGATTACCTATATCAACGCGATGGGCGCTCAACTGCTTGGTTATCCCGAGCAGAGCCTGGTAGGCAAACCCTTTCATACCTGCTCTGACGCGCCTGCCGAGAACTCCGACGATTTGCGCTTTGATCGCCCCTTGTGCTCGTGGAACTTTGCGCTGACGCGTGCGCTGTGTGGCGAGGGTATCCACGCCCAGGAGACGCTTGTCACGCGACGCGACGGCGAGCGGCGTTTTTTGCTCTGTTCCAGTGCGCCGCTACCCGAGGCTGATGGCGAGGTACGCGAAGCCCTACTGATTTTTCAGGATATCTCCTCACCCATGCAGTTGGATCAGCAGCGTAGCGCGTTTGTCGCGCTAGTCAGCCACGAATTGCGTTTGCCAGTCACCGTGATTGAAGGCTTTACCGACCTGCTCTTACTCCTGGCCGATCAGGGGCAAGCGCTGACCGAGTCGGTAGGCAAGCACGCCCTGGACACAATCCTCCAACAGTGCGAGAACCTCGTTCACCTCCTCGACGGCATGATGGACCTGACGCACCTGGGACGCGGGAGCCTGAGCATTCATCCCACAATGATCGACATCGTCGCCTTTCTGCGCTCGTTTGTTGAGATATCTCTGCGCATATCGCCATCTGCTAGGATCGATCTGGTGGTGAAAGGGCTAAAGCCTGACGAGCCTTTGCAGGGTCTATTTGACGAAGGCCGACTCAAGCAGATTTTGCACAACCTGCTCAGCAATGCCCTGAAATACAGTCCGGCAGAAACCGAGGTAGAGCTGGGTGTACGCTGGAATCGCGTAAGGCCGGGCGAGATCCTCCTGTGGGTGCGCGACGAGGGAATCGGCATACCTGAAGACGACCTGCCGTATATCTTCCAGCGCTATTATCGAGCGCGTACTCACGCCAGGAATTGCGACGGACTCGGCCTGGGCCTTTTCCTGGTTAAAGAGCTGGTGACACGGCTTGGCGGGCATATCTGGGTGACCAGCCATATAGGCAAAGGGAGTACCTTTTTTCTCCGTTTCCCATTACAACAGCGCTAATGCTCCGCCAAACACCGATTGACAGCGCCGAGAACATCTCTCTGCTAAAATTTGCGCGAATGGGGCTATATCCCACAAAGACCCCAAGTAAGAGAAAGGAGCGACATGCCCGATTCTACCAACCAACAAGAACCTGGAGGCCACTATCGTATTGAAGTTGAAAACGTAGCCGAGATGGCGCGTCTGACCAAACAGGGGCGTCTAGCCATTGAATTACTGGGATTATTTCCCGAGCCTAACCCCTTGCCGCCTGGATCGCGCATCCTGGATATTGGCTGTGGTCCGGGCGAATGGGTGTTGGATGTCGCTCGTCTGGTCCCTGATAGCCAGGTTGTTGGCATTGACATCAGCCAGCGCATGGTCGACTACGCGCGATCTTGCATCCAGCAACAGAACCTGCCCAACGCCTCATTGCACCTCATGGATGCGCGTCGGCCGTTAGATTTTCCCGCCGCCACCTTTGATATCGTCCATCTGAGCGCAGCAATGAGTTTTCTTTCCCCGCCTCTATGGCCGGAGGTCTTGCGGGAGTGTTTCAGAGTCCTTGTACCCGGCGGGATGCTCTACAGTATCGAGGCTGAAGGCATGGGAGTGATTACCACGCCTGCCCTGGCTCGCTACAACGGACTCCTGATGCAGAGCATGCGCCAGGTGGGTCAGTGTTTTACCCCTGAAGGCTACGATTTCGGCATCACCGCGCAACAACGTCGCTTGCTGACGCAGGCCGGTTTTGGCCAGATTAAAGGGAAGGTCGACGCGCTGGACTACTCGGCGGGGACGCCAGCGCACCCTATCTGGTACGAAAACTATCGCGCCCTGATGAAGCTAGTCCAGCCCTTTCTGCTCCAGAGCGGCCTGAGTACTCAGACAGAACTGACGAGCCTATACGAGCAGGCGCTAGTAGAGATGAACCAGGAAGACTTTTGCGCCGTCGTTTTTATTCAGACCATCTGGGGCCAGAAAGCCTAGCCGACTATCAAACATCTAGAGTGAAGGACAGATACATCCACAGAGCTATTCAAAAGTCATCAGAAGCAGGAATGCAGAGGGCGACAGCCCTTTGCCGGGGGACAGGGAAGAGGGGTGTCCCTGAAAAACCTCTTTTTCCTCTTTTACCCGCTTTCGCAGGCGGCAGGGCGGACTTTTGAATAGCCCTGGATGCATCCAAAAACATCATTGACGAAGCTTTTCTAAACGTGCTACTATAGTCCTTGCATCTATTCACCCAACAGAGCACTGATCAAGGATGAGAAGAGAAATAGAAGATATGCAGTCCCCCATATTTTGTGATGAATGTGGTGCGGCCAATCCTGCGCAGACGACCACATGTAAGGTCTGTCAGCAGCCTATCTTGCTCGTATCTGCCGGGTCTGGCCTGCGTCAGCCCGTGCAGAACCAGTCTATTCAGGTAATGCAGCGGGTCAACAGTGGACCCCTGGCGGCCGCGACACTCCTGGAAGGGCGTTATGCCATTCTAGAGCAGGTAGGAGCAGGTGGTTTTGGCAGAGTCTACCGAGCGCGGGATCAAGGGCGTGCTGGCGGTGTCGTCGCTGTCAAGCAGATCCAGCTCGCCCGCCTCTCGGCGCGTGAGATTATTCAGGCGACCGATTCATACAACCGCGAGACCACCTTGCAGCCGTTTCTCAAGCATCGCGGCGTGCCACGCGTGCATAGCTACTTTACCGATGCGGCAAACTGGTACCTGGTGATGGACTATGTCGAGGGTGAGACGCTGGAAGAGCGCCTCAAGGCTCTGCCAGGGGGCAAGCTGTCTGGCGGCGAAGTGCTGGCGATAGGTATTCAACTCTGCGCAATCTTGCACTACCTGCACAGTCAGAATATCATCTTTCGCGATGTCAAGCCATCTAACATCATGCTCAGCAAGAGCGGGCGCGTCTACTTGATCGACTTTGGCATCGCGCGACGATTTGATCCGAGCAAAACCAGGGATACCGTGCCGCTGGGTTCGCCTGGCTATGCCGCTCCTGAGCAATATGGGACCGCCCAGAGCAGCGAGCGGACCGACATCTATGGTCTTGGCATGACCCTGCTGGCTCTGTCTACTGGCAAGGATCTCGCCGAATGTCCACTCGCCGAAGCGCTCGCCGACCCGGCTCTCTCACCAGCCTTGCGGGCGACGATTGCCGGCATGGTCGTGGCGCAGCCAGCGCTGCGTCCCGCCTCGATTTCCAATGTGAAGAGGCGTCTGTTGACCCTTCAGAGCGCCTTGCCCGAGCGGCGACGTTACAACCTGCAACGCTTCTTCCTCGCGTTTGTGGTGGGCAGTTCCTTTCAGCTTCTCTACGCACTCTGCGCCTTCTGGTCGAGCAGCCAGATCCACTATGCGCTGGAGACGCATAACTCGCTGGGCAATGAGATCTACCTCGACCTCGGCCTACAGTGTCTGAACATGCTGATGTTTATGGTCGTGGCCATCGTGGGCGGTCTGGGACTGCTGCAAACCTTTGGTCCACAGCACCGCAGGTGGCAGGGCTGGGGCCTGCTCATCGGCGTCTTCCTATCCACCGCCTGCCTGATTATCGCCCACCTCTGGCCGATCTACTGAGGCGCAGACGGGAGCTGATAGACAAAGCCGGGACCGCCGAGAAACATCCCGCCATCGACATCGATGCAGAGATTGTCCGCATAGAGCAGGGGTGCAGTGATGTCTTTGGGTGTAGTCTGTGTAAAGGCATTGATTGGAGTATGGCCGTGGATCAATTGTTGCCCGCCAAAGATCGTCAGGAAGCGCCGTGCAAAGTCTGCGCCAATCTTGCCATTCGCGAAGGCCCCGCGCCTGGCGAAATCCTCGATCGCCTCTTCCCATGCCAGCGCATCGCTATGTTTGAGCAGCGTCCTCACCTGCCCATTGACCTCATCGATCGATGTGCCATAGCGGATATAGAGAGGCGCATCAGCGTGCAGGAGCAGATAGCTGGCGACGCTGGCCATTGCAGGTAGCGTGCTCATCCATTCCAGGTGTTGCGTGGTCAGCTCGCCGAGGTCTTTGCGGTGACCACCATTGAGTTTCCAACGCGTAATAAAATTGCTGCCCAGACCAGTCGAACGGCGGCCAAAGCGATAGGCCCCCAGCAGCAGCAGCTCGTGGTTGCCTAACAGGCAGCCGATCTGTCCACCAGCCAGCGCGGCCTCACCTTGCAAGCGCATCACCAGATTAAGCACAGCGATACTATAGGGACCACGGTCGACCAGATCGCCGACAAACCACAGCACGCTCTGCCCACCCTGCCATGCGAGATTCTCCCCTATCAGCTCCACTTCGCGCAAGAGATGGACCAGCTTTTTCAACTGCCCATGTACATCACCAATTACATAGATAGGCGTTTCTATTTGCATCTGCTAGTGCTATTCCCTATAGAAAGTATGTATACACTAACAGTAACAGACAACCACCCATTTTGCAAGCACCCACCAAAGCATTTTCAGGGTTTGAAGTGTTCGACACAGGTAGGTTTTTCGCTGAACGCTTCGCGGTGGCGAAGCCCAAATCTCACGTGCAAGAAGGCGTTTGTCGGACGCAAACGTGCGCCCGACAAACGCCTTCTTGCACGTGAGATTTGGGCTTCACCACCGCGAAGCGTTCAGAGAAAAACCTACCTGTGTCGAACACTTCAAACCCTGAAAATGCTTTGGTG
>DAOTTJ010000219.1:0-70274 GCA_034437695.1 Ktedonobacteraceae bacterium
ATTGGGCGGGACATCGGTATCCATCAGAAAGAGAGGAATACGACCAACCTGGAGCTTCCAGACTTTGGCGTGAATCTTGCGGCCGGGCAGGTCGACGCTGATCATTACCTCGTTGCCGTCTGGTCCGGTCGCCGGAACCGCTGGCGATTCCGAGAAATGCAATTTATCGTAAAACGCTTCCTGGACGCCATCGCGGGTGATACATTGACGAAAATAGCCCTGAGGATAGAGAAAACCAACACCCACAAAGGGCAATCCCAGGTCGCTGGCCTCTTTACAGTGATCACCCGAAAGAATACCCAGCCCACCTGAATAGATTGGCAGAGCTTCGTGCAAGCCAAATTCCGCCGAAAAATAGGCAATCGAGCGGTTCTCAAGTTCGGGATAGGTACGTGAGAACCAGGTTTCTTGCGGGCGGGGATGCATATACCGATCAAATGCAGCTAGTACGCTATCAAAGCGTTGCAAATAGCTGTTATCATTGGCGGCCTTTTCCAGAACCGCAGGCTCTACCTCGCTTAAAAAGCGGACCGGGCTGTGGCCTACAACGTCCCATAGCACAGGGTCAAGGTCGCTGTAGAGCGCACATGCCTCCTGATGCCAGCTCCACCACAAATTATAGGCCAGTTCGTAAAGCCGACTAATGCGGGCAGGCATAATCGGAAAAACCGTCATACGGCCGTAAACTTTCACAACAACGCGTCCTTTCTTATCTGACTCTTTTTTAGTATATCTTTTGTGGGAAGTGGGGGTCAAATGTTTTTTGTTTGCCTTGAGTTGTGGGGCGCAAACGCCCACCCCATGCCTAATAGCGCGAAAAATGGGCATGATAGCACCGCTATCATGCCCATTTTTCGCGCTATCTATGATTATGCCATTTATGGAGTAGGGTGCTTTCTTGTTCGCGGGTGATGCCGGCCTGGCGTTCGAGGGTATGGGGGCGCGTGCGGTCCCAGGTCAGGGTGTCGCGGACGGTGACTTCTAGCGAGCGGAAGGTCAGGCCGGTGGCCAGCGCACGGGTGATATCGACGGCCGCAAAGCCTGCGATGGAGGGATCGTCGGGCAGCCAGAGGGGCATCTGCGACCAGGGTTCGACGTGTTCGGCGAGTAGAAAGGCTTCGTCCACCCAGGTAAAGGTGGCGTCACTGCCGCTGACCGCTTTACACTCGTTAAGGATTTGTAGCATGGCGGATGGCTGCTCTGGTCCGGTGACGTTGTAGGTGCCGACCTGTGAACGTTCGACCTGACCGATGATCCAGTCGGCGAGATCGCGCACGTCGATGAATTGCACACGCTGCTCGGGTTTGCCGGGTGCCAGCACCTCGCCGCCGTGGGCGACGCGGGCGGGCCAGTAGGTGAAGCGGTCGCTATAATCGTAGGGACCAACGACCAGGCCTGGTCGAGCTATGAGCACGCGTCCGGGCATGCTCGCTTCGGCGGCCTCTTCGCACAGCGCCTTGGCGGCTCCATACTCCTGGCCGTAGGCGAGCGCGATAGTCCCCTGGATAGGGGGGACTATCGCTTCGACCAACTGTAACTGCTCAGCCGTGAGCTGACTGACCGGCGAGTGCTCGTTGAGACCGATGATACTCTGGTCGGCATAGACAGAGATAGACGAGATAAACACATAGCTTTGCACGGCCTGCGCCAGCAGAGTCGCAGAGGCGCGGACCTGTGAGGGAGCGTAGCCATTGGTATCAATTGCCGCGTCCCACTGCCGGTTTTCCAGGGCATGCAGGTCCGAGCGACGGTCGCCGCGCAGATACTCTACCTCTGGATAGACCTGCGCCTGGTGTATCCCGCGATTGAATAGCGTCAACTGGTGTCCACGTGAGCTGGCCGCTTCGACCAGATGATGCCCCAGAAAGATTGTGCCACCAAGAATAAGCAGCTTCATGGCCTTTTTTCCTATCTCAAGGAGCCACCATTTCAAGTGCCTCCCCGATACCTTCTTCCATTTTATTCAACACCTGCGCATAGACTTCGCTCATACGCGCAGCCACACTTTGCCAGCTATATTGTAAAACAGAAGACCGCGCACCTTCAAACATGCGCGTCAACGTCGCTGGATGGCTCAGAAGATGATCAAGGCGTTCGGCAAAGAGACCAGGTTTGCGGGCAACCAGGTAGCCGTTTTCGTCAGGGCGAACCACGGTCATCAGTCCACCGGCACGCGTAGCCACGACCGGCGTTCCACAGGCCAGCGACTCGACAGCGGCAAGACTAAAGCTTTCGTGATACGACGGCACAACGGTGACAGCGGCGGCGCTATAGATGAGCGGCAGCTCTTCTTGCGAACGCGCCCCCAGGAAAGAGACGCGTTGCTGAATCTGCAAGTCGCAGGCCAGTTGACGGAGTTTCTCAAGGTCGGGATCGCCGGTCAATGCGCCACCAACCAGCAGCAGTTGCGCCGATTGCTGCATCAAAGCCGCCGAGCGCAGGAAAACATCGGGTCCCTTAAACGGATCGAGGCGACCGACAAAGAGCAGGACTGGCTGCTCCGGGTGCAAGCCAAGCTGAACCCGCGCTTCCCAGCGGTCACGCGGCGCAAAGCGGCGCAGATCGACGCCGCAGGGAATGACTGCAACCTGCGCGGAGAGCGCACCGCAGTGTAGGATAATCTGGGTGCGTTCTTCCTGAGTAGTCGCGATAATGCGGTCGGCCTGCTGGATCAACTGACGCTCCATCTCCAGGCGCAGGGCTGGCTCGGACTCGGCAGGGTTGGCGAGCTGCTTGAGGTGAGCCAGGGTATGAAACATCGTGACATGTGGAATACGCCAGATCTGCGCCAGTTGTTGACCGGCCACGCCCGAGATCCAGTAGTGGCTGTGGATCAGAGCATAGCTACCGCGTTCACTGTGAACAAAGTGGCTGGCGTTACGGACAAATTCGGGGATGTGTTGATAGAGTTCGCTTTTATGGAGGGTAACGGGTGGTCCGGCCTCAATATGAATGACGCGCACACCGGGGGCAAGCGATACGATGAGCGGCTGATCGAGGCTGGTACGACGCGTAAAGATATCGACGGTAGTGCCGATGCGGCCCAGTTCACGGGCCAGTTCGCGCATATAGACATTCATGCCCCCGGCGTCCTTCGCACTGCCCGGCATAGCCAGAGGAGACGTGTGAAGGCTGAGCATGGCAATAACATGACTCATATGGATGGATAGATCCTTTCTTATTGATCCATTGACTTATTGATTGCAGATACGTGGCCAGCATCCTTCGCTTGCCACATGAACGTGTTGCATCATGGCAACAGACCTCCTTCCTTTTTCTCGCGTGAAGCGAGAGACTATTCTATCTGATCAAACAACTGACTACGCAGAAAAATTCTCATTGGTCAGGGTTGTTGGGCCTCAGCCTCCTCCAGACGAGTCTCCTCGATCGCCGTATACATCTCGTGCAGATCGATACCCTGGCCCTGCGAGACTTCAAGCAGGCGGGTAGTACGCCGTTGGAGGGCGGCGTCAAAAGCCTCGGGAGTCAGGCCGGTCCAGGTAGCGAGTGAGTGCAAGACGGTCGGGTCGGGCTTTTCAAAGGTATCCTGGACCTGATTCCAGGATGAGAGCACAAGTGGCACGATGGTATCGGGGCAGGCTGGATCGAGGTGTGGTTCCAGGAAATGCGTAGTGAACCAGCGACGGCGCAGAGGATAGACATGTCCGGTCAGGCCGATATTGATCACCAGACCTAGGCGACGGATATTCTCGTTAGTCACATGCAGATCGCGCTGATACATCTTAATGACCTCGGTGATCGTATCGGCGTGGACGCTGGTGGCAACGTGATAGCCCTGCGCGGGCAGGGTCAGATAGCGGCGGGCCACGCGTCCCCACATATAGATCTGCAAGTGGTCGCTGACCTCATTACACAGAGCATAGGTACTGGCGGGCGTGACATCTGGGAGCTGGGTAAACCCAAAATCCTCGTACATGCCAGACATATAGGCCAGGGCCGTGCCTTCGGGTAAAAACTGTAGAAGGGCGTTGAGCGTTGTCGTCTTCCCGACCCCTGGCTGAGGATCGGTTGGACCGGCCACAGTCAACGATACACCGTGCTCCAAGAGCAGCCAGATCAGAGCGACAGTTGCAGCGTCGACACTACCGAGCGCAATAATCTGCGCCATTGAGAGGGGGCGGCGCGAGTCATAGTGCCACCAGAAGCGTTCATAGGGATCACGTGGATCAAACATAGTGTGCATTCCTTCTACAAGCTAGGGTTTTACGAAAGAAAGCTCCTTCTCTTAGAGAGCAGACGTTTTACGCAACGCAGAGCAAAACTCCTGGTTGAGTCAGTCAGTCAATGTTACACGGGCGTTGGTGGAATCTCTTCGTCAGTTTCATCCTTCTGCGGCTGCGCTGCGGCTGTCTCAGGAGGCGCAGGGGCAGGTGGGGCAGGTGGAGCAGGTGGTTTCAACCAGCCGGGACGGGGATTCCAACCGACGGCCATCACGTGGGCCTGCTGGTCGTCCTCCAGTTCGACGATGCTGACCGAAGCGTTATCAATAGCCAGCCAGACGGCACGCTTCACGTCAAGTCCCATATAGAAAGCCAGTAACAACTTCACTACATCGGCGTGCGCGACAAAGACCGCATAGTTGCCTGTATCTGGCTGGCTCAAACAGCGTTCAACCGCCGCCACCGCTCGCTGCTGAACCTGCGGAAAGGTCTCAATTCCCGCAGGTGCCTGCGTCGGATCGGCGACAAACGCCTTCCAGGCCGGGTCATTTTTTTGCAGATCGGCGATGGTCTGTCCGGCCCAGGGACCGACATTAGTGTCCATCAGATCCGCTTCAAAACGCGTCGGCAGATCAAATAAGCGAGCGATGTAACCGGCTGTTGCGCAAGCCCGTTCAAGGGGACTACTGATAATCGAGGTGATCGGCAGAATCTTGAGCGCCTCGGCCAGACGTTCAGCCTGAGCCTGACCAGTCTCGTTTAAACTGATGCCTGGGAGCTGGCCAGGCAATTTATGCTCCGCATTCCAGGTTGATTGCCCATGCCGGACAAAAAGCAACGTCTGTTTCATATGTCCTTTTGTGCTTTCTTGTCTGAGCCGTTCTGGATGCAACCAGAGGGCCAGACGCCAGCGCCAGAAACGCCCTGTGACACCCAGAGCACTCCATTGGACCAGTACAAGGCTCGTGACGAGACCGCATAGTAGCTTCAGAGCGAACCTCCTTTTCTGGCGCGTTGTAGCGGTTGCAACGTCCTTGCGGCAACCCTCTCTCTCCCTCACGGCAGATCAGCCGTCGTATACAGTTTTTTTTATTGTATCAGGCGAGTTAATTTTGTCGCAAGCCCAGGAGGTGAGAAAGGTGAGCAGACTCAGGAAAAGCGTGCGCCACGTCTCTGGTAGGGCCGGAATAGGAAGATGTGACTATGAGTGAGGGATAGCCGTCTTGTGCGACGTATATGCTTAAAGAGTCGATAAAATTGGGACCGATTTAACATGGTGTAAGAGTTGCACCATTTTGCGAAGGGCAGGTATAACTATGCAGTTTTACGCATTAACCGAAGAATGGCCCGGTGAGAGCACCCTGTTTTTCCGTGCATTGCCAGGGTGTTTTGTATCCGCCACGACAACCCATGCAGCTTTTCAGGCCTCCTCGGCAGTCATCGAGCAATACTTTCGCTGGTTAAAAGCTAACGACCTCGCGGTCGTTGAGGGGAATTACCAGCCAATCGATGTTGTGCTGGCCGAGAAGCTGGCGGCCGAGGGAGGCAGGATTGGTCCCTGCTTCGCGGCAGATCGCCGGACGCCCAACGAACTGGAAGTTGACAACGCGCTGAACGTGAGCGCCACTGCCCGCGCACTCATTATCGAAGTCATCAACGACACGCCCGCGCAACTAGTGAGTCAGGCCCCCGAGGTCGGCAGTTGGTCGCTGATCGAACACTTGCGGCACGTCATGGAGAGCGATAACCACTACATCTCGCGCTTGCAGAAGCAGCCGGTCGAGCCAACGCTCGATCCAGCGCTTTCGGCTGAGGACCTAGCAATGAAAATGTTTGAAGACGCAATGGACAACGAACTCACCCTGCGCGAGCTGCTCGGGCGGGCCAACGCGCCCCAGGTAGTCGTGGATGGTCAGGAATGGACGCTGGCCAAAGTGTTGCGTCGTCAGACCGCCCACCTCTACGAACACCTGCTGGCAATGGTAGAGCTGCAAAAGCAACTTATAGCTATGTAAGAGGGTTTTAGGATCGGGGCCACACGCTTAGGTGAAGTAAAGGTTTTTAAGTGCAGCCAGGTGTTTTTCAGGCGCGTGCGCCTGAAAAACACCTGGCTGCACTTTTTACTCGTTGGGATAGGGGAATAATGATTGACCCGATTGCCAAATCTGGCATATAATAGCAAAAGATGGCAAAAGGCAAGCAGCGAAACAACCTGGAAAGAGCAAACAAACCGTGAGCGACCAGCAACATAACTTCTGGCAAACATTAGAAAAACCCATCTTTATCCTGGCACCGATGGAAGATGTGACCGATACCGTCCTACGACAGGTGATCGCCCGCTGCGGGAAACCCGCGGTCTTTTTTACCGAATTCACCAACGTCGAAGGGATGTTCTCAAAGGGTGCAAAGCACATTATTCATCGGTTACAATATACTGAAAGCGAGCTGCCGCTGGTCGCGCAAATCTGGGGGTCGCAACCTGAGAATTTCTGCAAGGCTGCACAGTACATCCGAGAGATAGGAGCGAGCGGCGTAGACCTGAATATGGGCTGCCCCGCACAAGGTCCGGTCAACAGGGGAGTCTGTTCGGGATTAATCAATAACCGACCGCACGCCAGAGAGATTATTGAGGCGACCAAAGAGGGCGCAGCCGGTCTTATCCCTGTCAGCGTGAAAACGCGCCTGGGCTTTCGAACCATCGAGTTTGACTGGATACAATTTATCCTTGAACAGCACCCGGCGGTTTTAACTGTTCACCTGCGCACCGTCTCCGAGATGTCCAAAGTTCCCGCCCATTGGGATCAACTGCAAACGGTAGTTGAGATGAGAGACGCGCTCAGTCCTGAGACGCTGATTGTTGGGAATGGGGATATCAAGTCACTCACCGAGGCAAGGCAAAAGGTGACCGAAGCCGGAGCCGACGGCGCAATGATTGGCCGGGGCATTTTTGAGAATCCCTATCTCTTTGCAGATGTCACGCTGCACGATAAAACGCCGCAAGAGAAGATGCGCCTGCTGCTTGACCATCTGCACCTCTGGCAGGCGACCTGGGGAACGCGAAAACATTTTCCAGCCCTACGCAAGTTCTTTAAGGTCTATGCCAACGGGTTCCCCGGAGCGCAGGATCTACGGATGCAACTGATGGAGACGGAGACGCCCGAGGAGACCGAGCGCGTTGTTACAGCGTTTTTACATGCGCTCTCTGCTTCAACTCTCTAGCTAACGAATTTATGCACAAAGTCGCCGACCCTCTGGGTGTAGCCGGCCTGGTCGACGGCATACGCCTCGCCATGCCCGGCTCCCTGCACTATCAACTTCTCTTTATAGGTTGGACACGCCTCGTAGAGCGGATGGATCATAGCGACCGGCACAAAGGTATCGTCGCTCCCGTGGATAAAGAGCACTGGCAGGGTCGTCTTGCGCACCTGGGCCAGCGCGGAAGCCTCGCCAAAGGAGTAGCCGGCCCGCAGCTTACACATCAGACTGGTCAGCGGTATAAGCGGAAAGGGCGGCAGATGATACGTCTGGTGCAGTTGGTAGGAGAGGATATCTTTGACTGAGGTGTATCCACAATCCTCGATCACACACTTGACCTGCTCGGGCAGGACCTCGCCGCTGGTCATCAAGACGGTGGCCCCACCCATTGAGAGGCCGTGCAAGACGATCTGCACGGGCTGCTCAACTTTCTGCATGACAAAGTGCATCCACCTGATGACATCCAGTCGATCGTGCCAGCCAAGCCCAATATATGTCCCCTCGCTCTCGCCGTGACCTCGGTCGTCGACCATCAGGACGTTAAACTCAAAGAGTTCGTGATACATGCGAGCGAAACCGACCATATCGCGTTTGGCGCTCCCGGTATAGCCGTGAACCAGAAGCGCGGTCTTGCCGGTCGGCTCTTTGGCGGCCAGGTAGTAGCCGCGCAAGCGCAGCTCGTCATAGGATTGCATGGAGAGGTTCTCGAAGGGGTGAGCGAGTAGCCACTCCTCATCGGTCGGCGTGACCTGCTCTCCGATCGGGTTAGTCGCCTCGGCCAGTACACCGGTCGGCTTACGTGTGATCCCGACATTGTAAAAATAAAAGGTGACGACGATACTGAGTAGCAGGAGAACCAGGACGCCAATGAGTAGAAAGAGAACTATCCACATGATACTGCCCGCCTCGATGTAGTTTGTGTTGTTGGTTGTTCGACCCCCAATGCTTTCTTCAGGGTATCACTTTCTGTCGATGGTGGCAAGGCTGCGCCACCAGTTCTCGCTCTGCTGAAGCTGCTCCTTGCGCTTGAGGGTCAGGCAGATGAGATCGACGTGGCTTTCGGCGTCGAGCACGTCGCTGTTCAGCAGGAGGTCGTAGAGCAAGGGATCGTCGATATCGCGGCCATGCTGAGACTGAAGGTAGTGGGCGACTTTCTGGTCGTGGCGTTTGAGAAATGTTCGCGCGTTGCGTTCGTTCAGGTGCTCGGTGCTCATGACGCGCTCGATGCGCTGCTCAAGCGAGGCCACGATGCGCACGTGTAAAACGTCGGGTCGACGGGCAAGCACGACCTGGGCGGCGTGTCCGACGATGATCTGCTCGCCTCGACAGGCGAGGGAGACGATGACGCGCTGGAGGTTCTCGCGATAGAGACGCTCCTGTTCCTGAAAGGTGAGCGGCACTATCAAGGAGGCATCCAGCGCGACCTCGGGTGAGGTATAGCGCAGATAGAGAAGCAGGCGATCGAGCAGACCAAGCGCGTGCTCGTCATAGAGCGCTGCTTCGTCGTTGCTCAGTTCTAATTGCCGAGCCACCTGCTGCGATATCTCCTGGTCGGTCAATGCCCACTGCAATCTGAAAGCCAGCTTGGCGGCAATGCTGTAGCCGCCGCTCCCGTACTGCTGGGAGAGCGTCACAACGCCGATATACGAGCGATTTTGCGGATAAAGATGCATCATTTGTTTTTCCTCCAGAGATGATCGAGCGACCGAGATGTTCGCTGGTCCGCACCTACATGAACGCGGAAGGGGTGCGAGCGCTCCCCTTCCTTGCGTCCTAGCGAGTGGCGGTGAGCTGAAAGGGCGTGCCGGCGTGGTGCGCGAGCGCCCAGTCGTAAGCCCAGCGCAGCAGGGCGGCATCCCAGGAGTACGAGCCGCGTTGCTCGTACAGCACGATGTCCTGCTCAGATTGACGGGCAGACGAGGTGCCGCGCATCACCTCGACAAGCGTGGCGGCAATCGTCGCGGGATCGCGTCCACCCGCAGTAGCCATGACCGGACGCGGGTCCCACCCCGAAGGGCGGATCGCGGGTCCCTCAAGCGCGGGTACTACCACGCGCACGGGCAGATCGCGCGGCAGACCCTGACCGGTGATGCTGACAACCAGCGCCCCCGGCTTGATCCAGGCCGTCTCGACCAGCGGACCGCGTCCATTGGCGGTGAGACAGACGATGTCGGCCCCCGAGGTCGCGCTCTGGGCGCTTTCGACCGGCTCGATGTGCAGACCCGTCTGCGCGGCCATCGCTTGCGCGTACTGGACGCGGTGCTCGCGGGTCGGACTGAAGACGCGCACCGTTTCAAGCGCGGGCAGAGCGCTGCGCATGGCCCGCAGATGGTGCTGCGCCTGGACACCACTGCCCAGCATCGCCAGCGTCGTTGCGCCAGGTCGCGCCAGATAGGCGGCCGCCAGTCCAACCGGCGCAGAGGTGCGCAAAGGACTGAGGTCGTCGGTGGCCATCAACGCCTGGAGCTGACCATCGTGATTATCGATCAAGAGCGCGAAATGTCCGTCCTGCGCGGGCTGGATATCGCCGCCCGAAACGGGAAAGACGCGGATCGAAGTACCAGCGTTGGGAGTCGCCAGAGCATTGATATTAAAGCGCCTTCTTTCTTCGCCCAATGGAAACGCCAGCCACGATAGATAGCCCAGATTGCTCGTCTCCTGCGCTAAGAGCGCCTCACGAATGACCTGAAAAAGCGCGTTAAAAAAGTCCGGTCCTTCGACCAGGGGCCGAAAATCAGCCTGAGTGAGAAGTAGCGGCACGTTTGGTTCTCCCTCCTGTAGCATAGAGCGCTACACACAGATAGATAGGCTCCCAGGCAGCGAGCTACCTGTGAGCGTTGGGGCAATGCCGGACGCAACGCTCCGAGTCGACGCGCTCAGCCGGGGAAGATCACGGGCAGCAACAGGGCGATAAGACCGATAAAAGCCAGCACTGTGCGAAAGAGATGACCAGCCACCCACTGCGCCCGGATCTCCGGCAGGGCCTCAAGCTGTGTATCGGGCTGCCAGGTGCGGATGCGCCGGTTGATCGGACCGTGGACGAGGATCGAGGTGAGAGCCACACCCAGGATACACACGACCCCCACCAGGCGCACGACAACCTGCCAGGCCGGCTGGGCAAACCAGAGTTCGCCCAGGGCCAATAGCGCAGTCGAAAAGGTGAGTATAGGCATATAGGGATCGCTATAGCGGTCCAATACATGATGAAATTCGGCGTAGCGACCCGTGCTGAGGGCCGTAAAGGTGGGAGCAACCGCCATGTTGACGAAAAACAGTCCTCCCACCAGCAGGCTGAGCGTAATGGAATTCACCAGGATCAATGCATGGAAGATCACGCCGTTACCTCGCTTCTCCACTCATAGATCTGTTTGCCGCTAGGGGGCAGATCGGGATAGACCAGCGAGACGTACTGGTCAAGCTCGGCTTTGACTTCCTGGAAAAGTGGATGCCTGGCGTATTCTTTGAGCACGGTCGGCAGAGAGGCGCGACCTTCGACAAAATGCACATAGAGGTCGCCCTGAACCCAGACGTGGCGCGATTTGACACCGATCAGATGCGGCAGCTCGCCCGCGTCAGAACGCTCAAAGGCCTCGATAATCTTCTCCTCGCTGCCGGGAGTATGCTGACCAATGATCACGCCGCGATACATTGCCTCTTCCGCTTCGGCACACGTGCCGCAGAGGGCCTCGACGCGCTCTTTAATCACCGCCTGCTGAATGCGCGTCTGCGTGTTAAGGTGCTGTGTGGCCTGGGCATCGCTGAAAGGAGCGCCCGGCTTCATAGAAAATTCCTGCTCCCAGATCATGACCGTGTCTTTCTCGCCGAGACTGTCGTACCACCAGCGCAGAGCCATATGCTTGAATGGTCCAGACTCAGGATTGCGCTCCGAGCGCGTGGACTTGCGTGCGGCGTCGGTCCAGCGTGTGGCGACCCAGCTCCATTGCGTGCCGCTTTCGTCGGGGTTCGTCGTCAGACGGAAGGTGACGCTGTCCTCTGTCTCTTCAAGCACTTCACTGCTGGCATACTCTGTGAACAGCTCGGGCCACGTCCTGACATTATTGGTCAACTTGAACACGTCTTCGATCGGCGCATGAATACGTACTGCGTTACGGATATATCCCATATGCCTGCCCTCCTAAGCTTGAATTGAATTGACAAACGCAACCAGTTCTTGAACGTTCTTGGTAGAAAAAGCCTCAGTCTGGGGAATAACAATGCCAAATTGATGTTCCAGACTTGTACAAACTTCCGTCAACCCCAACGACTCAACACCCAATTCCTCCCAGGAGGCGGCGTCGATGTCGGGGGTATTCAACGGTACCCCCACCTTTAAATGTAAGGTGTGAAGCAGAAGTTGCACATCGCAGCGCTGTGCCATACCTTTCACTCTCCTTTCTGAGCTTCTGATACTGCCTCGATAGTAGAAAGGCCAGGTTACTGTGGTCTTACCTCAAGGCTAATTGTCGGGCAAATTAAAAACCTACAGTATGGAAAAAGAGCAAAATTTCGTTGCTGAGTAAAGCTGTTATTGAGGAGAAAGCGACATGGCGCGTGTCATGATCACAGGTATCGGAGTCGTAGCTCCCGGTGGTATTGGGAGAGAGGCTTTCTGGAAAACGCTCGTCACAGGGAAATCAACCGCCAACCTGGTTGCCTTTGCGATGCGCGAGCAGTTCCGTTCACAGGTAGTCTCCGCCATTAACGACTGGGACCCGGTACACCTGGGTTTAAGTGAAGATGATCTGGCCAGAACAAGCCGCCACACCCAGTTCGGCCTGGTCGCCGCAGACGAAGCACTGGCGGATAGTGGCCTCGACCTGGCACACCTGGATTTGACGCGGACCGGCGTGGCCGCGGGTACGGCGATCGGTTCGACCATTCGCCTTGAACACGAATATGCGGTTGTAAGCAAACAATCAACCGAATTTACTGTCGATCCCAATTTGGCCTCACCTTTCCTCTATCACGCCATGTCTCCCACCAGTCTAAGCGCGGAAGTCGCGGCGAGGTACGCGGTTCAGGGTCCGGTCGTGACGGTTTCAACTGGCTGCACAGCCGGCATCGACGCGATCGCCCACGCGTTTGAGTGGGTGCGCGATGGCGACGCCGACGTGGTCATCACCGGAGCCTCGGAGGCCGGCATCTGTCCAGTCAATATCGCGTCCTTCGATGCGATTAAAGGCACGACGGCCCGCAATGGCCAGCCGCAAGCCGCGTCCCGACCCTTCGACCAGGGCCGCGATGGCTTTGTGCTGGGCGAGGGCAGCGCGTTCCTGGTACTCGAAACGCTTGAACACGCACTGCAACGCCACGCACCCGTGATCTACGGCGAGATCAAGGGCTACGGCAGCGCACTCAACGCCTACCATATGACCGGGCTGCAACGCGATGGACTCGATATGGTCCAGGCCATCGAGACCGCTCTGCATATGGCAGAACTGGCACCCGGCGATATTCAATACATCAATGCGCATGGATCTTCCACTCGCCAGAACGATATTCACGAGACTAACGCCTTCAAGACGGTCTGGGAGGAGCAGGCGTACAAGATCCCGATCAGTTCGATCAAATCGATGATTGGCCACTCGTTGGGCGCAATTGGCGCGATTGAAACGGCGGCGTGTGCGCTCATTCTGCAACGCGGTGTCATTCCTCCGACTATCAACTATCAGACCCCCGATCCAGATTGCGATCTCGATTATGTGCCAAATGCAGCCAGGGAACAGACTGTTACGAACATTGTCTCGACTGCCAGCGGCTTTGGTGGGTTCCAATCTGCGCTTGTGCTTTCGAATTTTTAAGAAGAGGTGTGAGACATATGCCAGAAAACGCTGTTATCACGGGCATTGGAGTTGTGACACCTGCTGGGATCGGCGTGACCGACTTCTGGGCAGGGATGCTCAGTGGCCGATCATTTATTGCGCCGATTACCAGGTTCGACGCGTCGCAGTTCGCCAGTACGGTGGCCGGGAGCATTGAGAACTTTGAGCCAACGGCTTTTCTGGACCCACGGGTGGTGATCCAGACCGACCGCTGGACGCAGTTTGACCTAGTGTGCGCCAGGCAGGCGATTGCTGACGCCAATCTCCAGATCCGCGACGAGCTTCCGACGCGCGTCGGGGCGGTCTTCGCGGCTGGCACGGGTGGCAACACCTACGGCCAGCAACAACTGCACATCTGCGGCTCGCAGGGTCCCAAACACGTCAGCGTCTACCTCTCGATCGCGTGGTTCTACGCCGCGAGCATCGGGCAGGTCTCGATAAGCAACAAGATCCGCGGCTATGGACGCAATATCTGCGCGGAAGCTGCCGGTGGTCCAATCGCGCTGGGACACGCCGCGAAGATCATCGCGCAGCAGATGTGCGACGTGGTGATGGTCGGCGGCTGCGAGGCTCCGCTGACGCCCTATACCTTTGCCTCACACCAGGCGTCAGGGCTGCTCTCGACGGAGAGCGGCGCGTTTCCCTATCGACCCTTTGGCGCGACGCGTTCGGGACCGATCGCGGGCGAAGGCGGCGCGGGCTTCAGCGTGGAGAGCCGCTCACACGCCGACGAGCGCGAGGCGCACATTTACGCGGAGATCGCCGGCTGGGGCCAGTCGTTCGACGGGACGCTGACGCGCGAGCCAGCCGCCGATGGAGTAGCCTATGCGCGAGCCATCAGCCAGGCCATCCAGATGGCACAGATCAGGCCCGAGCAGATCGACTGGATTATCTGCGACGGTCTGGGAACGCAGAGCGGAGATATTTCAGAGGTGAAAGCTCTGCAAAGCGTCTTTGGCGACGCGCTCGCCGATATTCCGGCCTCTGCCCCCAAAGCAGCTATCGGGCGACTGTTTAACGGCGGCTCAACGGTCGATGTCGCGTGCGCATTGCTCGGCATGCAGGCCAACACCGTGCTCCCTACCGCTGGACTCGACCAGCGCGATCCAGCCTGCCTGCTCACCTCGATGCCCGAGCAGGCTATCTCCAGAGAGCTGCGCTACGTCCTGGTCGGGGCGCGTGGCTTCGGTGGCTTTAACTCGGCTATCGTGCTGAAACGTCCCGCCTAAGCAAACAACCAATTTTTCAAACGAGCAAGCTGAAAGGAGCTTACAGTGGTAGCAACTATTCAACGTTCAGAGGTTACCCCCTTAAACCAGGATCGCGGCGGTCGACTGCATATTCTACTGAGCACCAAAAGCACCGGCAATACGGCGGGCTTCCTGGGGACGCTGGCCCTGGACCCCGGCGAGGTGTTTTTAAAGCACTACCATCCCTATAGCGAGGAATGTTTCTACGTCATGCAGGGCGAGCTGACTATCGAGAACGACGAAACGGTGACAGTGGCCAGTGCTGGAACGGCGGTCTTCATCCCTAAGATGGAGCCACACCGTCTGCGCAACGCGGGAGCGATCGAGACCATCGTGGTCTTTTTCTGCTCGCCGCTGGCCCCTTCGCCCACTGAGGGTCATGTCATGCTTGAAGAGAAGGCCTCGGTCAGCGTCTAGAGACGAAACGCACTACAGTTGAGAAAGGGAGAGAGTATGAATCTGGATCTAGCGGGCAAACACGCGCTCCTGATTGGCGGTGGCGACGAGATCGACCAGGCCATCGTGCTGGCCCTGTTGCAACAGGAGGTCAGCGTGGCCTTCGCCTATCCGCGCGAAGATGCAGCGGTGACGGGTCTGCTTGGACTACTGGCGCGGAGCCAGAACGGAAGCTTCGCCGTGCAGGTCGACGCCAGCGACGTGCAGGCGGTCGAGGCCCTGATCGCACGTGTGGGTCAGGCATTTGGCAAAGTCGAGATCGTGGTCAACAATGCCTCGGTGATCAGCCACGCGCCGATCCACGAGATGGGGCTGGCCGCCTGGCAGCAGATGCTGGACACCAACCTGACCAGCGTCTACCTGGTTACTCACGCGGTGCTGCCGCTCTTGCAGGCGGGTAGCTCGATCACCAATGTCTCGGCCTGTCTGGCCGCCGTAGGCATGCGTGGCAAGGCTCATTATACAGCCGCCAAAGCCGGGGTGATCGGCTTCAGCCGCTCGGTCTGTAAAGAACTGGGCGGTCAGGGCATTCGCGTCAACGTAGTTGCGCCGGGAGTGATCGGCAGCGGCGAGATGGGCGACCTCTCGCCGGAGCAGCGCGGACGTTATGCCTATCTTTCGGCGCTGGGTCGGTTGGGCCGCATCGAGGAGGTCGCCAATACCGTCCTCTTCCTGGCCAGCGACCTCGCCAGCTTTATCACGGGCGCAACCATCGCGGTCGATGGCGGCGTGGGCGGCATTGCCGCGTTCTAGCAGCGGAGATGCCAGCGGGTGCAGGAGAGCGCATCTCCCTGTGGGTTGCCCGCTCCCACACGTTCTCATTCTTTTTTAGAGGAGCAAAAGTGGTAAAGAACTACTGCTAGAATTGCTGGTTGCCAGGGTTATTCGATGCCTGGCGTGTAGTCCCACCCATAGGCATGAAGGTAGCAGAGAGGTGTTCCCTGCACTCCTGTTTTGCCTTCGGCAAAACAGGAAAAACAAAGAAAAAGAGGTTATTGGGGACACCCCAAACCCCGGCAAAGGGCTGCGCCCTCTGTACTCCCGCTTCACTTCATGTCTATAGCCTGGCGTGTAGCCCCACCCGGAATAAAGGAGAAGTCAAACATGGCGACATATGTCCTGGTCTTTGGAAAATTGCATAACCTGGAAGATAAAGCGGCCTTTGAGGCTTACTTTAAGCAGATAAGTCAGAAAGTCATTGCGAGCACCAGCGGGATTATCCGCGACGAATTAATTAGTGATAGCAGCGATCCATACGCGTATATCATGCTGAGCGAGTGGGAAAGCAAAGACGCCTGGGCCGCGTGGCAGCGTGCGCCCATTCATGAGGAGCAGGTTGGCACGATGCGTCTCTACTGGCAGGGTCAGGGCGTAAGGATCTTTAACACAGCGTTCTGTGTTGAGAAGAGCGAGCCTGTTGCGGAGGGTCAGCTCGCCTGACGGTTTCTGGTCAGCGACGTTTGTCAGTCCGCTTGAGAAAACACTTTTAGAAGGAGGGATGTTCATGTCAGAAGCACTGTCCCAAGATATCGATAACCTGCTGCGCCCGGAATTCCTGGCCAACCCATGCCCGGTCTACCACGAATTGCAGACCCACGACCCGGTTCACTGGAACCCGCGCCTGAACGGTTGGATGGTTTCAAACTACGACGACGTGCGCACGCTCTTACAAGATGGTCGGCTCTCGGCCGCCTCGCCCTTTGGCTATCTGTTTCGTCGCCAGCTAAACGAGGAAGAACTGGTCGCGGTTGAGGTCATCCGTCCGTACGTGGAGCAATCCTTGCTGAACATGGACCCTCCGCACCAGACGCGTCAGCGGGCGATTTTAAGCAAGGCCTTTACGACGCGCCGCCTGGAGCTGATGCGCGGGCGAGTACAGGGTTTTGTCGATGAACTGCTGGATAATCTCGTTGCGAACGGCGAGATCGAACTGATGAACCAGTTTGCCTTTCCGCTGCTCTTCAAAGTAATCTTTGCGCTCCTGGGTATTCCAGAAGAGGCCCACACGCGGGCCAAACAGCTCTTTAACGAGGCCTCGAGTCTGATCATCAAGGTTAACTCGACGCCCTACCCGACGACCGAGCACCTGTTGCGCTTCGCGGCCAATCTGCTCGAAACCGAAGACCTGATCCGCCCCTACGTCGAGCAGCGCCGCCTGGAGCCACAGGGCGACCTGATCAGCATCCTGGTTGAGGCCGAGGCCCACGAGGAGTTAAGCGAGAAAGAGATCTTTGTCTTGTGCTCGCAGTTGGTCTTTGCGGCCCACGAGACGACCGCCAGCTCGATCTGCACGGTGATGCTCTCGCTTCTGCAACAGCCCGAGCAGTTGGAGATCATGAAGGCAAAGCCCGAGATCCTCACGACCGCGATCGAGGAGCTGCTGCGCTATAGCGCACCGGGACAGATGCGCCCGCGCATCGCCTACGAAGATATCGAGATCCGTGGCACCAAAATTCAGCAGGGACAGCGTATCTTTGTCATGCTGGCGGCGGCCAATTTTGACGAAAAACACTTTGCCTGCCCGCACCTGCTCGACGTAGAGCGACCAAAGAAAGACCAGATTATGACCTTCGGCCACGGTATCCACTACTGCCTGGGTGGTCCACTGGCCCGCATCGAGCTTCAGGTCATCTTCCCGACGCTTTTCCGACGCCTGCCTGGTCTGCGCCTGACCTCCGCCGATCCACAGTGGCGGCCAAATTTTCTCCTGCGCGGCCTGGTAGCACTGCCCCTGGCGTTCGACCCGCCCGCAGTCGCAACGCAGAAAGAAGAGGCCAGCGCCCATGTCGTCGCCAGTCGTACTCATTAATGTGTTTGAGGTCCCCGCAGGTGAGGAGCAGGTTTTTATGGAGTGGTGGAAAAAAAGCTCGGAAGCGTTGAGCCAGGAACCCGGCTTTATCGATGCATTGTTGCACCGCAGCCTGAAATCGGAGACGCGCTTTCAGTTTATCAACGTTGCTCACTGGGAGACCGCCGTAGCGCTGGATATGGCTCGCAGCAAGCATAAAGAGATCTTGCAAGCGCAAAGTCCCGGCAGAGGGTATCCCGCCCTCTACGAGGTCGCGCTGCGCTACTGAGCCGTTTTGAGTGAAGGAGTTTTTGCCCATGTCTTACTGTCCCGAATGTGCTACACCTATCCACCTGGCCGAAGAGATCGGCATTGGCAGAGTAGTTGTCTGTAGCGATTGTCAGCTTCCCTGGGAGGTGATCGGTCACACACCGATGCAGTTGCGCCAGGTGGCACTCGAAGCTATGCAGATGTCCGAAGCTATCGAAGGGGATTGGGGCGATTAGCTGCCCGTCTATCTGTTAGTTTATGTCATCATCAACCAGGACACGTTTCGTCATCCAGCGTACTAAACACGCTGGATGACTTTTTTCTGTTGTAAAGGAATGATACACATTGCCAGAGGTTTTCGCAGTTGGTGCTTTGCGCAACCGGAATCTTCGCAGTTGTTTCGCAGTTGAGTGCGAAACTTTTGCGAAAGCACTGTGAAGATGCGCAAGGTATCCTTTGACCATACGAAAAAAGATCGTAGCTTGCGCTTCTAGGCACAAGCAAACAATCCTTTACCAGAGGAAACGTGAGGAATAAGCATGTTACCAACTGCTGTCATGAACTCGCCTGAATGGCACGATGAGCGCAAGAAGAGCGAGCTTGAGCAGCGCTTTGGCCAGCAAGCACTGGAAGGGCGCAAGGGTGTCCAGCCGCTTGAAGATCCACACGATGCGATCGGACAAACGGTTGAGACATGGCTGACGCAAAACTATCCTCCGGTCTCCAGCGAGACGACCGCGACGATCTATCGCAAGCTGCTCAACTCGCTACGCACCTATCTGGGTTTGCAGGGTCTCGACCTGGATAGTCCCGACCAGCAGCTCGCCCGGCAGATCCAGACGTGGGCCAATCAGCGCACGCCAAATAGCAAACGCCAGGGCGATGTCGCTCCCTCGACATATAACCAGCGCATCGCTGCGATCAACAGTTTCTACACCTGGGTCAAACAGTGCGGCATCCACGATTGGGCCAATCCAACCGAGCAGCTCGACCGCACGACGGTACGCAAGTACTCGGACGCCTCGGCGCTCGATGTGCAACAGGTGAGCAAACAGCTCAAGGAGATCGATCGCGGGACGCCGCGCGGGCAGCGCGACTATACGCTGCTGCAAGTGGCGCTCAATACGGGTCGCAGCGCACGCGAACTCGCCAGTCTTACCCTGGGCAGTCTCGACCTCCAGGGCGAGCATGTGACGCTGACCTTTGCCAATGGACGCGGCGGCAAGGTGATGTGCGATACGCTCGATGTGCGGCTCTCGCAGATGTTGCTGCGCTATCTGCAAACCATCTATGGCGCAAACCTGGCCACGCTCAATTCACAGGCTCCGATCTGGATCTCTTTTAGCGACCGCACCTACCGCCAGGCCATCGGTCAACAGACGATCGCCGATATCTGCGAGGCGCATCTGGGCGTCTCACGCGTGCATCGCCTGCGCCATACCTTTGCCTTCGCGATGGACCAACTGGGCGCATCGACGGGTGTGATTCAGACACGCCTGGGTCACGAAAGTCGTTCGACTACCGATATCTACCTGGCCAGCCTTAAACGCGCACAAAATCCCTACGCGACGGTTCTGGCCGATGCGTTCGGTGTAGAGCAAGAATAAGCGGCGCTCCTGGTCTGTGGACCGGGAACGGGACGGCCCTGGAAAGGGAACCATCATGGCACAAACGCCACCAAAAGATAGATTACAAGAAGTGAGCGAGACCGCGCAGCCGACGACGCAGGAGCGATATAGACCCAATATCCTGGTGATCGTGGGCGTGGTCTTGCTCGTACTCGTACTCACAACCCTGGGAGTCTTTAAAGCAGACCTTTTCCAGAATGGACCGACAAGCGCGACGACGGTGCCGCAGATCTTGTCCGCGCCGCAGATCCCTTCAGGGTCCGGGGTGCCAACTGCGCTCAATATGGGCATGCCCACGGGCAGATCGATCACGACGCTTCAAGCACCACAGACCGCGACACACACCAGACAGTTTACGCTGGTCGCGCAAAACGCTCTGCTCACCCGAGGTCCAGGCCTCCAGTTGCCCGCGTGGACCTTTAATGGCAGTTCACCAGGACCCACTCTGCGCGTGCAGCAGGGCGATCTGGTGGTTGTCCACGTGGTTAACCACCTCAGCTTTGGCATCACTGTCCACTGGCACGGCATCGATGTCCCTAACTCGCAGGATGGCGTGGCCGGAGTGACGCAGGATGCCATTCGACCGGGCCAGACCTTTACCTACCGTTTTGTCACCAACGACCCCGGCACCTACTGGTACCACTCGCACCAGTTCAGCGCAGCCGAAACCGATGGTGGTCTCTTTGGTATGTTGATAGTCGATCCGGCCACGCCGACGATCCACGCGGATCTCGACTATAGCGTGGCGCTGCATGAGTGGAACGCGGCCAATAATCGCCTGGTCTTCACCATGAATACGACCACGGGAACGCTGAACGAGGCCGCCCAACCCGGTCAGTGGGTACGGCTGCGCATCGTCGAGACATCGAGCACCGCCAGCACGGCCCCGCATCTATTGACGCTGGTAGGAGCGCCCTTTAAGGTCGTCTCACTTGATGGACACGACCTCAATCAGCCCCAATGGCTGAATGCGGTCCCGCTGCCCATAGGCGCAGCTCAGCGCTACGACCTGCTCTTCCAGATGCCCGCCCACGGCTCGGTGGCACTGGTCGCCGCCGACGAGACGACCAATCAGCGCTATCTGGCGGCTCCCGCCGTAGTGATTGGTCAAGGAGGCGTGCCAGCCACATTGCCCGCGCTCAAGCCCTGGTTCGACCTGACCAGCTATGGTCAACCCGCGCAGGCCGCGATCACCCTGCAAAGTCACTTTGACGTGACCTCGACTATCGCGCTGAACAACCAGGTGGGAACCTCGCTCGGGCGCATGGGGATGACCTACACGATCAACGGCAAAGTCTTTCCCGACACCGGCATGATCATGGTCAAAGAGGGGCAACTGGTCGAGATCACCATAGTCAACCAGAGCAACCTCTACCACCCGATGCACCTGCACGGCCACAGCTTCTACGTCCTGAGCGCCAATGGCAAGGCGCTGAGCGGCAGTCCAGTCCGCCTGGATACCGTGCTCGTCCCGCCGCATACGACCTACACAATCGGCTTTCTCGCCAACAATCCGGGCATCTGGATGCTGCACTGTCATAATCTCTTGCACGCCAACTGGGGCATGGATATGATGGTCGCGTACTACGGCTATACCACGCCGTACACGGTGGGGACGACCTCGCAGAACTTCCCTGACTAGCACCACAGGCCCGTCGTACCGCCAGTCAGGGTCGGGGCCAGACTGGCGGCACTTGCAGGGTGACGGGCGTATCGAGCGTGCCGCGAAAGAGATATTCGGTCAGACGTTGCCCGCTGTTTTTTTCATCCGAGGTGTCCAGGGGTTGCGGCCAGCGCAGCGCGTCGTAGAGCGTGAGCCGATAGAGGTCAAACGCGGCATTGAGCAGGTTGCCATAGACCTCGGCGGCATTCAGTGCCTGCCAGTAGGCAAAGAGGGCGACAGCCACGCCCACAAAGATCGCCCACCACGCCCACAGGGTCCACACCAGGAAAAGCACTCCCCACAGCAGGTTGAACAGCGCCCCATTGACGCTTGCCCGCGCCTCGCTCAACTCCTGCCTGGCCTCGTCCGGCAGGAGCAGCCAGAGATGCGGCCAGCAGATCACCGCGTCCAGACCGTATTTCATCCACGGACGCAACTCTGCTGCCCGCAAGCAATTGCCCAGGCGCGTGGGCAGCAGCGCGGAATCATCAGGAAACTGGCGCAACTGCTGATCCAACTGGGTATATGCCTCGCTCTCCTCAACGCTTAACTGCTTGAGACCCTTGTTTGCCAGCTCCTGCCATTGTCCTGCAAGCACCTCCATGCGGCGAAGTTGACGCTGGACACACCAGTTGCGTACCCTGAGGAGCGGCCAGTTTAGCCAGCCTGGCCAGACTGGCCAGTAACCTGCGCAGAGACGCACCAGGGGCCTGGCAATCGTCTGCACAGCCACCGACGAGAAGACTACCAGCAAGAGACCCAGGACCAGGTAGGTCACCTGCTCCGGCAATGGTAAATGCACAAAGTTCTGCTCGACCGCGCCCCAGCCGAAATGCAAGACCCAGACGAGGAAGCCACCCAGCCAGAAGACAAAGGCGGGCGTCAGGAGCAAGGCGAACCATTGAGCGCTCAACTGATCGCCGATGCCCTCCCAGAACTTGATCAACATGGACCTTTTCTCCCTATTTAAACCGCCCTGAGAGGGAGTTTGTGAGTAGGACAGAGCCGCATAACCTCCCCTGCCGTACGCTGTGACCATTTATAATCACAGTTCGGAGACGGACACATGTACCTACGGGCAGGTACCGCCGAGCTATTGCTGCTCAGGGTGTCATATCCCTTGACGTTACGTTCGTCGGTTTCGGTTCCCTGCATATGCGTATCAGCCCACTGTTGCGTGCCAGGGTAACGCGCCAGGGCAGCAGCGATGAGATCGGCCACATCCTGACCCTGCTGCCCGCTCACGATCAGCGAACTGAGTGTACTGTCGAGTGCCAACGCATCCGTGCTGCCGATCAGATCGCTCAGATGTGGGCGAATGGCGCGGGCGCAGGCGATATAGCGGTCGTTACGTTGCATAGGTCTTTCCTTTGTTTTAGAGTACCACAAAGTTCTCACGCAGGCTAGTCATAACTACGATCGCATGCTGGCGGGCGTTGAGACGTGGCATGTGCTCCTGGACATACCTGGTGATGTCGTAGATACGCACCAGGGCGTCGTTCTCCGCGACACGTCCGCGCAGTGCTTCGAGAAAGTGATGAGTAAACAGGCTATGGTTAAGATTGGGAACCTCGTAAGAGTCTTCCTCGGCTGTGCTAGAAGCCAGCACGACACGCCCCCCTTTGCTGGCGAGGCTGTTATAAACACCGGTAGTAAAGCCAGTCTGGTATTGCGAGCCGCCGCTAAAGGCCCCCGCGTGACAGGCGTCGAGTACCAGCACAACGTATTGCGCCCGCAAGGCTTGCAGTGCGCGTTCCAGCTCGGCGGAGGTAATCGCGGTGCGCTTGAGATCGGACGCGTCGGTTTCAACCGGGCAGAGATATTCGCCGGCATAGAAGCCGCCTTTGGAGCTGATCCCGTGGCCGGTAAAATAGATCAGGATGAGCGCCTCTTTGTCGGCGAGACGTGCCAGGCACTCTAATTTAGAGCTGATCGCTCCTTTCGTGGCTTCGTGGTTGAGCAGAAGCGTGACATTAGTCTTATCGAACGGTTGCAGTCTGTGCGGGTCGATCAAGGTCTCATAGACGGCGGTGGCGTCGTGGATCGAGGTGGTGAGCGATGTCAGGTGTTCATACTCATTGATGCCTACGACCAGGGCGAAGGCATTGCGCACGCGTATCGGGTCGGAGGTACTCCCTTTAGTAAAGGACTTCATCAGACTGGTCATCAACGTCCCGGCCTCAGCCACTTGCTCGGCCATACCCAGCCGTTCAAACGAGCCGATGGCGTTCGCCAGGACGCTGGTCGCCTCTGCGATATTGCCCAGCTTCGCCAGTGCTCTGGCCTGGAGGAGTTGAATGCGTGGAGGTCGATAGCCGTGGGTCGCGCCCGGCGTCTGTTGATAAAAGGTCAGGGCTTTGCCGCAGAGGTCGCGGGCCTCGGCGTAGTTCTCCTCATTGAAAGCGCGTTGAGCCAGTGCCTCCTGGATACCAGTGGTGAAAAGTCCGGCGATCAGTGGTTCCATTGAGCCTTGAATAAGTTTCTCGGCTTGCATAAAGTAGTCTTTTGCGGCCTTGCCCTGATCGAGCGCCGGGTTCGGGTGCGGGCCGGGGGTGTGGAACCACGCCAGGTCGTACGTAGCGAAGCCCAGCTCGGTCTGCCAATCCAGTACCTTGAGTTGGTTGCGAGCGGCTTCCAGCAACTCCAACGCAACAGGATAATTCTTCTGTTCGAGACGCAAGCGCCCGAGCAGACGCGTGGTCTGAGCTATCCCGCGCATATCCTGCATGGTGCGATAGAGGGCCAGCGCGTCTTGCAGGTCGGCCTCGGCCTCGCTCAACACATTCTGGTGTGTCCGTACCCAACCCGTTACACAGCTCTTCACCCACGCCTGCGCATGGTCGTGCTTATATGCGGCCATCAACTCGCTAAAGCGACCAGAGACCTCCAACAGTTCGTTCCAGCGTCCGGCGTAGATACAGCCAAAGCTAAACGCCCGCATGAGGATGTAGCTATCTTTGATCAACTGATGGCTCAGGCACCAGTTGAGAGCCGAACGCAGGTCGTCGTTATAGGTCATCAGGTACTCATAGCCATTGAAGTCCCAATAGCCAGGTGCGTGTTTCAGGGCCAGGAGCGAGATAGCCTCAATCCACTCGCGCTGGTACTGATCTTGCAGTTGACGACAGTTCTCAGTAAGATAAAGCGCAACAAAACGCTTCGCCAGCGAGAGCATACTGATCTTCCCGCCCTGCACCAGGATCAAGTTTAAATCGGCAGCCAGATCGAGTGTGTCGTTTAAAGCATCTTCGTCGCAATAGAGACCCATGCTTGCCCGCAAGACCTTGTACTCAACCTTATCGGTAAACAGCGAGAGCATACACAGTGCCTTGATGCTCGCTGGCTGCACCGCCAGGATGGTGATGCTCGTCTGAAAAATCTGTTTGAGCAACAACTCTTCAGGTAAACGGCTGGTCAGGCGTTTGAGCTTGATCTTGCTGATAGTATGGCGTTTCAGTTGACCAATCACCCAGACAATCGCCAGTGGGATGCCGCTGGTATACTCATAGAGATCGCGAACCTGCGACTCGTCCAGATCTACATCGCGATACTCGGACTCGCGTCGGATCAGATCGATAGCTGCTATCTCGTTTAAGGGCTTGAGTTTGATTGAATAGCCCAGACTGAAAGCCTCAAGCGAGGTAATCAGGAACTTGGTCGGCCTGGGCATATTGTTGATAAACTCGGTGAGCATCGGATAGCGACCGCCTTCCAACCCATCGATGATTAAGAGCGCGTGCCTTTTCTGGAGTATGGTATAGATATGGGCAACCTGCTTCTCACGCTCGTCGCGCAAAATATTGGTCTGTTCCAGCGCCGTGGCAATCGTCGTGATACACACGGTTAAAGCGGTCTTGTCGCTATCCTCGGACGGCTGATCCAGCAGGATCTTACTGGAGATCGGTGTCCAGATAATCGTATCAAAACCCAGTTGACCCAACTGGCAAAGGGGGAGATAGGCATGAGCAATCTCAAGGGCAAGCGAGGTCTTGACAATGCCACCGATACCAAAGATCGAAACTGCATACTCTTTACTGCTCGAAGAGAGCAATCCCTGGATCTGCTGAAATTCCTCCTGACGCCCGATGAGCTGGTTAAAGCGTCTGGACGGGACTTGCTCTATACACGACGAGGCAGCTTGATCGGGCTGCGAAACAGAGGCCGCACCCTCAGAGCGCAACGCCTCGATCGCCGCACTCAGCAGTCCGGCAAAATTGTAGGGCTGCGCGTACAGACCACTGAGCAGGTTTGTCTCGCTACCACGCATTTGCAAAATACCGAGGATGGCATCCTCGACTGGGGCCAGCAAGAAATCGTTGATATACCAGGCCGGTTTGCCAACGTCGGAGAGGTAGCGCGGCAGAATCCTAAGCGCTGACCCAAAGATCAGACTTTCGCGCTGGAGAAGCTTGAGCAGGAGGCCGGTGGCGCTTAACTCGCGCAGCACGACATCCATCTGCAAGTCTGACTTGCCACCGTGCAACTTGAAGAGGATTAGCTCGCGTCCTCCAGGCGGCTTCTCGATCTGCTCGGTAATCTCCTCGATCTTCATCGTCCCGTTTTCCAGCACGTTGAGGGAACACACAGCGCCGAGCCGCTCCACTAGCACGTTATCGGTGCGCGTGGTGATCAGCAGGTCGATGTAGCGCTGCTGCACAAGCGGCTCCAACTGCGCGAGCGAAATGGCATCAAGTAGCTCGGCGTCGGCGCTCTGTGGGAGCTGACCCATCACCCAGATATGCGAGGCTATCCCCTGATTTTTACGCCTGAGCACCGCTGAGGCCAGCACGCTTAATGCAGCTTTATTATCGTCCAGCAGGGTGTGCAGTGCATCGGCGCTGTTAACGGTATACGTCAGCATATCTCCTATCTCCCGCCAGCTATCGAAGCGCAGGATATTGGTCAGCGGCACCGGCTTTCTGTTCCACCAGCGGTTCAACAAAAAGACATAATCGATATCGGCAGCCAGTTTAATCGCGGTATCGAGGCGATCCTCAAAGGCAATCGTAAAGCTCGGCCTGTAGGTACGCGCTACATTGCCTTTGTTCTGGCCCATAATCAGCTCGTCGTAGGGGAGGCCGTGGCGGTCCAGCCACGCCTGCGTCACGCTACGCACGGTCTCTTTGCGCGAAGTCAGCAGGTGCAAGCGAAAACCCAGTTCGCGCAACCTGAGCAGACCCGCAAGTGCGTACGGCATGACGGTCAGTTCACTGAGTACGCTGGGGTTGGCCGTTGTACGCATGACCAGTTCGTAGGGGATGCCCAGGCCAGCGGTAAAATCGTAGATAGCCATATCCTGGGGACGATAACTCTGCCCCATCTCCTTGTTGATGTGTTGTAAGTAGGTAGGGACCGAATCTGCCAGGATATCATCGATATCTATCAAAGCAACAGCAGCGGAATCGTCGCTCATGTATTTCTGCGACCTTCTTTCTTCTGGACATGCGCATCGGTGTGTCCACTCTGGTGTACTTCCACTTCCAGGCGCTCTTTTGAAGTCAGCGCCCAACCGGCGTCACTATACTTGGGAACCTGCGTCTCACACCAGTTGACCAGCCGTACAGGCCGACCACGACAATAGCGAAACCACAACTGTAGTTCAAGCGCCAGGTCCAGGCACCCCTCACCGGTCAACGACCGCTGTGCATCTGCACCGAAGATCCACAACTCTGACGCGGTATCCATCACGTTCAAGACATCCTGAAGCATATCGGATGGACTATTGTTGTGGGCAACGCGCAAAAGCAACGAGCCGAGGACGGCGTGCCGATTGACCGGGACGCGTCTGTGCTTAAAGGCAAACGCTCTGGCCCAATCCAGGTACTTGATATCCCTGGAAGCCATAGCCATATAGACAAGCGGGTATTTAGCTTCCCTGCGATACGGCGCAAGCAGGGCCTCGTTGATCTCCTGGCGCTGACTCGCCGGACTGCCCGCGATGATCTCATCTACATAGCTGTCTGCACCGATCTCGATATCGATCAGGTCGACCGTGACCAACCGCGCATAGTCCAGGCGCTGGCGCAAGGCCTCCAGGTCAAGCACGCGCACGTGGCGCTCAGGGTAGTGCTCGCGAAACAACATGACTTCGGCCAGCATCCCCTCGGTCAGCAAACGGTGTACCCGACTGTTGCGGGCGAAAATCCACAGCTCATCGCAACTCTCAACCAGCGCCAGACAACACTTCATGACTTCGTGCTTGGTGTAAAGCGCCTGGACCGAGACATAGTATCCCAGCACACACTCCGGGTTAATCGGTGTAAAACGCAAGCCCTGGGTGGCAATACGCATGGTCTCTATTTCATAGAGATTATCACCGTCAAAACAACTATATGACTTTAATCTGCGGTTATGGTAACATGCATTTAAAACCACGTCAAGTATGTGTAACAGCTCCGGTGAGAGAATATCTAAAGATGCGTCTTTTAAGAGATCACAGGCGCTGTTATCGAGTAATATCATGGTGTCCTTTGCAGGTTATCTACAATCAAGCCTTCAGAAATGCTAAAGTTTGAAGGCACAATAGTTTCAACTCCAAGTATACGCGCAGCAATAATGACGTTAAGTAGTGATTTATCAGCCCCCACCATAAAAGACGGATCAGCAGGAAAAATATGACCCCGCCCAGGCATGGGAATCTGCTTGATCTCCTGATAAAGCGTCTCAAGCTCGCTTACCTCGCTGGTCAGGTCGTGGTTGGCCGAAGGACCCGTCGCACGAACCGGCACCCCGGCTGCGCACAGAAAGTCTTTCATGCACGACGAACCATAGACAAGCGCCGTTGGTTTCACGCTATCCTGACAGAAAGCACCGACACCCGCCTGCTCTAGCTCCTGGGCAATATAGTGAGCAAGCGCCGAATAGTTCTCTTCGCCCGTCGCCTCGTCGGTAAAGCGCTTGAGCAGCACCGCCGTCCCAGTCCTGACCGACAATTTGTGCTCGATCCGCTCGCTCGTTCCCACCGCGAGCTGCACGCTCCCACCACCAACCTCGATCGTCGCCACGCGCGGCAGACTTCGACAGTCGTCGGCCACCGCCCGAAAGAAGCAGTCGGCCTCTCTCTCCTTGCTCAGGATCTCGATCGAGGTACCCAGCACGTCCTCAAAGGCATACAGCACTTCGCGCTGGTTGACGGCCTCTCTAATCGCCTGCGTGGCAATCGCGACGATGCGCCCAACGCCCGCACTAGCACAGCAAGCGCGGTAGTCGCGCAGGGTCTGCAAAGTGTCAGCTAGGGCCTCCTGTCCGACGCTGCGCTCGCCACGCGCCAGATCACGTCCCAGGTTCGTAAGACTCCGTTGCCTGTCGATATACTTTAAATTGTGCCTCTCACTTACATCGAAGATCGTTAACTTCGCTCGCAAACTTCCGATATCTACTATGGCAATACGCTCTGGACTCGCAGTCATCTTTTCCCTCCTTATAGTCGTCCGTTTGAACTGACTCCACTATTCATTATATATCTGACCTGAAAGTTCACAGAGTGCTTACCAGGCAGGCCCGTATCTTCTCTGCCGAGCCAGATCTCTCCCATATGCGACTCTTTGCTTATACGGAATTCAGCTTTACGTCTTTTGGTTACACAATAGAGAAAAACGGTAGAATGTGTTTTATATTTGCTTTCTCAAATATACCATATCGAAGTATTCTTTTACAAGACGAAATTCTATCGATAGTATTGAATATTATATTTTTATTTTTATTTTTATTTTGTATAGGGGGATTATCTAGTTCAGGGTTGCGCCGCCTGCTTTTTCTTCTTTGTGCCAGGGCGAAATCGCCCCACTCCCAGAGTAAAAAGTGCAGGAAGGTGTTATTCAGGCGCATGCACCTGAATAACACCTTCCTGCACTTGAAAGAGGCTTTACTTTTTGAGGACCAGTTCGCGCGGCCAGGAGGGGGCGACGGGGCGCGGCTGACCAAAGAAGCCGGTGACGCAGTTGAGGCGACCCTGCGCGTCGACTGCGCCAAAGTCGATGCCTTCGATCAGGCGTCTGCCGTCGGGGGTCAGAAAGGCCCAGGTGAAACGGACGTGGCCGTGGTGTTCGTCAACTCCGCTGGTGAGGACGAATCGATGGCCCGCGTATTTGGCGAGGAAGCCGCCGATGTGCCGGTTCAATGCCTCACGACCCGCTGCTTCACCACCTGGGTCGCTATACACGCCGTCCTCGGTCCAGCTCTTCGCCAGGAGTTCCAGGCGCTTCTCTTCGTCGACTTCGGACCAGGCGGCGGTGTAGGCGAGGATGCTCTCTTTGGGGGCTACCATGCGTGTCTCCTTTCGCTTGTGCTCTGCTCACTCATATTCAAGAATAGACGTGTATCTCTAATGGCTGGCTCTGCTCGGGCGCGTGGATCGCGCCTGTGGGCGAGGCGAGACGGTCGAGGTCGGTCAACCAGAGGGGCGTCACGGACGGTCGGTTGCTGCGTACGTCGCGGTGGTTGCGCTGAAAAATGACGCTCTTGATCAGGGCGAAGGGACCGGTCGCCATGCCTTTGAGTAGCTGCATCATGACGCGCCGGGTGACCTCTTTCTCGCCCTCCCAACCGATTAGCTCGCCCCATTTGCCTTCCTGCTCCGGCGTCTGCGCTTCGACGACCGGGGCCTTCTCGGCTCCACGCGATCTGACAAATGAGAAAATCTTGGAGGTCACACGCCGGGTAAAGTTGCGGGCGATGCTCGGATACTGCACCATGCATTTCAGCAAAACAACCGGCACGCTGGTGCCGTAGCCGTGGATCTGTTTCTCCAGACCGGGAAAATCGGGACGATCGACGTGGTAGACTAGCGCCCGTGGCTCGTAGACGTAGGTACCTCCGTGCATGTTGGCCTGAATAAAGACCTCGACATCCTCGGCCGCGTGGACCGGCGTGCCGGGTCCCAACGCCGGATCAAAGCCGCCGATGTGACGCAGAAAGGCCGCCGTGGTCGCCATGTTGACCGAGCCACCGAGGTTACCCATCAGGTGCTTATAGTACATGCGGCTCTCGACGATCTGCGGCGAGAAGATGCGCTTCATCTTTTCACTGTCGCCCAGACCACGAAAGTAGGTCACAAACCAGAGCTGCGCCAGGGTCTCAAAACGCATCGCACAGACTGAGCCGGTGACACAGACTACCTTCTCGGCACTGCTAAAGGCCCGTACCAGCTCGCTCAACCAGTGTTCATCCGCGACCGCGTCGTCGTCGGTAAAGGCCAGGATCTCGCCCTTTGCTTCCTGCATACCCAGGTTGCGAGCACGCGAGGCCCCCGGACGCTCGCACTTGAGATAACGAACTCGCTCCTCCCCGGCATAGACCCGCGCCACCAGTTCCGCAGTCGCTGGACTGGTCGGCGCACTGTCGACCAGCAAGATCTCGTAAGCGGGATATTCCAGCTTGAGCAACGCGTCCAGACAGGCCTCGACGCACTCGGGATGGTCACGCGTCGGCACGATGATGCTGACAAAAGGCGCACTCAGCAAAAAGCTTTCGCGGGCCTTCAGACAGGGCGGCAGTTCGAGCGTGGGCAAACCCGCTACTCCCAGTTGCGTCGGAACCTCCAGACCGTCGTTTTGCAGGTGCTCGCCGATCCGCTCGCCGTAGCTTTTCCAGATGAGCGCTGCATAGTCTTGCGGCAAGGCCTGACCCGCGCTAAAGGGCAACTCGATCAATCCCAATGGCTGCGAATGGACGCGGATCATGCAGAAGGCTCGCCGATAGGTCGTTTTCGTTCTTGCATCAAAGGCCGATAAAACGGGCAAGGGCTGACTGACCTCTATTTCAAAAACACAGGCCGGGAGCAGCTCTGCGTTCTGATTCTGAGAAGCTACCAGCTTCGTCTTTGTCTCTGACATACACGCCCTCTCTTTAGTATAGTAGTCGGTCCAACTTTGTTGGAAAGGTGCGCCGCCTGCGGCGGCGAGGGGGAGAATAGTTGGGGCGCAGCCCCAAACCCCAGGCAAAGGGCTACCGCCCTCGGCACTCGCGCTTCACTTCATACCGAATAAGGCTATCGCTCTCTGCGCTCCCGCTCCATGCACTATTTCGTTCTCAGGATGCCAAAAGCACCTTACTGACGAATCACCCCGACTGTAAGAGACCGGTTAGGCCAATCTCCGATCTTATAAAGGAAGCCGTCAGGAAAAGAAGTATAGAGATAAAAGGAGAAGCTCGCATGTCCATTCCGATCATACCCGGAGCCGAGACCATCTCGATCAGCGAGGGGGAGCGCGGCGGCGTCCTGCTGCTACACGGCTATATGGGTACGGTGCAGACAGTTCGCGACTGGGCTATGGCCTTTGCAAACGCCGGTTTCGCGGTTGAAGCACCATTGCTCCCAGGACACGGCACCTCGGTCGATGAGCAGATCACTACCCAATGGTCCGACTATGTTCGTTGCGCGGAGGATGCCTACAGCAAACTCGCAGTGCGCCATCAGCGCATCTTTATTGGAGGTATATGCACCGGAGGCATGCTGGCAGCGTCGATTGCGCTGAACCACAGCGATAAGCTGGCGGGCCTGCTGATAGTCAACGGTTTCTTTAAATTGCCCAAACACTGGAATTTCACTTTTATGGAAGAGATGGTCCAGACCAACCGGCGCTATTTCGCCTGGTTCCGGGGCAAGAGCGTAGAAAATCCCGACGCACCTGAACTGATTACCTATGAACAGGCCGCGCTCGCCCCGATCATGTCGATGAAGCCTGCGCGTCTTGAACTCTGGCCCCGCCTCAATGAACTCCAGTGTCCGGTCCTCGCGTTTACCAGTCAGCTCGACAAAGTGGTCCCGCCCGCCGATACGTCGCTCTGGACCGAGCGCGTCTCTGGTCCCGTCGAGCATGTCCTGCTCGAACGCAGCAATCACCTGGCTACGCTTGACTACGATAAGGAGATCATTGAAACACGCTCGGTTGCTTTTGCCCTGGAAGTGGCAGAAAGAAAGGCTGTATAAATGACATCCACGCTACAGAACTCGCCCGCGATTGAGGTCGACAACCTTTACAAACGCTACCCTAAGTCCGAGGCCAACGCGGTCGACGACGTTTCTTTTGCGGTGAAACGCGGCGAAGTGTTTGGTCTGCTCGGTCCAAACGGCGCAGGTAAAACGACTACCATCGGTATCTTGACCACCAGCGTCATCCCCACCGGGGGCAAGGTGCGCATTATGGACATCGATGTGGTGCGCGACCCGATCGGCGTCAAACAGCGCATCTCGGTGGTGCCGCAAAAAATTAATCTTGATCTGAGCCTGAACGCCCGCGAGATCCTGACCTTCCACGCCAGCTATCACGGGATCTCGAAGGCCGATCGCAATAAACTCGCCGATCTACTGCTCACCGAGTTTGGTCTGGAGAAGCGCAGCAAAGATATGGTGACGCGCTACTCCGGCGGAATGTCCCAGCGCGTGATGATCGCCCGCGCCATGATGCACGCCCCACAGGTGCTCTTTCTGGACGAGCCGACGAATAACCTCGATCCGCAGTCTAGACTCTTTCTCTGGGAGCGCATTCGCGGCCTGCAAGAGCGCGGCATCACTATCCTGCTGACTACTCACGATATGGAAGAGGCCGGCCGACTCTGCGATCGCATTGCGATTATGGATCACGGCAAGATCCTTGTCTGCGATACACCCGCACACCTGGAACAGCGCATCCCCGGCGGCACGACGCTCGAACTGCGCATCAGCGTGCCAGACCGCGTTCCCGCACGTGTACTGGCCGCTGCTGCCATTGCCGATCAGGGCGAAGCCCCACAGAACCTCTCAGCCGTGGCTCAACTCCAGCAGGTGCTAGGCTCGCTGCCAGGCGTGACCAGGATTGAAGAGGTCAACGGCAAAAAATCTGAGGTAGACCTGACGGTGCTGCGTATCTACGCCGAAGAGGTCTCGACGCTCATCCCTCAGGCCGTGCATATTATCAGCGAATGGAACGCCGAACTGCGCGACCTGCATCTCGCCCGTCCCAGCCTGGAAGATGTCTTCATTTACATGACCGGAAGGAACTTACGCTCATGAGCACAACAGCACCATCTCAGACAGAACTCGTCTTTAGTATGGCGGTGCGCCCGCACAATCGTTTCCTGGTCGTAGCCACTGCCTTCTGGCACACACTGCGCCGCGATATCATGATCACGGCCCGCGGCTTCGTCCCGTTTGTGATGCAGGTGCTGATCTTTCCGTTCTCGCTGCTCTTCGTCTTTGGACGCATCCTGCCAAGCACAGGCGTGACCCAGCAACTGTATCCCGCCCTGTTCTTTCCCGGCGTGGTGGCGATGACTATCTTTATGGCCAGCCTGCAAGGCATCTCGCTCTCGCTGATGCTCGACCTGGACGGCAATCATGAGATCGACGACCGCCTGCTGGCCCCACTGCCGGTCAGCCTGGTCGCGGTGGAGAAGATTGTCTTCTCCGCAATCCGCTCGCTGGTGGCCGCAGGCCTGACCTTTATTGTGGCCTACTTTGTACTCGGCAACGGCTACCTGGTCAGAAGCGACTACCTGGGACTGCTGATCTGTGTGATGACGCTCTACGCACTCTCCAGCGCGGCCCTCGGTCTGGTGATCGGCTCGGCGCTCTCGGCCGATAAGATCTACCTGCTCTTTACGCTGATCTTTAGCGCGACACTCTACACCGGCTGCATCTACTACACCTGGAGTTCGATCAGCTCGATTAAAGCCTTGCAGATCATCACCCTGTTCAATCCGCTGACCTACGCAGCCGAAGGCCTGCGCTTTGCGATGGTCCCGCCCATCCACGGACAGGCGGTGGCAACCCTGCCTTTCGGTTGGGACCTGCTGGGCCTGACCATCTCGTTTATCGGTCTGCTCTTCCTGGGAATACGTATCTTTCGCAATCGCGTCATCTCGTAGCGTCATCTTATTAAAGGAACGTAGTTGTCCTTAGCAGCATAAAAGGTGCTTACAGCTTGAAGGAGTAACGCTGTGGATGGAAAAAGAATCCTGGTGACAGGCGGCTCACGAGGTATTGGCAGAGCTACGGTACTCGCTCTGGCTCAGTCAGGCGCACGTGTGGCCTTTACCTATAGTAGCAATCAAAAAGCCGCCGCCGAAGTTGTCGAAGAAGTCACCGCGCTAGGTGGCCGAGTGCTCGCCATCCAGGCCGACGTGCAGGACTACGCCCAGGCCAAACGCGTGGTCGAGGATGTGCAAAACGAACTCGGCGACCTGGACGGCCTGGTACTCAACGTGGGCATCACCCGCGACGGTATCCTGGCAATGATGCCCGAGGAGAACTGGGACGATGTCGTCTCAACCAATCTCAAAGGCGTCTTCAGCTACGCCCGCGCCTCTATCTATAGTATGATCCGCCAGCGAGCCGGACGCATCGTCTGTGTCAGCTCGGTCAGCGGCGCTCGCCTGGGCGTAATCGGCCAGACCAACTACGGCGCAACCAAAGCCGCACAGATCGGCTTTGTCAAAGCACTGGCCAAAGAGGTCGGCCCCTACGGCATCGCGGTCAACGCGGTCGCACCCGGCTTTATCGAAACCGACATCTGGCAGACAATCCCCGACGCCAAGCGCAATGCACTGGTCAAAGGGATTCCGCAGGGCCGCCTGGGCCGTCCCGACGAGGTCGCAGCCGCAATCTGCTTCCTGCTCTCAGAGCAGGCCAGCTACATCACCGGCAGCGTCCTGGAGATCGACGGCGGACTGAGCGCATAAACACGCCAACGCTTTTGCAGCATAGACCATGTACACAGACCAGAAGGAGCACACGCACCATGTCTAGAGCAGAACTACACAATGAACTCAAAACTATTATCGCCGAGATCATTGAAACCGATGATTTTCAAGACGACGATAACTTCGTGACCGAACTGGGCGTTGACTCAATGCTGGCCCTGGAGATCGTCGCACGCATCGAAAAACGCTACCGCGTCCGCATCCCCGAGGAGCGCTTCGCACAGATGCAAACGCTGAACGCGGTGGTAGACATTGTCCAGGAGAGTAGACAGCAAGTAGTGAATAGCTAAGCGACACATCTGGAGGAAGTACCATGAGTGACTCAGAGACCACGGCCCCGGTTGCCGAACATCCATACGACGTGGCCATTCTGGGCGGCGGCCTGGCCGGTCTAACCCTCGCACTCCAACTCAAAAAAGCAGTCCCCGCATGTACGGTGCTGGTGATTGAAAAACAGGCCCACCCGGTCCCGGAGGCCGCGCACAAGGTCGGCGAGTCCACCGTCGAACTCGCCACACGCTACCTGCTGAACCTGGGCCTCGCCGAGCATTTGCAAACCGCACAGCTCAAGAAATTTGGCCTGCGCTTCTTCTTCAGCACCGCCGACAACCTGGATATCACTCACCGCGTCGAACTCGGTCTGACCGCCTTCCACTCGGTGCCAACCTTCCAGCTCGACCGCGGTCGCCTGGAGAATACCCTCGGCGAAGAGGTGCGCAAGCTGGACATTCCTTTCCTGGACGCCAGCAAGGTCGAACAGATCGAACTCGACGCCACCAATCTGCATACCCTGCACATCCGCCGACCCGACGGCGCACAGACCATCCAGGCCCGCTGGGTGGTCGACGCCAGCGGGCGCAGCTCGCTGCTGAAACGCCAGCTAGGCCTCGCCGAGAAAGGTCCACATCGCGCAAACGCCGTCTGGTTCCGCATCGGCCAGAAAATCGATATCGACGAATGGTCGGACAGCCCGGCGTGGCACGCCCGCATCACCGATGGCGAGCGCTACCTGAGCACCAACCACCTGTGCGGCAAGGGCTACTGGGTCTGGCTAATCCCCCTGGCCTCCGGCTCAACCAGCGTCGGCATCGTCACCGATCCGTCGCTCCATGCCTTCGACACAATGAACCGCTTCGACCGCGCACTCAACTGGCTACGCCAGTACGAGCCGCAGTGCGCCAGCGTAATCGAACACAGCCAGGCCAGCATCCAGGATTTCCGCGTCATGAAGGACTACTCCTACGGCTGCCGCCAGGTCTACTCCAGCGACCGCTGGTGCTTGACCGGCGAGGCGGGCCTCTTTATCGACCCACTCTACTCGCCAGGTTCCGACTACATCGCCATCAGCAACGGCCTGATCACCGACCTGATCAGCCACGATCTGGCCGGCGAAGATATCCGCACACTCGCACGCGGACACAACCTGATCTACCTGAGCATGGCCAGAGCCGGGTTCACCATCTATGAGCAGCAGTATGGCCTGCTGGGTAATGGACAGGTAATGGTCGCAAAGTATATCTGGGATGTGGCAGCATATTGGAGCGGCTTCAGCCTACTCTACTTCCACGACAAGATTCGTACACTCGCCGAAAACCGCTTTCGCTCGGTCCTGCTGCACCGCCTCTCGCAACTCGCGACGCGTATGCAAACGTTTTTCCGCGAATGGGACGCCATCGACCAGACGATCGTCACCGATCTCTTCGTCGACCACTACCATCCGCTGCCCTTTATGCAAACCTTTCACGACCGCCTGAAAGCCACCTTCACCGACGAGGAGTTCGACGAAGAGTTTACTCAGAATATCCACCTGCTCGAACTGATCGCAGGCCGCATAGCCAGCAAAGTCATCACAGCGTACAGCAGCTCGTCAGAGCCAGCCATCCAGGCCCAGCTTACGGCCTGGCAGACCGATCCACTGCTCAACAAGTGGAGCGCACGCTACACACGGGAGGCCGCAACCCACCCAATCAACGACGATTGGATCTACCTGGCCACCCCACAACGCACACAAGCCGAAGCCATTCACTCGTAAACATACCAGACGGTGGGGTATCCCCCAAGCCAGGCAGGTGTGCAGAGGGCGCAGCTCTTTGCCGGTGCGGGCGTGGGGTGTCCCCGCCAAACCCTCTTTCTCAACCTTGCCGCCGCAGACGGCAAAAAAGAGTGCAGGGCCTCGCCCTGCCGGGGTTTGGGGCGTCCCCAAAAACCCTTTTTATATGTTTTGCTTGTTTTGCCAGAGGCAAACAAGCAAAACAGGAATGAGCAAGCTGCCGCAGGCAGCACAAAAAAGGAGAAAACCAACCATGAACGACCAGGACCTGCGCACAGAACTCAAAACCATCATCGCCGAAATCATCGAAGTCGAAGACTTCAACGACGACGACAACTTCGTAACCGAACTGGGTGTCGACTCGATGCTGGCCCTGGAGATCGTCGCACGCATCGAAAAACGTTACCGCGTACGTATCCCTGAAGATCGCTTTGCCCAGATGCAAACCTTTAACGCCGTAGTCGAGATCATCACCGATATCATGCAGCCGGTCAGAAGCTAGCCAGACCTCGGGTGCAGAGGCGTACGCGCCTCTGCCCATTTTTAGTGATCTGCACCGTCAGGAGAAGAGAAATGGCGCAACGTATTGTAATCACCGGTCTAGGTGTCCTCTCGCCAATTGGCAGCGGCTACCGCGAGTTCTGGCAGGCCTTGACTGCCGCGAAGGTCGGAACCGGACCAATTAAAATTTTCGACACCAGTCTATTCGATGCCCATATCGGCGGTGAAGTTCAGGATTTCGAGCCTGCAAACTATTTTCGCGTGCTCGATCCCGCGCTATGCGCCCGCACCACACAGTTGGCAGTCGCGGCTGCGCGGATGGCGGTAGACGACTCCGAGCTGCTGAGTGCAGACTATAGTCCCGAGCGCATCGGCGTCTGCATGGGTACGACGATGGGCAACGCCTCGATCGGTGAGGACGAAAATAGCCGCCGCATCGCTGGTCAGACCGCGCAGAACGCCACACTGGTCTCGCACTATACCGAGACTTATATCACTGCGGCTATCGCTCAGGAGATGGCCGCTGAAGGTCCCTGCCATATGATCCCTACGGCCTGCGCGGCTGGCAACTACGCCATCGGCTGGGGCATGGACATGATCCGCGAGGGCCTGGTCGATGTAGCCATCGTGGGCGGCGCTGACGCGCTCTCGCGTGGCTGCTTCGCGGTCTTCCATCGCCTGGGCGGCATGGCCCACGAGATCTGTCAACCCTTCGATCGCAACCGCACGGGAATGCTGGTCAGCGAGGGAGCGGGCGTGATCATTCTGGAAGACTACGAGAAGGCCGTGGCACGCGGCGCTCATATCTACGCCGAACTTCTGGGCTACGGTCTGGCCTGCGACGCGCACCATCCGACCGCGCCCCATCCCGATGGCATCGGCGCTCAGGCCTCCATGCACCGCGCCTTAGAGGAATCCGCGCTCGAACTGGATGCCATCTCCTATATCAGCGCACACGGCACCGGCACACGAGCCAACGACTCCTCGGAGTCCCTGGCTGTGCGCAAGGTCTTCGGTCCCCTGGCCGACCAACTGCCCGTCAGCTCGATTAAATCGATGCTCGGACACACAATGGGCGCAGCCAGCGCCATCGAGGCGGTCGCCTGTTCACTGATCATCGGCTCAAACATCATCCCGCCAACCGCCAACTACCAGGAGAGCGATCCCGAGTGCTTGCAGAGCGTTGTCCCCAACCAGGCGATTGAAAGTCCCGTCGAGGTAGCCATGAGCAACTCGTTTGCCTTTGGCGGGAATATCGCCACGATTGTGATGAAGAGGGTATAACTATGGCAAAATATGCAGGATCAATCGTCGTCACTGCGATGGGTGCCGTCAGCCCCTTTGGCCTGGGAGTCGACGCCCTCTGGTCGGCCCTGTTGCAGGGTGAGCGCCACGGCGTCCTCCTGAAGTCAATCTGGTCGGCCCGCCAACCTGAGTATGCAGCTATCGACGCCACGGCTGAGGAGCGCTCGCTGTGGGGTCAGCAGGTGGGCGACTGCAATCTCGTCGAACTGGTAGGCAAACGCGGCTTCCAATACCTGCGTTCAGGCACCACCTTTCTGCTCGGCGCGTCGATCCTCGCGACCCGCGAGGCAGGACTAGCCAACGGCGAAACCAACCCCGACGAACTCGGGATTACGGTTGGCTCAAACCTCGCAGGCTTTCAGAGCATGGTCGACTACGACTACACGGCGATCACCGAAGGTCCACACTATACGAGTCCGATGGAAGCGCCCAACACTCTGGCCAACGCGCCCGCTTCGCACCTCGCCATCCGTCTGAAAGCGCGAGCGCTCAACACAACCATCGCCTCGGGTCAGTGCGCTGGACTCGACGCGCTGGGCTATGCCGCGAAGATGGTGCGCGACGGTCGCGCCCGCCAACTCGTCGTTGGCGGCGTCGAGGAGCTGAGTCCCGCCGCCCTCTGGGTCTACCACAACGCCGGGGTCGTTTCAACCGGCAGCCTGGAAGACGCAGGCCGCCCTTTCAACCCGCGCAGCACCGGCTGGCTGCCGAGCGAGGGAGCGGCAGTCGTCGTCCTCGAACGCAAGGCCGAAGCCGAGACCCGTGGCGCACGTCCGCTCGCCCAGCTCGCCGGCTGGTCGAGCGCATTCGCACCCACAACCGACCTGGCGAAACGCGCCAGCGTACTGCGTAAAACCGCCCAACAGGCGCTCGCCGCCGCCGGACTCACACCCGACGATCTCGACGTAGTAGTCTGCGGAGCCAACGGCTACCGCAACCAGGACCAGGCCGAGGCCCTGGCCCTGCGCGAACTGCTGGCTCACAATCCCAGCGCATGCATCACCACAATCAAAGCCACACTCGGCGAAACCTACGGCGCAAGCGGCCTCTTCCAGGCCCTCGCCGCCGTCAGCATGCTCGAACGCGGCATCGTCCTGCCAAACCCCGGAGCAACCAGCCAGAGTCTGTTGCCCGGCAATGAACTTCACAGCGAAGCACGCCCCTGGGCGCAAAGCAAACAGGGAACAGTGCTCCTGCTCGAACAGGACCTCTTCGGGTCCACAAGTGCCGTCGTCTTACGCGGCTGTCAGCAATGACCGTCAAGAGAGAGAGGAGCGAAACCGTGGGAGTTATCTTAAATTTTAACGAGGTATGCCGCCTGCTACCTCAGGCGTACCCTTTCATCATGATCGACGTAGTCGAAGAACTCCAACCCGGCAAACGCATAGTCTGCCGCAAAAACGTCAGCGGCAACGAGTGGATGATGCCCGGCCACTTCCCTGGCAACGCACTCTTTCCCGGAGCGCTGATCATCGAAGGCATGGCACAGAGCGCCATCCTGCTCGTACGCGGCGACTCCACGCAGAACGTCGCCGAGAATACCACCTACATGCTCGCAGGAGTCAAAACACGCTTTCTCAAACCAGTCGTACCCGGCGACCAGATCCACTACGTCTGCGAAGCACTGACCTTCGCTAGCATGGGAGGCGTAGTCGACGCCGAAGTCTTTGTCGACGGCGAAATCGTCGCCAAAGGCCAGCTCACTTTCGCCATCTCCCGCACCTGAACAACTAACGCGAGGTGTCCCCCGTAGGCGCAGACTGAGGCGGGATGGTTAAGGGCAGCAGCCCTTAACAGGGGCTTGGGGTGTCCCCAAAAAACTTTTTCTCTCGTTTTGCATGTTTTGCCGGAGGCAAAACATGCAAAACAGGAGTACAGAGAGCATCTCTCTGCTACCTTCATGCCTATGGGGTTCGGGGCAGTACCCCCGAAAAACCTTTTTCACTTGTTTTGTCGATCGCCTACGGCGACCGACAAAACAAGTAAGATGTTTGTCCTGATTTGACAAAATCAGGGATGACTCATAGTGGGAAAGAAAAACAATGAGTGAACGCAACACCATCTTCTGGGACGCCGTCGAAGGACGTTCAGTGCCACCCGCCGCCATCCTGCTCGGCTGGAAACTACTCTCCGTCGACCGCGACCAGGGCATCATTCAGGTCGAATTCGAGGCCAAACCCGAATTCCTCAACCCCATCGGCGTCATCCAGGGCGGCTTCCTGACCGCCATGCTCGACGAAGCCCTCGGAGGCGCAGTCACCGCCACCCTCCCAGCCAACGCCTTCGCCCCCACCATCGAACTCAAAGTCAGCTTCATCCGCCCCGCGTACGTCGGACCCCTCAGGGCCGAAGCCCGCATCGTCCACCGCGGCATGTCGCTCGTCTTTCTCCAGGGCGAACTACTCACCCTCGAAGGCCAACTCATCGCCACCGCCACCGCCACCACCCAGATCCAAAGCCACCGCCGCCGCCCAACCTAAAACCGCACCAGCCCATAGCGCGGACATAGCGGGATGGTTAAGGGCAGCAACCCTTAACCGGCACTCTATCTGGGGGACAGGTAATCTGGGGTGCTTCACACAGAGAGTTTTTCCCTGGACGCCTCGCCACAACGAAGCCCACATCTCATATGCAGGAAGGCGTCTGCAAACGCCTTCCTGCACCCCAATCTCCTGGGCTGGGGGGCGCTAGCACCAAAAACAGAAACCCACCAGCCGGATATCAAGGGCTGCTGCCCTTGACGACCACAGTAATGTAGTGTTACCATATTTTCATACAATTTATGCTTCCACCGCATCTTTATCCTGAAAGGTTTTCTATGCTTGAAATGCAGTTCTTAAATACCAAAGGAGCCGCCAGAAGACTTGGATGCACAGAAACATGGATTCATAAGCTCGTGTCGGCTGGGAAGCTCAAAGCTTATATCTACGACAACGAAGGCATACTAATGATCAGAAAGCAAGAGGATAAAAGACAGGGGCAGGGCCTCTATTTTTTGCTAGAAGACCTCGACGCCTATGTGCCAGATGTGCAACGTCGTCCTAGAGGAAGTAAGAACAAAAAGCCGCAGTTTAAAGCTCCAGATGAGAAAACAAGCCTGACTTTTTTTACTTGAAGATTATCGTAAGTTATGGTAGTATTGGTAGGATGGACTGGAAGTACCCATAAGAACCCTACTCATTTCTGAAGGATTACAACTGTCAGGAAGGCGCTAGCCTTCTTTTAGCTAAAAGCTGTAGAACGCTGTCTCTGGGGGAGACGATAAGCGTTGGGGAATTTTTCCCTGGGAAAGAGGTCGTTTAGGGGTGCAGGGCTTCTCCTGCACCCCTAATATATAGGATTCCAACAACTACCAGACACCTATGCCCAAGACACGTGATCTTCATACCAGCGAGCCAGACCCGATGATCCGTCTGACCTGGTTATACGCGCTTTTCCCGTCTTCACTCGCGTGCCGTTGTCGCCTCGCGAGCTTATAGAGCGCTACAATAGATACTAGCCAGCCACTACTTACTTACTGCATAGAGTTTTCGCAAACATTAGTGAAAAATGCATCAGGAAAGGTAGAAAACCTTGATCGATTTCTCCCATCCAAGGAAGGTTACCTACCCGGCATTGCCTGTGGCCCACCTGCATCGCGAGACACTGGTCCACCGCCTGAGCAACGTTATCGATGGACCAGATAGGGGCAGCGAGACCCGCTCTTCATCGTATAAACTGGTGCTCCTCCAGGCCCCTGCCGGCTATGGCAAAACGACGCTCCTGGCCGATTTTGCTCAGCATACAACTATCCCTTGCTGCTGGTATTTCTTGGATCAGACCGACACCGACCGCCTGACCTTTCTCACCGTGCTTCTGATAAGTATTCGTCAGCGCTTCCCCACTTTCGGCTATGCGCTCGATCCACTTCTGACCGGCGCTTCTTCGGAGCACGCGAATAATCCTTCACGTTTGAACTTCTTTGAAGCGGTCATAGATACGCTGGTCGCCGCGATCGAAAATGAGATTCCCGGCCGTCTGGCACTGATCCTCTGCAATTATGAAGAGATTAACGATCTACCCGATATCAATAAACTGATAAGCTATCTTCTACATAAACTGCCTCTACGCTGTGTTCTGGTGATCGAGAGTCGCATTATCCCCGATCTGGACTTCGCCAAGCTGCTGGCCAATCAGATGATCTTTGGCATCGGTATCAATCAACTGCGCTTTACTCCCCTACAGATCATCGAGCTGGCACATATTCAGGGCATCACTACGCTCAAAGAAACCGAAGCCGAACGGCTCGCGCAGATCTTCGATGGCTGGATCGCGGGTATCCTCCTGGGAACACGCCTGGGCAATGTACAGCCCTTTCCCCAGAGTCACGCCACACCCCTCTTTGCCGATGTCTCAGAGCTACAGATAGCTTCACAGTATCTCTTCTCCTATGTGGTCAACGAGGTCTTTAAAAGTCACCAGACCGCCTACGCCTTCCTTAAAAGTGTTGCGGTACTCCAAGAGATGGCACCAACGATGTGCGCCGCTCTCCTGCATATCTCGCACGACGAAGCCTATACTCACTTGCAGTATTTAGAACAACACGGCCTGTTTGTCACTCACACGGGCGACGGTGCGGCCAGCATCTATACGTGTACGTATGTCCTACGCAAACTCTTGTACGAGGAACTGCGCCGCGAGGAGCCTGAACGCTTCTCCGCCCTCCACCAGCGAGCCTCCGAACTGCTGAGCGCCTCGCATAACTACAGCCAGGCCATCTACCACGCACTCGAAGCCAGCGTCAACGATATCGCCGCCAATCTGATCATCGAGTCGGCCGAGCAGATGATGAACCAGGGACACGCGGAGACGCTGGCTCGCTGGATCGATACCTTCCCGGCGGTGACGACGAAGCGCTATCCCAGACTGCTGCTGATCCGCGCCAATATCTTTCTGCGCCAGGGTAACTATAGCTCGGCACTCCCTATGCTCGACGCTGCGGATGAGGCGCTCACCGAGCTGAAAGAGCATGCAGCCTTTGGCGATAACCCCCACCTGCCAGCCCTCCAGGCCGAGATCTCGATCGCCCGCTGCCGCATCCTCTTCCAACGCGTCGAGTACCGACAAGGTCAAGCGCTCTGTCAACAGGTGCTGGACACGCTGCCCGCCGACGAGGTGCCGCTGAAAGCAGAGGCCCATATGCGCCTGGGCCTCTGCCATATCCTGCTGGGCGACTTCGCGGCCGGCATCGCTCAGGTGCAAAAGGCCCTTCAACTGTGGGGACGCCATACTATCCGCCGCCAGACCGCCGATGGCCATAGCGCCCTGGCCAGCGCCTACGGGATGCTGGGAAACTTCGCTCTCGCCGAACACCATATCACTCGCGCACTCACCTGCTGGGAGCAGCTCCAGGATATGTGGGGCAAGATCGATAATCTGATCCGCCTCGGTGGCTTTAAACTGCGTCAGGGCGCTTTCCAGGAGGCCGAGACTATCTTTTGTGAGGCGTTGACACTGGCAAAGGGTCCAACCAACTTTCTACGCGGCCAGGCATATGCGCTCAACTACCTGGGGACGCTCTACCAGCGCCAGGAACACTACGAACGCGCACTCGAAGCCACCGAGGAGGCCCTGGCCCTGGCCCGCCAGATCGGCGACCACTATCTGGTCAATGGCGTGCTCGGCGACCTGGCGATGATCTATCTCTATATGGGCGACAACGCTACTGCGATGATCCTGATCTCAGAGGTGGAGATCCAGAGCACCAGCGGCGATCCCATCGGCTATAAAGAGGCTATCCGCAATCTGGTCTATGGCACTATCCATCTCTATCAAGGCCAGTACAGCCAGGCTGGGTCGTACCTCTCCAGCAGCGAGCGCATCTTTAGCCGCATCGGCCTGAAAGAGGAGCACCTCCAGGTCGTGCTGCGCCTCGCCGCCTACCACCTGGCGCTGAAACAGATCCCCGAGGCAGTGAACTGTCTCGACGAGGCGATGACTATCGCCGCGATCTGCGACGGCTACGAGCAGTGCGCCCAGATCGAGATCCGCCACCTGCCCGGCATGGAACGTGCAATTAAAACGCTGCCCGCAATGGCCGCTGCCCGCTCCTGGCTGCACCTGGAGCCTGTGCTCGCACCCGTGACCAGACCCGTCGAGCCACCACCAGTCCCGCACGAACTTGCTCCACCCATAGCCGAACTATCCCCAGCCACAAATACCGAAAGCATGCTCGAAGTCATCCCACAGAAACATAAACTGGCCATCCTGGCCCTCGGCGAACCGGTCGTCTACCTCCACCAGGAGGCCGTCACACGCTGGCGCATGGCGCGGGCGATGGAACTCTGCTTTTATCTGCTCGATTGCAATCGCCCGATGCGCAAAGAGTCGATCATCACCGCCCTCTGGCCAGAGGCCGATGAGCAGACGACTCGCACCTTCTATTCGACGATCTACTATCTCCGCCAAGCCCTGGGCGGCGAATCGGTGATCGTCGCCAAAGGCGGCACCTATTCGCTGCGCCTGGATATGCTCTATACGAACCAGACCTGGTACGATGTCGTGGCCTTCGAGGAACTGCAAAGCAAGGCCAGACAGGCCACCGATAACGAGAATGACGCCGAAGCCCGCGAAGCCTTTCTGGCAATGGTCGACCTCTATCGCGGCGACTACGTCCAGCCCTTCTATAGCGATTGGTGTACTATGCGCCGCGATGAACTGCGCACCGCCTATCTGAATGCCCGCGACCAGCTCGCTCAGATCGCCTGGCGCTCAGATTCACTCGACGAAAGTATAGTCCACTGGCAGCAGATGCTCGCCGTCGATAACTGTCTGGAAGAAGCTCACTATGGGCTGATGCGCTGCTATACTCGCCAGGGCAAACGCGGCCTCGCTCTGCGCCAGTACCAACGCTGTAAGGATACCCTCGAACAGGAGTTCGGCGCAGCCCCCAAAGCCGCAATCCAGAACCTCTATCAACGTCTGATGGGTTCGCTTTAATCATTTCTCTGGCAACCGTTCACTTCCTCTCACAGCGCTCAGTCAACTAACCACTGCGCCTGCTTCAGAAAAAAGATCTCTGAAGCAGGTATGAAAAAGGTCCATTCTTTCGAATAAAGTAATCCGCCTTTCAGTTTTTTGCGTACCTACTTATGGATCACTCAAGTGAGTGAAGGATGATCTAGCATACAATATTGCTAAAAAGGAAGTGTATTAACCCTATGAAACTGTTTTCTTCACATACGGAAAATGAGAGCGATGCCGCTCAGCCCACAAAAGCTTCGCGCCGCTCATTTCTCCATCGTTCATTGACTACGGCCGCTGTCGCTGGTGGTACCGCCGCTATCGCAGTTCCCGCAGTTAGCCTACTTCTGCCCCAGCTGACCAATGCTTCTGCTGCTGCCCACAACAATCTGTCGGCTTCGAGCGCATTCCACGAGATCCAGCAGGACGAGAATGCCCACGTCGCTTTCTTGATCAGCGCACTGAAGGGCGCTGGTGCTACCCCACGCCCCAAACCAACTTTTAAAGGCCTGACCCAGAAGTCGCTCGATGGCTTCACTGACCTGGCTCGCACGTTCGAGAATGTCGGCGTCGGCGCTTATTTGCTGGCCGCCCCCGCGATTAGCAACAAAGCCTATCTGTCGGCTGCCGCTTCGATCCTGACCATTGAGGCCCGCCACGCTGGTTACCTGGATGCCATGTCCGGCAAACCCCTCAGCCCCAATGGCGCTTTCGACAAGTCCATCCCTCAGAGCCAGATCGTCAGCGATGTCTCACCTTTCATCGTGAGCCTCAATGGCGGTTCCGATCCGTCAATGCCTCTGATGAATGATGTCGATATCTTGAATTTCGCTCTCCTGCTGGAATACCTGGAAGCGCAATTCTACAACGCTAACGTGCCACTGTTCTACTAAGAACATGTAGGTAAACCCACTTCCCACAGGTGTTTTTTTCCGACAGACCTGACCTATGCGGCTTACTCCTTGCCACAAGGGTTTGGTGTTGTCTAAAGTGCGGCGTTCTCTCTCCAGGAGACGCCTGGATCTCTGGGAATTGAGCGGGAGATGCAGATCTGCGGACATTCTACAGCGTGTCCAGCTCTGTCTCTCTCGCTCGCTTTTTTGTGCTGGGTCCGCCCTTATTCCTCAGCTTTATCCCCGGACTCGGTCACAACGGGCGCTGCTGCTTCTCCACCTGGTGTCCCGTCATTCACTGGTTTCGGCACTTTCTTGACAGTCTCTTTGCGCTTAAATGGGGCCTTGCGCTGGTCCCGACGCTGTTTTTTGGTAAAGCCCATCGGTTTTGTTGCTCTTCTTTCTATCTCATTCGACCCTATGCGGTCGCTCAAGATGCGTGTCTACCGCCTGCGCTGGCCGCCCGACGGCGGTGCAGGGTCATTGTAGCGTATCCTCTCTGCGCATTCAAGCGCAGCAAAAGTTCGTTCGTTCAATAGCGACTTTCTCCTTCGTACATGCGCCGCGCCGGAATGGTGACGGCGGCGGCTGGCTGAGTCAGACTGGCAAGCGCCTGGACACTAAGGGCCAGCGAGATGAGAAAGTCGTCGTGACCTTCGCCTGGGACGACGTAGAAGTTGATGGTCTCGGGGGCGGGCAGGGCGTAACGCGCTTTGTTGATCTGACCCCAGAATTCGTACGCGATTGCCTCTGGCGCTCCCGACAAGGCGTAGAGTTTGAGGCGACCACTGTTGACAAAAGCCAACAACTGATACCCCAGGTGACTCTTGCTGGGTCGCGTGAAGGTGAAGGCTTCGACACGCAGTTCACCCAGTTTCTCGTTGAGCAACGAGGCCAGACCAGCCCCCTGCCCGGTGTTGTCGATGCACAGTCGGCGAATGTTCCACTGTTCGCAGAGGGTCAACAGCGCACTATACTGCTGCGGGTAGCTCTTGCCAGTCCACCAGACCTGGTGGACGATTTCGAGACAGGGCAGTTGCAGCTCGTTGTAGCTCACACGCCCGATGGTCAATACTGTGCTGTCGCGCTTGACGCTGGTCTTCTCCGGCTCGTCAGGATCGGCTCGCTCCTCGCCGCCGATGTCGAGTCCAGCCACGTAGCAAACGCCCGCCCGCGGCTCTGGTTCGTGCTCCCAGGCATGGCCACCCTGCAAGAGCTGACGCTGCAAACCGTTGAAGTAGTAGCCAGCTCCACTGAGCGAGTGTAGAAAGTACTGCGTCTGTACGGCGATGTGGTCTTCGCCCAGGCGAGCGATCTCGGCCTCGACAAAGGTACGGTAGTTTGAGTTGTACCCAGCACACGCCCGCCAGTCGTACTCGAAGTGCCTGCGAACGCCGCCCGCCCGCTCAAGTTCCAGGTTACGCGCCTTCTGGCAGGCCAGCAGGGTATCGTCCCTCCACGCGGTTCCATAAAGAATCGTTGTTGCATTTGTAGTTGAGGCCATCGGTCGAAAATCGGTATTAAATTTCTCGCTATCCACGTCCTGCGCCTCGTCGATCTCCAGCAACAGACTGGCGGTGGCCCCGACGACGTTGCTCTCGGGTCCTGCACTGTAGAACATCACGGAGGGTCCCACATGGTGCAACAGTTGCGTGCGCTCGGCCCGTGGCGCAAGTCCGATCTGTGCATAGCTGGTCCAGATGCGCTTTTTACAGCAGTCATTCTCCAACATCTGCATTAATCTGCGCCTGCTATTGATGATCTGCGGATTAAAGGTTGGCGCAGCTTTGATGATCACTCCCTCGCTGCGCGTGAAGAGGAGAAACGCCTCGATCACCGCGCTCAGTTGGTTCTTGCCGCTCTGCCTGCTCATCATGACGGTTATCAGACTGCCGAGGTTGTGGTCGATGCTGTACATGATGGCGTTGGCGACCTGGGCCTGGTAGGGGTAGAGCGGCTGACCGACGACGTAGGCGGCAAAACGCTCGATCGGGGTCATGTCCTGGTAGTTCATGGTATATACTCCTTTGTACTTACTAACTTTCGATCAGGATGATCTTGACTTCGTAGGACGCGCCTGGACTTCCCGCGACGCTGGCGGCGATGATCTGGGTGTGCAGGTCGCGCAGCATCTCCTGGTAGTCGTCGAAATGGACGGCGATGGCCGGACCGTTGAGTGGATCGATAAAGTTGACGGTCGACCCAACTGAGGCGCTGTAGCTGGCGTACAGGCTGTCACGATACTGCTGACCGGTTTTGCCGGTAGCTGTGCCGTCGTACTTGAGCAGTTCGTTGCGGCAGAGGATAACCATGCTCCACTCGCGGCGTCCCGGTCCGAGGTCGATATAGGCCTCGCCTCCATCGGCGCGAATGGTCGCTTTACGGATGCGCGGCTGCCTGACGAGGTAGCTGCCCGGCCTGACAAAGTAACCGGTGCCGTCGAGGATGATTTCACAGTCGAGACCGATCAATGGCTTTCCTCCTGAATCGCACTATAGCTGCACTTGTGATGGCCGTCGCTGATAGTCAACAGGTCGCCGTCGATCGAGATCAGCAGACCACGCTTGCCGAGCGCGGTTTTGATTAGACTCAAGAGGTGCTGAAGGTGCGTGTTCTCTTTCTCTAGGTCCTGCATGCGCCGGTTGAGCGAGGTGACTTCGGCCTGCAAGGCCTCGATGGCCTGACTCTGGAGCTGACCAGAGGTGCGCGTCTTACCGCTGCGCAGCGCGATGTAGCCACCAACCAGGACCAGCGGACCAACAAGGATGTTTCCAATGCTCGCGAGATCGTTCCAGGTGTTCATGAATCTTCTCCTATTCCTTATATAGAGGGCTAATAGGGTTGCACCATACTCTGTACTATAATCGTGGGTAGCGGGCGGCGATGTCGCCCCAGTGGACGCGGGCCGACGCGGCAAAGTCACGCTGCTGCTTGATCTCCATGAGACGCTGCTCAAACTGCACCAGCTTGTTGTGCGCGGCCTGGAGCCAGGCCTGGGGGATCTTGGTGTCGTCGATACGGTCTCTGAGTGCGCCATCCTGAAAATCAAAGTTGTCGTTGGTGGGAACTTCGTAGGCCTCCATCGCGTATGCGGCTGCTCCCAGCACGATGATGTCGCGGTGGATCTCGGGGATGGTCGAGCCACTGGCGTCGAGCTGGTGTTTGGTGGCATAGAAGATGCGCATGACCAGCGTGTTGTCCTGGGGTAGCTCGGCACTGTTGAGTTTGATGGTGAAGGTCTGCTGGTACGCTCCAATCGGCGAGGGCGTGGCCCCGACTACGCCCTGTACACCCATATTGCCACCCGCAGCGAGCGCGTAGCTGCTATCCCAGAGGTTGCTGAACTCCGCGAAGTTGCGCTCAAAGGGCGGCCAATACATGACACCACTGGTGTTGACGCTCGGCGGCTGCGGCTGCGCGGTCAGACTAACATCGCTGGCGTTGTCGGTGTAGACGCTTGTGGTGTTGTCCATCAGGGTAGCGAGCAGCAGCAGACTGGTGCCGCCGTTTTGTGTGCGGTAGAGGTTGCGCCCGATGACGGTATTCTGCGCGATGGCCGGCACAAGCGGCGCAAAGGGTCCGAGCGGGATGTTGGTGAGGTTGACCTGCCTATTGCTGACGGTGAGGCTGCTCGTTGGACCGGCAGGCGTCTCTCCACCCTGACTCAGGAAGCTCACGGCGTACTGGACGCTGCCGTTGACGTTGCCGCTCGCGCCTGCCGCTGCGCCGGGTGCGCTCGCGGGCGGCGCGAAGAAGCTGCCATAGACCTGCAAGGGACTGAGGATGCGTTCGATCCAGAGCACCGGGTAGGCGGGGTTGGCCGGCACAGGGTAGGGATAGGTGCGCTGAAACGGCTGCGTGGGCATATCGGCGAAATTGATATTTGGATAGTACTGGGTATAGTGATCGACGGCCTTATCAATGGCGCGGTCAAGGTCGCTCTGCTGCCAGCGCTGACTCGACCCGGCCGGATCAAAGAGGTCCAGCCGCAGTGCGTTTTCGATATCTGTCAGGGTAAAATTCATGGGGAACGCTCCTCTCTGTGGCATGCTAATGACCTTGTAGGCCAAACTGCGAGCTGTATTCGGCTTTCTGCGCGTCGTAGAGTGCGCGGTGCTCGATGATGCGACAGACGGCGCTCTGTCCCACCCCAACCGGCGCAGCGCTGTCGGTCAGGGTGATGACATCGATAAGCTGAAGGGCGGGGTTGAGCGGCACGACGACGCTGTGTACGACCTGGCTACGCTGCTGCGTGTACATGAGCAGGCTGGCCGCGCTACTGGTCTGCGTTGTGGTGGTGAGCTTGAGGTCGACATGGTGCAGCACGCTCTCGACGCGCGTGGCCTGGTTGTGGGTGTCGTCGTAGGCTTCGCTGGTGGTCAGGTTAAAGGGCATGGAGCTGCCGGGCGGCTTGCCACTGGCGATGATGTGGTTGGCGCGTTGAAAGTCGCCGCCAAAGCTGAGCAACTCGATCTCGGGCTGGTAGCTCCACACGCTGCTATCGCTGGCCTGGACCTCGCGTACCTGGAGCGTCTCGTTCTGGTCAAGAAAGTAGTCGAGACCATAGGTGGCGCACAGCGAGTCGAGCGCCCGGCGATACTTCTGGCCCGCCTGAAGCACAAAGCTCGGGATGACCTGGCTTAGCTGACTGCCCGCGACGAGGTTGACGCTGAACAGCCCGGCCCTGGCGCATACCTCCAGAACCAGCCACTGAATCGTCTGGCCGCTAAAGGTGTTCTGCCAGCGAGCCACGCGGTCGAGCCGTCCCGAGAGGTCAAGACCCGTGAGGCGCAGTTGGTTCTGCTGGGGTCCGCGCTCGATGTCGATGCGGGCCAGACGATAGGTGCCGCTGGCCACACGGTCAGAGACGCCGCCGACGCGATAGCCCTCGCTGAGTCTGAGCGTGGCTTCGGGGGTGATCGGCTGAGCGTTTCCACCACCCACCAGGTTGATCGCGCTGTTGTACTGGCCACGCTGGTTGTCGAGCACTACCACCAACTCGGCGGGCCTGTTCAGACGCTCGTGGCGCGTGTAGTTGAGGACCGTGGCCGAGGCGTCGAGGTATTGCGCGGGGTTGCTACTGCTAAAAGCCGGTGTGCTCAAGACACTGACCGGACTACTGAAGTAGTACCGCGCTCCGCTGCTCCCACTGGCAGGCGCACTCAGGGCAAAGACGTTGCCACTGTAGCGCGTGGCAAGTTCGTGGAGTATCCAACCATCCGACCAGTGAACGAAGTCGAGCGACTCGCGCACACGACAATAGCTGTAGACTGCTCCCGAGACGACGCCGCTATCGATCTCGTTACAGCAGAGGTGATAGAGTCCATCGTAGAGGCTGAGGCGTGGACTGAGGCGCACAATGGCCGTGCTGGTGGCGGGCGCAATCGAGGTGTTGAGCGACCACGTGCCACCCACTCCCGCCGCGCTATATTTCGCACTCCCCAAACTATAGACATCGCTATAGGCAATGTTGTACTGGCTCCCCGTCCAGGCGACGGCCAGACCAGCCCCGGCGCTCAGGTGGGCCAGTCCCCAGTTCTGTGCCGCACTCCAACTGCCCGCGCTCAAGAAACACGCCCCCAGGTCGTCACCTCCCACTACATCGTACTGAAAAAACACGTCGCTATTGCCCGCGCTGGCTATGCCCTTCGTCAGCGCGGAACCCGCGAGCGTGACAACCGTGGTGGGTCCGCTCCAGCTCGCTCCATTGGTAGTGCTGGTCCAGCAATAGAGCGCGTTGCCCCCAGTCCCCTGCTGCGCGAAGGCGCGGAGCGTGCCACCGTTGTTGCTGATCGCACAACCACCGTCTTGAAACATGTTGCCGCTCGCGCCCGCAAAGGTGGTCACTCCCGCCCATTGCGCGGCCTGCGCTGGATCGGTGATGCGCGAGTATTGCAGGTTGCTGGTGAAACCAAAGGAGCCTCGCGTGAGGTTGACGCGTACAATGCTGCCATCGTTCGCGATACATACGTCCGACCACTGATCGACCAGACCCGGCGTCTGGTAGGCCGTCAGGTGGTTGGTGTGGTCTTCAAGCGTTAAACCGATCGCCGGTCGCCTGGTGTTGGCGGCCAGGGCTGACTGCATTGCGGCGTCAATCGTTCGCATGCTGAACTCCCTCCTCGCGCCCGGCTAGCAGGGAGAGAGCCTCGCTCTGCTCCCCAAAGATGATACGCAGTAACTTCTCTTCTTCGCTGTCGGCCTGGTTGAGAAAGTGCTGACGCAGGTCGAGCAGCCGGGCAATCAACGTGACGTATTTGACGGCGACGTTGGCGGCCTGGACCGGCTCAAGTTCCTCCGGCAGAAAGGTGTCGAGCAGCAGTCGCGTCCGGTCTTCCAGACGCTCAAGCCAGGCATTGATGCGCTGGAGCGCGTCGCGCTGGTAGTCTTCTGGCATGTAAGTGGTCCCCCTGACTGTGGTGCTAGATGGCATAGCTATACGTGTAAACAGGGTTTCTCAAAAGTTTTTTCTTCCCCACCCACCCTTCGAGTAGAGATTTTGTGAGGACACCTCATACTCCGGCTGGGGACCGCTGTCCCCTGCTCCCCTGCTTTTTCGAGTAGAGAGTTTGTGAGGACACCTCCATTCGCGCGGACTTTAGCAGAGGGTCACCCTCTGCACTCCTGTTTTGCGTGTTTTACGTCCGGCAAAACACGCAAAACAGAATAAAAAGTTTGTTGGGGACACCCCAAGCCCCGGCAAAGGGCTGCCGCCCTCTGCACTCCCGCCTAAGTCTGCGCCTATGGAGGAAACGGCTGGGGACCGCTGTCCCCTGCTCCCCTGCTTTTAACGACTTTTGCGAAGCCTTATACGTGTAGAGTGTAACTGTAGGATTAGGTGGTATAGCCATACGTGTAGAGCGTAATGGTACAATTTCCGAGGTTGGCCTTGACATCGATCTGGCCGCTACTGTCCAACGGGAGCAGGGCGTTGCCGTTCATGCTCTGGTTGGCGATCTGCTGGTTGCCCAGGACAAAGTAGTTGCCGATCGTTCCACCGTGCGGGGCGATGGCGGCCCACGCCCCGACGGTGGCACTGCCAAAGTAGGCGCGACACAGCACACCAGTTATGCCAACCGGCAGACCGCTGGTGACGCCCGTGAGGGTATATGTGTTGGTCACCCCACTGTTGATTGCGACGTTATTAAGCTGAATAAACGGGGTGACAAAGACCACGCGAGCGGGCGCAGGTACAGGCGTCACGCCGTAGATGGCGAGAATGACCGCATCGCTCGGGTTCTGCGCGTCGAGAAAAAGCACCGCACAATTTGCCCCGATCAGCGCACTCGTCCCGTCGACGCTGGTCGCCACCGGCACGTTGGCCAGCACATAGCTGGTCGCCTCGATGATCAGCACACTCGCGGTATACGTCGCGCTATTAAAGGTCTGAAGCAGACCGCGTTTGATGACTTGCTCGGTCACTGTCTGATAGACTCCTTTCGTCTCGCTGCACGCGTGAGAATGCATAAACGCACGTTAGTATAGAACAGGATAGATGCTTGAAAAAAGCCACAACCGACGCGCACCCTTTGTGGAAAAACGGTGATTATCTGCTGCTCTGGAGCGGACAGGTGGTTTCGAGCCTCGGCTCGCAGGTTTCGAACCTCGCGCTGCCGCTGCTGCTGCTCGCGCTCACCCACTCGCCCGCACAGGCCGGCCTCGCCGGCCTGCTCCGCACACTGCCCTACCTGCTGGTCAGTCTCCCGGCTGGCGCGTTGGTCGATCGCTGGGACCGCAAGCGCGTCATGCTGATCTGCGATACCGGGCGAGCGCTGAGCCTGGCAAGTATCGTGGTGGCGGCGTGGCTGCAAGACCTCACGCTGCTCCAGATCTACTTTGTCGCGCTGCTCGAAGGCACGCTCTTTGTCTTTTTTAACCTCGCTGAGGTCGCCTGTCTGCCCCGCGTGGTGGGCAAAGAGCAACTGCCCGCCGCGGTTGCGCAGAATTCTGCGGTGCTGAATATCGCCGCGCTGCTGGGCGGACCCCTGGGCGGCATACTCTATGGCCTCAGTCGGCTCCTGCCTTTCGCCGCCGACGCCGTTTCGTATCTCCTGTCGGTCCTCTCGCTGTTCGCTATCAAGACCTCGTTTCAGGGCGACCGCGTTGCGCCCTCGCGCCACCTCTGGCAGGAGATTCGCGAGGGCCTGACCTGGCTCTGGCAACACCCCCTGATCCGGGCGCTGGCCATCCTGACCGGCTGCTTTAACCTGCTGACGGCGGGCTTCGACCTCCTGCTGATCGTCCTGCTGCAATCGCTGCACGCCTCGCCGTTCATCATCGGCCTGGTCTTTGCCCTCAGCGGCCTCGGCGGCATTGCCAGCAGTCTGCTCGCTCCTGTACTGCAAAAGTACCTGAGCTTCAGCCAGATCGTGCTGGGCTGCTGCTGGCTCACCGTGCTCCTCTGGCCACTTTACGCGCTCTTGCACAGTATTTTTGCCGTGGCAATCATTAGTGTCGTGATCTTCTTTGGCACAAACCCCTATAACGTGGTGGTCATCAGCTATCGCAGCGCGATCATCCCCGACGAGCTGCAAGGCAGAGTGAATAGCGTCTATCGCCTGGTGGCCTTCGCAGGTCAACCTCTGGGCGTCGGCCTGCTTGGCCTGATACTTCAGGTCTTCTCGGTCATCCCGACGATCCTGATCTTTGAAGCTGGCTTTCTCCTGATGGCGATTGGCGCGACCCTCAATCCACCTATTCGTCGCGCTCGTTAACCTGTTGTTCATAGCAACCCTCCTCGCGGCGCGGGGTCCGGGAGTCCAGGTCGCATTGCTACGACCTGAACCCCAGACTCGCCCGCCTGGTTACCCGTCGTTGGTCATCTGACCCGGCACGGGGACGTTATCGGCAACGGTGTAGGTGTGGAGGCTGGCAGCGGTGAAGTCGCCGCGATTCAGGCCGGCGTTGATCGCGCTGGCACACTGCGCCAGCGTGCTACTGCCGCTGTTCGTGACCGGACACCATGTCCCCGCCTGCGGCAAGACACCGTCGACCAACTGCTGAAAGATTGCCCCGGTCCGGGGGCAAAAGTAGCTCCCGATCGGCGCGTTGGCCCCGCCGTTATACCTTCCAAAGACCAGTTCACATTGATCAAGCATGGCTTTGCCTTTCTTTTTGTCTCACTTGCTTGTTTTAATAGTAAAAAATCGTTACGCCAGGATTGGCGGCATTGCCCGCGACGGTGATACCGTTGAACGCGGGGGCCTGGCAATCGATCAGCGTCCCGACCGCTGCACCAGCCGGGACAATCCCGATCTTGGTGCCGCTATTGGTAGTGGCGTTGTCAAAAACGTCGAGTTCGTTGCTCCCGCTGCTCGTCACGAGGATACGCGCCAGGCGACCCGCACCGCCCTTGACGACGGTGTTCGCGGCGTTGGCCGCAGCGATGGCCGTGCTACTCTTTCCTCCAACATTGACATCCTGGACTCCACGAAAGCCCTGCTTGGCGTAAAGGTTGCCCGTCCCGGCGTCGAAGACCGTCTCCTGGATCATCAGGACTCCCTCAGGCGAGACGGACCCGGAGGCCGGGCCAGCCGAGTTGAAGATCGACCACTGCGCCGTCGTCTGTCCGGTTACGACAACCGGACTTTTGAGCGGCACACTGGTGACGCTTGCACCCGGCGTGAAGCTATCGGCAATGTAGACGTACTCGGAGGCCGCACCACCGCTCAGTTTAAGCGTCTGACCCGGCAGCAGGGTCTTGGGCGCAAGCGTAAAGGTAAGGCTGGTGTCGCCCGTCGCCGTGACGGTGACGGCGCTGCTCTGCGAACCTTTGCCCAGCCACGTGCGTAGACGATCCCAGGCCAGTTGACTGGGAACACCGCTGGCCAGCGGCGGTCCACCACTGCTATAGCCCATCAGCGCCAGCGCGAGCAATGCCCCCAGGCTGGCACCGTCGTCCTGGCTCATCTGCGGCGCAGACCCGCTGATCTGCGCCAGGTTGATGCTCTGGTTGGCCGCCCACGCGGCGATGTTGACGAGCAGGTTGCCCGGCGCGTCAAGGTTGAGTGCCGCTCCCTGACCGCTCGCTTGCTTTCCTCCGACGAGTTCGGAGCCATCGGGGTTAAGGTATCCCGGCATAGCTTGCTCTCCTTTCTGGACTAGATGCCACGGTAAAGACCGCGCCAATCGACCACGCAGCCGCCGTATTCGTGGCGGATCTTGTAGCTGATCACATCCTGCGTAAAGTTGAGGCCGAACAGCGGCTGGTCCTGGATGAACAGCACCGGGTTGACCTGGCCACCGACAAAGCCTATCTCGATAGTGTCGACGATGCGCGGGTCGGCGGCGAAAAACCACTGCGTGGTATTGCTCAACTGCGGCGAGACGATAGGCGTCACATAGCCCAGCATCGGGTTGATATCGTTGTTTGGACTGCCCGGCACGCCCGCGCTGCGCGTGGTGATCATCGCTGTCCACTCCAGTTCAGGCGGCACAATCAGGTAGCTCGGCTTGAGTCCCAGACGCTTGCCCGAAAAGTTGGTCTGCTCGCGCATCACCGTCACCCCGCTCTGCATCGCCGCACTGCTCAAGGCCGACGACCCCAGGTTGCTGTGCGGCGCACCACTGGTAAACAGCGCGTTCCCGTCAAAGATGCTCGGGTTGCTCGACAGAAAGGCATAGACAAATTCGGCCAGCGTATACGCCGCCGCCACCGCCAGCTTGGTCGGGATCTGCTTGATGGCAAACAGGTCGTCATTGATGATAGTCTCTCTGGAGACAGTGACAAGGTTTCCACGCTTGGTTGGAACGTAGGTTGCGGCGGTATCGGTAAGGGTGATCGAGGTATAGGTAGTGTCCTCCGGCACGGTGGAAAGCGAGCCGAAGCTGCCCAGGCGTACGCGGCTCTGTTGCTTGAAATCTTTGATCGGAGCCAGTACGACAAAGCGCTGCCACTCGGCGGGCCACGCCTGATAGTCTTTGAGCAGCCGCTTGTTCATCGAGGTGCCGAGCAGGTAGCTGAAGCTGGCGGTGGTGGTATCGACCTCGCTGATGCGCGTGACCGGCGCGTTCTCGCTGACGTGGATCTGGCCGAGCGTCGAGCGGTCGTTAAAGCCGCCCACGCCGCTGTCCCCAGTGACCCGCGCGTACGCCTCACGGATCGAGCTAAAGCCACGAATATTGCCATAGCGCGTGGTGTCGATCTCCAGGTCAAACATGCCGTCAAAGGCAGCCTGGACCTTCTCGGCCTCGCTGACCATCTGTCCGGTGCGCGGCTTTTCATAGCCGTGACCGGTGATCAGTCCTGCACTGGCCAGACCGGCCAGGACGCTGCTCATACTGCTCAACTCGCGCTCCAGTTCGCTGACTTCAAAGACGCGGCCCGCGAAGCGTTCGTGGATACTCTGCCGGGCCACCTGGGGGAGGACGCTCTCCAACAGACGACGCTCCAGCAGCAACGCACAGCGTTCGCTGCGCAACGACTGCATGAGCTGCTGGGCCTCGTTGATCTGCTCACCCTCGCTCTGCATGGTTGAGCACGGCTCACTCTCTGTCTCCACCTGCGAGTCGACCGGGGTCTGACTGACAAACTGTTCCATATCTTCTTCTCCTTCGCTGTGTAAGATGCGCTGAAACGCCCCTCCGGCGCTGGCGCGAGTCACTACATCACAACTGTTCAGCGCGAGCACTTTGCTCACGTGTTTGGCTTTAAGCGCGGCATCGTGCTCGGCGATGCCGAATATATCGATACTCACCCCGATCAGGTCGGGCTTGCCTATCTCGACGGCTTCTTTGACCATACTCCACAGCCAGTCGGCCGCAGTAAAGATGTGCAGCGTGGCTTCCACACGTCCCAACGGCGTCTGCACGTCGTCGGGCAAAAACTGCGCGTCTTTGTAAAAACCAACCATGTCGCGCACGCTGCGCGTCTGCTGGTCGGAAGGCGTGCGCCCATGATCGGCGTACGCTCGCGCTCCTTCGACCAACTGTGAGATCTGTTGCAGCGCGTTAGTGTCGTAGTAAAATCCGTTGATCGACTTGCCGCCACGCACGATAGTGACCCTGACTTCGTGGCCAGCGTCGTCGAGCGTCCCAGCCTCGCAGATCTGTCCAAGCAGACGCATGCTCGTCCCTGACTCGTCGCGGGCGGTCATCGCTCGCCATCCAGACCAGGCTCAAGCATGCCCATGTGCCGACTGCGCCTGCTGCTGCCCTCTTGCTTGAGGTACAGTTCGCGCTCGTTGCGCGTCGGCAATGCGCGGTAGGTGGGGTCGCTATGCAGGGTGGTGAGCATCGCCTGCGCCAGCTCGCCGGGTCGCGTGGGCATATGTACGGCCTGCGTCAACTGCGGCTGTTGCAGATCGGGCAGAGTCGGATCGGGAGTCAGGGGAGCAGGCATGCCCAGCCCAGGCGGGCGGTCGTACTCGCCAAAGTCGGGGTTGATTGGGTCGATGCTCAGCGGGTCACGCGTGGCCGCAACGACCAGCAGGCCACCCGGCTGGACAAACTGCAAGAGGTCGCCGAGTTGGGGATCGACCGCCAGCGCGGATACTGGATCAAGTCCCGGCGCAGTCAGGTCGCCCATACGCAGTGGCGGGATCTGCATATCCGGCAGCGCGTAGGTCGGTGGGTTGATTGCTCCCACACCCTGGGGTGCGAGCAGTTGCGCGGGCGTCGGCGCAGGCCGGGCGTCGGCCAGTTGCAGGTCGAAGTACGGCACATCGGGCGCAATGCCCATCTGGGCAAGACCCTGCGCCGCGCCGCTCTCGTTGAGCATCGGCAGATCCATCTTGCACGGGGGCATACTATCGCTGAAGTGCGCCCCGTGCGCAGGATCTACTATCGTCCTGTCGTCCTCTACACCGTATGCCGCCAGTCCCAGGTCGGGCGCGGCCTGACCCTGGACGGTGGGATAGAGGGGTTCGTACATTGACATTTCTTGACCTTCTTCAAGGGGTTCGTACATTGACATTTCTTGACCTTCTTTCTCATGGAAAATGCTAACTGAGAGACGGTACTTCTCTCGTCAAACGTTGCGCTCAACGCAAGCGCCGTAAGGCGACACGCAGGTGTGTGCCGCCTGGCAGCAGGCCGGTCGGTACTACCTCGATTGGCTCGTACTTGAGGGCCGCACTGACCGCGCTGGCGGTCGCAGTCGTGGTATCGGCTACGTAGAGCAGGCCAACAAAGCTGATAGTCAGGGCCGCGAGCATAAACGCGTCGGCGGGCGTGCCGGGCGGCTGACCGCGCAGATCGGATACCTGTGGATCGACTACCTCCTGTGGTCTGAAGATCACCGTCTGTGGCACGTAGCTATAGACGCCAGACGCACTGTAGACAAAGATCACCACTTTCTGCCGACCACTCCAGGTCTTTGGTACCACACCCTGAATATGTTGACTCTTGCGACTATTGAGCGGCATGTTAAAACCTCTGGTCTTCTACGCCTGCGGGCAGGTGTTGAGCGATCGCGTAGCTATAGCCTCGCGCTGACGCATGTGCGACTTTAGGCAAGCTCCGCGCCTGGCTATGTCCGCTCGACAGGCGCACACCGCTCGCGCTTGACGACGAACCCGCACTGGCCGGATGTTCACTCTCGTATGCCTGCCAGGTCGCAATGTTGGCCCGTGGCACCAGAAAATCCAGTCCAAAACCATTATCAAGATTGTTCATTGACTCACTCTCCTTTCAACTGTAAATTTTCTCACCTACGCTTAGTAGTCCCTCGTGATTTACTCTGGCCGCCTGCGGCGTCGGAGAAGAGGGAGGCCCCAGACCCCCAGTCAAGGGGTAGCAGTCCCTTGCATCCCCGCTTTGTAAAGCAAGGGTAACCGTCCACTAAAAACCTCCTGGACCAACGCCGCCAATGCTATTGCCCGCCATCTTGTCCGCCAGTAACGGACTCTCCGCCGCCTGCTCGGTCTCGTCAGGCTCGCTACCTTGCCCGCTCTCGCCAGATGCGCCGCTCGTTGGAGCGGGCGAGGCGCGAGCCTGCATCTCGGCCCGCACCCGCGCCTGCTCCTCGTGGATGTCGATCTCGCGTCCACAAAACTGAAAGAGTAGCTGCATGGCCGTCTCATTGCTGATCCAGCCCTGACTATGCGCGGCGGTCAGACCCTGCATGAGGTTGCTGATGGCAATCCCCAGCTCCTGATTGTCTTCGTGGTCAAACTCGGGAAAGATGATATCGTACGCCCTGGTGAGATCGAGGTTTTTGCTCAACCTCCCAATCTGCTGGGCCTCGCGCAAGACGCGATCGAGGATGGTGCGCAGGATATTCTTCAAGACGCGCTGGCGGCGCTGAAATTTCAGAAAGGTAGGCAGACCCATCTGGGTCGCGGTTGCCCGGTTGTTATTATCTCCGTCCGACAGGTAGTGCAGCGGCAAATTTGCGCCCACGGCGACCATCAATTTTATCGCCAGTCCATCCTTCTCGGCCTCCTGTGCATTGATCTCGGGCTTGACCGCGTTCCACTGCTCGGCCTCGTTGTGGATGATCACGCTGCCCGGTTCCGGGGGATAACTATACTCCATCTTCTTGTTGCTAATCGTCTTCTGGTCAGCCCCCTTCAGGGTCACATCCCAGAGAAACGCACTTTTGTACTTGTTGACCCTGATCCGATCGGTCAGCCAATCTTTATAGCGCCGCAGCCAGGGCAAGAGGGTGGCGAGGTCGCTCTTGCCACGCTTGGCGTTCGAAACCTTATTGATGGCAAAGTGGACAACCTCTTCGCCAGCAGTAAACCACTTCCCGACCATCGTCGGATCGCCGGGGTTTTGCCCCTTGAGCACATTCGGATTGATGATATTGATCGCATCGACATTCTGCGTCGGCGAGGGTCCAATCGGACGCTGGTGGTAGCGCAACTGCGTCTCGATATCGTCGGGATCGGTCTCAACCTGGTCGATGATCGAAGGATCGATCAACCTGACCTTGACCTTGCCGTCGAAGCGATTGACAAAGAAGCGCACAAAGATCTCGCCATACAACGCCAGCTCGGTGCAGATGTCATAGATCCTGCTATCCATCCGATTGTCGGGATCGTGCCAGAAACCATCGAGGACGCGCTGCACTTTAGGGCTACGCGCTGTCACCTTGACGCCCTTGCCGAGGACAAAACTTGTGGTAATCTCGATAATCGCAAAAGCCAGTGGATTTGCGTTATACGCCTCATAACACTGGTTATGGATCTCCAGATAGGTACTTGGAATCGTATCTTTCTGGTACCAGTTATCACTCAGCCTGCGCCAGAAGTAGTCTTCCTCGCTGCCGGTCGCCATGCGTCCCCAATACCAGTCTTCCTGAGTCGGCGACGAGGCAAAGGCCGTGGGATTAATCAGTTCAGTGATCCGCGCCGTCACGCCCGCGATAATCCGCGCTTCCAGTTCATCGGCTGGCGGTCCACCCTTTGTGTTCTGCTTAGTATCAGTCATAAGCAACCATCGTTTTCTTGTTGAGGAGAAAAGCCTGTGTGGTAATCTACGAGGTTCGATCTGAGGACGACGTGGACAGTTCCACGTCTGTATTCACTTTACTCCGACCGCCAAATCGTTTGAGGACGATCTGGCTACTTCCCTGTCTCTCTACTCTACTCCGACCGCCAAATCGTTTGGGAACAACCTGGCTACTTCCCTGTCTCTCTCTACTCTACTCCGACCGCCAAATCGTCGGTGAACAACCTGGCTACTTCCCTGTCTCTCTCTACTCTACTCCGACCTCCAAATCGTTTGTGAACAATTGTGATTTGAGCTATGTTATGCAACGATTATTACTCATAGTGTGCAGTGCCTTGACGCCAGAAGCGGTGTTACACCGACGAGCTAATAGGCTTTCTGTAGCATCTTTTGGCTCTTCCGCAACACTGATAAGAAAGAGGCGTTGATCTCCCAGCTTCTTGCCGTTTCCAGTCTATCTAATCATCCGTAGTGGCATTGACCTGGAAATTCATATGCGGCGTGGTTTTGCTCGTGACTGTGTACGTTCCATTCTAACCCCTTCGTTTTTGCTATGAGTGCGCGAGCTTTTTCACTGCTCTCTTAATTGAGGGTGGGGTCGACGCGGCAGGGCCAGGCAAGCGTTATCAGCCGCGATTGCCCCACATGCCTTCGAGGGCAGATTTGGCCTCCCTCAAATCGACCCCATAGAGATGGCGGTAGAGTTTAATGGCCTGGATTTTATCGCCGGCCAGCCACGCATTGCGGATAGCTACCATTTCCGGGCGCTCCTGTTGCGGATTGCCACCGACCATATTTGCGGCAGAGATGCCCAGTCGAGCGAGCATCAATGCCTCCATCTGCTCCATTCTGTCTTCCAGCGCCGCGATACGCGCTGCATAGTCCTGGTCTTGCTCCATGTGAAAGTCTATCCTTTGCTATTTGTCGATGTATGCTCTCGATTGGTATCGGTCGCACATACATTTTTTCTTTAACTAAGCATAGCAGAAAACGGGTGAAACAGGCTGTGAGCCAGCTCTCTTTTGCATAGTGAGGAATAAGACGCCGCACCTTGCTGTTTTTATTTGTAAGTGATGAGTTTCTCTCGAATACCTGTGTTTGCCGGATATAATTAGACTATAAGAAGGATACAACAAGGCGAGAGAGAGCGGACACCTCATACTTTCTATGTAGACTACTTTGAAGGAGATTACAAACATGAATAATCGCGAGCTAATCGAACGAAATGCAAAGGTTATTGAGGATTTTCGGGCCAATAGAGGTGATGTGCAGAACTGGAGTTCGCTCATTCTGCTGACGACAAAAGGGGCAAAATCGGGTCAGGAGCGGATCTATCCCCTGATGTCGGTGCCATACGGCGATAACTATCTGGCGATCGCATCCAAAGGTGGCGCACCAGAAAATCCACTCTGGTACTACAACCTCCTGGCCCACCCCGAGGTCACGGTCGAGGTCGGCAACGAGACGTTCGCCGCCACAGCACGCCTGCTGACCGGCGAGGAGCGCACGCCTGCCTTTAAGGCGGCGATTGCTGTCTTTCCTCCCTATGGCGACTATGAGAAAAAGACGGTGCGTGAGATTCCGGTTTTTCTGCTTGAAAGACAGAAAGCCTGAACAGGTGGCATTGCTGACGCTACTTAGTGGTCCTCATCTCAAACAGCCTGACCTGCCAGTTTCACGCAAGCCGCTAGCTTGCGCCCCTCCCCAGGTTTTTGGGATGCGAGCGGCGAGTATGGGACCGTGCGGTCCCATACTCGCCGCTCGCATTTTTTATGGTGAGCGGGATTTGCCTCGCAAAAATTGGCAGGTCTTGCCTGCTTTGTGAGAGATCTCACTTTTTTAAGGAAGGATGCCTACATGTCCTACTACCACGAAAAAACCGCCCTGATCACTGGTGCCTCGTATGGGATTGGTGAGGCTTTTGCCCATGCACTGGCTACACGCGGCATGAATGTCGTTCTGGTCGCCCGCTCAGAGGAGCGCCTGCGCAAGCTGGCGAAACTTCTGACGACTCAGTTTCATATCCGCGCCGAGGTGATTGCGGCAGATCTCGCCCAGCCAGAAGCAGCTACTCATATCTTTCAGGCCGTTCAGGACCTGGGCCTGGCCGTCGATCTACTGGTGAACAATGCTGGCTTTGGAACCAACGGTGTATTTACAAGCATCGATCCAGCGCTTGAATACCAGCTTGTGCAGGTCAACGTGGCTGCGGTTGTGGCGATGACTCATGCTTTTCTGCCTGCGATGGTCGAACGCAAAGCTGGTGCGATCATCAATGTGGCCTCGCTGGCCAGCTTTTTGCCCACGCCCTATAGCGCGGTCTACGCGGCAAGCAAGGCCTTTGTGCTCTCATTCAGTGCAGCGCTCTGGGGGGAATATCGTCACGCTGGTGTGCGCGTGGTCGCGCTCTGTCCGGCGCTAGTGACGAGTCATTTCTTTGCGGCCTCGGGCATTGAGATGCCGACCAGTGCTGGCCGCACGACTATCCTGTCGCCAGAGGTTGTAGTGGCAGCCGCGCTGAAAGGGCTAGAGAAGGGGAAAGTCTATGTCATCCCTGGTCGGCTCAATTATTTGCTTGGGAATTTTGTCAAACGCGTGCTCCCACTTGGCACGGTTGTCAAGCTGGTTGCTCAGAGCCTGAAACAGCCTGCGAACAGCGGTCAACCCTGACCGATCGCTTTCTTACCCGTCTGACCTATCCACCAGCACCGTCGCCATGACAACTGGCGCATTGGTCAAGCGCGGCAATAGCTCAGACACCGGCCCGACTTATCCAGTAAACAGTATCAGCAATCTGGTCTTCTGGCTCGCCGCTGCTGCATTCCTCCTGCTAGCTAGCGGAGGCGCTCTCTTAAGGAAATCCATTGATGATGGAGAATGTAGACTAACCTGAGACCTCTAGATACCTTCAATCAGGAAATCCCCACAGCCATCAAAAGCGAGGTAGATCCAGGTACTGCATGCAAGGCCTGAAAAATAAAATTGCTGCAATGAAATCTCTTGCTCATGTTGGTATCTTTGCATTTGACTACAATGAGAAAATTATGCTTGTCAGAGAGCGAAAGCGACAAGGAAGAGAAGGAAGAAACTGCATGACTGAAACGAGTGAAATCTGGACTGGTGAAGCCATCAGGTATGATCGGACGCGTCCCACGCCACCGCCAACGCTGCTCGATCTGCTCACGCAGTTGATCGACATGCCACGTCCCGCCCTGGTGGTGGACCTGGGGAGCGGCACCGGACTTTCGACCGCCATCTGGGGCGAGCGGGCGCAACGGGTGATCGGGATCGAACCCAATGCTGATATGCGTGGCCAGGCCATCTATAGGATCAAACACCATCCCTACGGGGCGCTGATCGAGTATCGCGAGGGGATTGCTCATCAGACTGGCCTGCCCGACGAGTGCGCCGATATCGTCACCTGTGCTCAATCGCTCCACTGGATGGAACCAACGTCGACGTTGGCCGAGATCGCACGTATCTTGCGTCCCGGTGGACTCTTCGCTGCCTACGACTATGACTGGCCGCCAACGCTCAATTGGGAGCTTGAGCAGGTGTACCAGGAGGTCGATGAGCGCTTCGATAAGCTTCTCAAGGCTCGTGGACTTGCTCAAAACCTCCAGCGATGGTCGAAGGAGACGCACCTCGACCGCATGCGTGCGAGCACTCACTTCCGCTTCACACGCGAATTGTCTCTTCATCACATTGAGCAAGGCGACTCTACGCGCTTCATTGAGCTGATTCTGACCAATGCATACAGCCACCAGTTCAAGCTAAAGACCATCACCGAACAAGAGATCGACTTTGATCAACTCAAACACGCCGCACTCCAATATATCGGGTCCACACCGCTCCCCTGGTACTTTAGCTATAGAGTCCTGATCGGCGTGAAGTGAGTGATGTGGTAACGGCCAAGAAGGTTCACCGCGTGTTCCTGGGTTGGCAATCTGCACTGGCAGGACAACCATTGATCGAGCTGGTTCGCTCAATAAATAACGATAGTTGTGTTCCAGTCGGTGTGATGGTAGAGCCAGGCGGCGGCGCGTTCTGACAGGTTGATGCAGCCGTGGCTGCCGCTGCCTGAGAAGAGGGTGTTGCCACTGGCGTCGGCGTGGGGAAACTGGGTGCCTGGACCATAGTTAGCCCGCCACCAGGCGTCGTGGAGAAAGTAGCCGCCGATATGGTAGAGGATGGCGTAGTGGATGAGCGTCGGGGGAAACCAGTCGGGCGAGTGCGCGGGAAAGGGTGAGACAAAAACGGTGGGCGAGAAGCGTATCAGGGTGCGCCAGAGGCCGGGCAACGAGGGATGATCGGGTCGACCCGTGGTGACGAGGAAGGCCCGCTCCAGCTTGCCATGCTGGTAGACGCGCATCGCCTGTCCGACCAGCGAGACGAGCAGCACCTGACCGCCCTGCAAGGAGTAGTGAGCGAGGAACTGGCTGTCGACGGGGTGGACGACGTTGAATGGTCTCTGCTCGCGGGCGTCGCTTTCCAACATTTGCAGGTTGAAAAGCGTATCCTGCGTCTGAGCGATGACTCGCTGAAGCGCCTGCATGGTGTGGGCCGTGACCAGTTGCGCGTCGAGAAGTGCGCCTATGCCCTGGTCCGCGTAGCCGTTATCAAGAACATAGCTCTTCCTATCGTACCTGTCGACGTATGGATGTGCTCGACCCCAGGCAGACGCCTCGCTGTGGAGCTGACTGAGCAGGGTACGCGCTCTGCGTTGGGTCTGAGTGAGCATGATCGACTCAAGTTGAAGGAGTAAATGCTGGTAGCCCTGGCTCTGGCGGGCATAGCTGCCTGTGACGCTCTGGCTGATCCGCGCTTCGCCGACGTAGACTGATTGGAGCTGCGCCTCTGCGATGCCGCCAAGCTGCGCCTGCCAGAGCGCCCGGTCGAGTCTCAGCCTCGCCCGACAGCTCTGCTGCGCGAACAGTGTATGGTCGCGACAGGCATCGTTTGCCACGCTGAGTGAGGACTTTGTATACGTCGCGAGCAACACAAGCGTCAGGAGCGTAATGCACAGGCTGTAAGCGAGCCTGCGCAGGCGCGAAAGATGAGTGTGCATATCTTGCATGATTGCCTCGCTTTTGCCAGAGATGTGCGAACGCCAGAGGTATCGTTGTTGTCGCCCGTATAGCTGCTACTGTGCGGACAACAACAACGATGTGGTAATTGGCCCGGTTTAACCGAGACCGCCGCCCGTGTAAGGCACTGCGTAGGGTGCGGTATATTCCACACCACCGCCGTGGATGCTGACTTCGTGGTACTTGTAGCTATTGCCATGTTTGGGGCTGAGGTAGCCAGCTTTGCTGACCAGAGCGGGGGCTTCGCCCACCGAACCCAGGAAGATCGGCGAGAAGGCCCAGTTGGTAGCTGGCGTGAGGCCGCCAATCATCCGACCAACTGCGCGGTGCTCGGCCTCGATGGTGGCGATCTGACCGACGATCTGCGACAGGTCGAGTCGACCCAGCATGCCAAATTCCATGATCGCAACCAGGAAAGCCGAGTCAAAGACTCCTTCGAGCTGCTGTTGCGTCGCGATAAAGGTCGAGAGATCGGTAAAGGTCTTTGCCCCATGCGGGAAGCTAAAGGTGTCGGCGAGCGAGGAACCACCGTGCGCGGCAAAGAACCGCTGGTGAATCTGCTCCTCGATCTGCGCGGCCTTGATCGCGGCGTGCGCGGCCCCGGTCAGACCAAGCTTCTCGGCGTTGGCGAGACCGTGGGTGTAGAAGGTGACGGCGAGCTGTTCGGCAGTACGTGCGACGGTGAGGATCGACGCGATGGTATCGGCATTCACGCTACACGTCACGCCTTTGGCCGCGCTGCTCGCGAAGGTACTGCGCGTCGTCAACATGCCTGCGCCAGCCAGGGTCAGCCCCGTTGCTCCAACAGCCGCGCTGGTTAAAAGGCCGCGACGCGTTGGCCGCTGCTTGAACGATTGCAGAAGGCCCTCTGTAGCCTGTTCTTTATCCAATTTCTTCATTGATGACCTGACTTTCATACACTATCAAAGGGGAAGAGTCCTTTTCCCAGAGACTATCTTATCTCTCCATAAAATAAAGTTCACTGCGAACGCAATGATTGATTTCTTTGTCTTATAAAGAACCAGTTCGTAGCTATGGGTTCAGTCTATAGGAGACGAGAACAGACATATTCCAATAGATAAAAGACCGGAGGACGCCAGTGTCGTCCTCCGGTCTTTTATCTATTGGTATGCGAGCGCACTTCTGGCGGCTCGCTTATAGTGCGCCCGCTTCGAATAAGAGCAGTCCCAGGCGAGCCACGACAGGCGCAGCCCCGTAGGTGCTCTTTTGCAGGACTTGATAGATCTCCACCAGACGCGGCAGGTCCAGCGTCGAATGTCCCTGCTTCATCAGGGCAAACGATTCAAGGACGAGCACTGCGGCCTGGTCGTAGATACGCTTGACAAGGGCGATTCGCGCCTGGATCAGGCGCAAGGAGAGCAGACGCAACGGCGCTGACGAGATAGCCTCGATGTCCACTCGCGCTAGCAAGGCGTTGGCGCGACCCAGCAGCCGCGAGGAGTCGGGCGCGTCAGATGCGAGGTTGAAGAGGGTCTGCGCCGACTGAATCAGACAGGTGTCGAGGTCGGAACGCAGATGATAGCAGTCATAGACCGCGTCATCGAAGGACCAGCGATCCTCGTCGATTAAGGCCAATACCTGCGAACGATCCGCCTGGTCACTGCTCGACAGAGCCAACACCCGCGCTAACCGAATCGGCACGCCCGCAGGAGCCAGCCACGCCGGGTTGACCGGACCATAGATAAACTCCTGCGCCAGCTTGAGCGCCAGCTCGTCCCGCCTCAAGAGATACGCCGTCGAGATCTGCCGCAAACGCGCCACCGCCAGCAGATCGGCATTCCCCGCCAACGCCGCCACCTGCACGCTCTTTTGCGCATAACTCATCACCAGATCAGGCTGCGCATACTCCCTCGTCACATTCACTAACCCCTGCCAGAGCAACGACTGCTGCTCTAACCACGCCGGACGCTCAGCCACAGCCACCCTCGGCAATGCACTCCCCACCGTGGCCAGCGCCGCCTGCGTCACCGCAACCTGCTCACGCGGCCCAATACTACCCACCCAGAGATTTTTTTGCGTCGCTTGAATCGCGGCCAGATTCGGCAAAGAGACAGGTCCAAAGATCACTGGCTTGCTCCCATCAGCGGTCAATACGTCCAGACCCAGGAGTGCCGGTGGCATCTGCAAGAGAAAGACCAGCGCTCTACGCCGCGAAAGCGTATCGAGGTAGAGTGATTTCTTTTCCATAAGCCTGATAAATTTCTCTGAGAGATCAAGCGATGCCGCCAGATCAATTTGCCGCCAATTTTTTAAGCGCCGATAGTGTCTGATCACACTGCCAGCATCGGGAAAACCATCCTCGCCAGCAGGAAAATCACTATACTCCAACCACCAACATCCAGCACCTGGGGGATTACACAGACCCAGCAACACAGGGGGAATCGTCAACAAGGTTTGTAATAGACGCAAACGACTGATATCATCCAAAAAACTGTTATATTGCTCCATACGAAAGACTGCATGGTAGCGCACGCCTAAGTGCGCTGCTAACTCGCTACGAGTCTTACCATTACGCTCCCGATACACCTGGATCACACTCCCAACAGCGGGATAGCTTCCAGGCCCCGGCTTAAAACGACCATAGGTAGACCACCACGGTAGCATAACACCCTCCAATCATGAATACACATATTTCAATTACAGTATAGCTGAAAAGCTGTACATTTTCTGTTAAAGCGGAAATTTACGGAAATATTGCCTCTAACTCAGCTACAAGATACCTGAGCCTATGTTTTTCACACCATAAATCGTGCATAATGGTGATTTAACAAATAATACGCCTTTTACTCAACTTATTCTCATTCTTTATGAAAAGTTTTCCCTTCCATTTCTTCATTTTTTTAGTTATACTTATCTCTGTATACGAGACGCACATCCATCCAATTGTATACTAACCAACACTTTGTATTGCAGACATCGGAGAACCGTAACTAGAGTACATTTCGTACTGCACGTTTCAGGAACATTCCATGCTTTAACTTCACCTCTGCCTGTCTGGTATTCATCTGAGGCAAGGGAGATGAGCC
>DAOTTJ010000220.1:0-8542 GCA_034437695.1 Ktedonobacteraceae bacterium
GGACGCTGCTCTTGTAAAAGGAGCGCTTGGAGAGCCAGTCTCTGTGCAAAGAGGTTCTGCTTCTCTTGCTCGGCCAGTTGGAAAGCTTGCTGCCGAGCTTGCTGTTGTTCTCTCTCCTTTTTGCTGGCATCGAGGAAGAGACATTCCTGTTTTGTCCATTCAGCCTCACATTGATGATACCAATCCTGGGCCACGACCAGCTCGCTCTCGCGCAACAACGCCTCTCTTGCCACCTCTTCAGGCATCCGCAGACAAAGTTGATTCCAGCGTTCGACTTGTTCCAGGAACCGTTGGTGCCATACCAGATAGGCATGACCCTCACGTATCCAATCTTGAAGCAACGGCCATTCGTGGAGCAATGCTTCGTGGATCATTCCCACGCGAACATCCTGTTGCACCGCATCGAATTGGACTTCTAACAAATGCGCCCTGGCCAATTGCTCGACGACCTCTCGTATGAGCGGATGTTCTTGTTCATTTCTGCATAGTGTTGACAGGAACCGTTCCTGTTTGCGGTCAAGCACTCCACTCCGTTCATCACCTAATGCGATCAGATCTGTAAAAATGCGGCGTGTCAGACTCTTTTGCCTGGAAGAAAGGGCAGAGTAGGTTTGCGTTGCCCAACCAGCTAAACTGCCAGAGATCCCTCCAAGATCACGATAGACGTGCGCTTTCAGTTCTCCATCTTCACGTCGCTGAAACATCTGAGTCAGCGTATAGCTTAACAGAGGAAGCGCTGAACTATGGCGATGCACCCGTCGACGACGAGGTTCTGCCTGGGTACTCATGGTATCATCAACGATCGTATTAATCAGGCTCTGCTCGATGATTAGTTCGCTTCTCCGAACTGGCTCTTGAATAATCGCACGAACCATCTCAGAGGTCAAACGAGGAATATTACTGATATGCGTTTCGAGACAGCGAATCAATGTTTCATAGGTAGCCAGATCACTATAGTAATCGTCGCGCATAACCAGAAGAAGGGTCGCGAGATCACTCTGGATAATTTCTATGAGGTGTTCAACGAACTGTCTCCGCTCTGCCTCGTCTGCACAGTGGAATAGCTCCTCCAAGGCATCTACAACAAATATGAGGCGTGCTGGTAACGGATGGCTTTTCCTCCATCTGATCAGACCCTCCAACAATGTCCTGGCTCCATCAAAGACAGGGAGAGTCAGCCAGGTCTCAAGAAGGGGCTTGCACGGACTATACGTCACAATGTCTGCACAAGTCACCCCAGGTAAACCATGGTGTCGCAATTGTGGAATAAGCCCAGCATGTATCAGTGATGTCTTGCCACTGCTGTGCGGACCAAGCACGAGAAGAAACCGACGCTCTTCTCGCAAATGGTCAAGCAGATCTTGAAGATATGCCTCACGGCCAAAGAAAACGTCAGCATCTTCTTCACGATAGGGTGATAAACCCTTGTACGGACAGATCTCCTGAGATGTGTCCGCCGCTGCATTCTCGATCATGTGGCGCAGAGAAGCGGCAATCTGCGCCAATGCGACATCTTTATTCTCCCACAAAGCGAGAGGTGTTGCATTCGTTGGGAGGACGCTCAGACGAGCAAAAGGAGCCTGTTCCCAATCGACATCACGAGTTAAGATCGGAATCACTCGTGCTTCATTTTTCTGGTGACGCTCCAGAGCACGTTGCATTTCTGTACTATAACAGTACTCGGAGGCAAGAAAATCAGCACTGATGAATAAGAGAATGATATTGGCGGTTTCCAGGTGTGCATCGACGACCTGTTGTCTGTTCTCTCCAGGAGAGATGAGGCGCTGGTGCCAGAAGGTAAAGAGACCCTGTCGAATCGACATGCTCAAGTGCGCCTCTAACTCCTGGCACCAGACCTCATCGTTGCGTGCATAGCTGCAAAAAATCTGAATAGGTGTCTGTACTTGCATCTTTCCAGGTTCCTTGAGAAATACATCTGTTGTTCTTACCACACACAATGAAAAATGCGAAGCTCTTTGAATGCTCTCTTTCTGGACAGAATACGACTTCTCTTAGAGTAATGTAACCGTTTTTATGCGATTCTACAATACATTTATGCCCTGGATCTCTGCTTCTTCCGTGACGAAGAGTCCCAGAGTGGTCTTTTGAGACTCCGGTTTCTGCCAATCTGATCCTGGAGATAGGCGTCCAGTGCACGTTGTGCGGTCATGGACGCTTCTCCTATTCCAGCCGCAGACTCTTGATACAACGATGGATCTGCTCAAGCGCATAAGGCTGACGAATGTGCTCCTGCTCCAGACGAGTGGTAGTCAGAGCCAGGTATAGGAAAAGGTGGTGCTCCGCCTCCGTAAGGTTGGGCAACCGTTGGATACGGAAAGGCGTGCTGCGAACACTGAAGAGAGAGAAAGCGTCAAAGGTGGCCTGATCCATCATGAGCGAGATCACATGAGGAAAGATAGCGCGGAGTTGGGAAAGGATCTGAAAGCCATGAGCATCAAGGTCTCCCCAATAGACAATCGGGCAGGCGGCCAGCCAGGGGAGAGCAGCCAGATTGCCGACCTGAAAGCCGCCGCCAAAGATGGCGATGGCGTTCTCCAAAGCAGGAAGCGTCAGGAAGTTCATCTTATTCTCGGTGATCAAGCAGATCTGCCCACTGAAATCCAGGCGAGCCAGGTGCGAACAAGAGAGGCTGAGGTTATCGCAAGGGAGACGGTAGCGTTCCTCCAGTTGCCCAGCGAGGAAGCGCACCCGCACCTGGTTTTCGTCTTCACGCAGACCGTAGCGTTGCTCAAAACGCTCTTCTCGCGGTCCGAGTATGGTCGGCGGGATCACGTGATCGAGCAGTTCACGTACAATTCCCTGGTGCTGCTCGATAAATTTGGTATGGACATTGATCGGGAGTTCGCGGATATACAGGCCGGGTCGCGGGTGATCGCGAAAGTAGCGGCAAACCAGCAGCAGTTCTTGCCAGATGGTGTGCTGAGCGATGAACTTCTGAGGGGCTTTCTCGACCCAGTCTGTCAGTTCGGGAACCTGAGCACGCAGCAACTCCACATCCTGGCAAAAGCAGATCCATTCCTCTGTTTTGCTCACCACTTCGAGGAGATCCTCGGGGGTGTCAAGCCAGATACGTATGGGGAGGGTCTGCTTGCCAAAAGTGCGGGTCTGGCTGGCTTGATATTCGAGCCGGTAGCCAGCTTTCTGTACGCTTTTCTCCCCAACCTGCAAAGCCTGAATTTCTAAGCGCAGGACTGCAAAGTCATTGGCGGGGCGACCAGCAGGCCAGGAGATCGGCTGAAACGCCTCACCGCGCAACCAGCTCTGAAGAAAAGGCAGGTAATACCGTTCGGCCTTGCGTTTGATCTCGGCAGGGGCAATCATCTGTGAGCCTCTTTCTCCTGGTTTTCACTCGCCTGCCAGACTTCTTTCCGAGCCAGGTAGTCGGCGAAGGAGAGCGTGACGACATGCGAATCGTTCTCGTCGACATTGTTGACCACAAAATGACAGGCACTAATAAAAGGCTCAGCAACATGGATCTTGTCCAGGGGAGTCACCACCAGCACTTGGAGATCAAGCTGGCGAAAGAGTTCCATCGCGTAGCGTGCATTCTGTGCGTCCGACTTGCTGAAGGCTTCATCCACCGCGACAAAGCGGAAGGTGTGCTCACGTCCGGATTCCTGGTCGAGTCCGTACTGATAGGCGATCGCTGAGGCCAGGATGGTATAGGCCAGCTTGACTTTTTGTCCTCCAGATTTGCCCGAAGAGTCGGTATAGTAGTTTTTTTGCTCTCCTGTCTCGCGAAATAGCTCTTCGGCAGAAAAATCGAGCCAATTCCGTACATCGGTGACCAGATTGGTCCAGCGAGCATCGTCCTCGAAGCGCTTGAGGAGAGAGCGAAGAGACCGAAAGCTGGTTTCGTTGTCCTCCGCTGTGCGTGCCTTGCCCACATCGGGAAGACAGGCACGCAGCAGATCGCGGAACTCCTTCAATCGAGTGTCGCGAGATCGCTCGCAGACTAACTGGATAAAGGTGGAATCGGTATAGCCGATCGAACCAAGTGAACCATTCAAGCGTGCGATGCTCCGGCGGATCTCGCCCTCTTGCATATCCAGTGCGGCCTTGAAGCTGCCAATATCAGTGATAACTTTCTCATTGAGCAGATCTTTGAAGCGACGCTTATGACGTGGCAGATCGTCGTGGCGCACCTGTTCGAATGCCCGGCGATATTCTCCTATAGCTTCCAGGCGTGTATCCATCTCCTGTTCGTAGACGGGATTGGTCTGACGAAAATCGCGCATGCCATTGACAATCTTCTCTCCGAGGATGCGCTGATTTGCCTGAAACGTTTGCGAGCGATTGTGATAGAGCTGACGCAGGCGCTCTCGCGCTTCGTCTATGTTCTGGAGGGTGAGAATCAGTTCTTTCTCGCGTCGTTGAGACTCTCTGAGGTCGCGCTCAATGCGCCCGAGTGTCGCTTCTTCGCGGATCAGGATCTCGTTTTCCAGGGAAGATGCGCATTGGGTAATAATCTCCTCCGCTTCTTTGATCTGTCGACGCAGATCGCGAATGTTCCCCACTGTATGCGAGTTGGTTTCCTGGAGTGTCTGAGAGTCTTGGCTCACCTTTTCTAGCTGTTTGCGCAACGTGTCCAGATGCTGGCTCTTCTCCTCCAACTCGCGCAGTTGACGGCGTGACTCCTCCAATCTCAGTGCCACCATCTGCCAATCGATCTGCTCAAAGTTCTCGACAGCACGTAGCATCTGGAGCACACTCATCCGGGTCTGCGCCGCATCACTGCGAGCCTCAATCTGTTTCACCTGACTCTGTACCTGCTCCTGCTGCTTTCGTACCTCTTGGAGTTCCAGTTCCAGCGCTTTGATTTTCTCTTGGTTACTCCAGCCGAGCACGTACCGCCGCCGATCGCCCAGAGGGTAACGGTCGTCCTTTTCGTGACGCTGTTGACCATGACGCACCTGACCATTCTGCGTGAGTGCTCGATTGGCTCGCTGAAATTCGGCCAGGGTTTCGCAGCAGAGATAATTGAAGCCATCGATCAGTTCAGCAGTCAGCCAACCCGTAAACGCGGTCTCTGGCCGGACTTCCAGTTTGTGGAAAAGCGCGTTCTGCTCCAGATAGCCGTCGTGACGTGGAGTACGCGTGGAATGGACGCGATGGTAGACCAGACGGCCCGCCAGATTCGTCTGGTTCACATACATACTCACCTGGGAATACCAGCTTTCGGGGACGAGCAACTGACGACCGAACCCACGCAGGAGCCGCTCGATCGCTGGTTCCCAGTGTTGTTCGCTCTGACGTACCCTTAGCAGTTCGCCGACGAAAGGCAGATCGCTCTCCTTCAGATCCAGAGCATCCAACAGACCTCGGCGGATGATAATATCCTCAGCCGGGATCTGATTGGTACGTTTTTTGAGCGAAGAAAGTTCCCTTTCAATGTCTTGGCCGTTCTCTTTCAGCTTTCTATCTTGCTGAACGATGGTATCACGCTCGCTTCGCCACTTTTTCAAATCCTGCTCAGTCTCAGCGATGCGCAGTTCAGCTATCTGACGCATGCGATAAAAGGTCTCTTTGTCGCTGTAAGGTTCCAGGCCAGCATGACGGGCCAGATCGCTGTATCTGTTGGCTTGCCTCTGTCGTTCGTCCTTGCGCTGCTTCTGATTGTCAATCTCCCGGCGGAGAAGCTCGATCTGTTGGCCAGCATCATCTTGCGCAAGCGCAACTCTGAGATTCACTTGCTCGTCCTGGAGCTTTGCTAGTTCGATACGTTGTACTTCCTCGCTCGCCTGCTCTTGGATCAGACGTTGCTTGGCCTGGACGATAACGTGTTGCGCTAGAAGCATCCGTTGACTAGCGATATACACCTGGAGCAATTCTGTACTACGATTGGTTTCTTCAATGCGGCTTTGCTGCTCATCATATCGCTGCATCTCCTGCATCAGCGGTTCCAGGATAATCAACTGATGCTCGGCCCTCTGGATGGCGTCATGGGCGCGAGTCAAATTCTCGAAGTTCTCGCGCAGTTGCTTAATGCGAGTCTGAATATCCGTCTTTTCCAGCATATGCTCGCGTACAAAATCGTTGAGACCGCCAATCTCTTTGATGGAAACGATCTGATTAAAAAGGTCCAGTGCCTTCTCCGAACGAAAACCCATCAACTGGCGAAAACGACGACTGTAGACGGCGAATTCGCTGAAGACCTCGGCACCGCACTCTTTGAGGTGTTTGCGCAGATCGGTTGGTGAACCTTGCAAGCGAAAGTGGTTCTCAATGGTCAGGGGCAGTGGCGCAACCACGAAAAGCTTCCGCACAGTGTCCTCAATCCAGAGCACCTGAGCGACTGTCACTGTCTGGTTGGTGCTGCCGTTGGCAAAGGAGGCCAGCAGCACTGAGTGGGTGCCTGGCTGGCGCAGATAGTGAGCCTTCGAGCCGTGGTTCTCCGCATCTTTCTGTTTCCCCCATGCACCCAGCACGTACGAGCGTTCATCGCGTTCACGTGCTTTTTCTGAACCAGAGGCGAGATTATAGCTGCGCCGTTGAGAAGGAACCAGCAACGTCAGCAACGCATCAATCAGTGTCGATTTTCCCGATCCGTTGGCTCCCGTCAGGAGAGCGGTTCCACCTCTGGGTGTCATTGACCAAACCTGACGGTGAAAGGTACCCCAGTTGAACACCTCCAAGTATTGCAGGCGAAAGCCCGCCGCTTCTGAACGAATGTCGGCCCAAAGTGGTTCATTGCTCAGCAAGACCATGCTTTGTCATCCTCTCTTTCAACTCTCCCAACTGGTCAGCATTGATTTTGGCTTTGAGAATCGGGCGCACCTCGAAGTAGTCCTGGTCCAACTGCGTCATTTTGCGCAAAAAGCCCAGTTCTACAACTTTCTCAATCAGCGCATCGATACGTTTGTGTACAAGGAGTTCATTGTGACGCTCAGGGAGCACCTGTAAGAGGAGTTCGTGGATGTGCTCGCGGGAGAGCAGGCAGGCTGTTCCTCCCAGGCTCCCGGTCTCGAAAAGCAGGAGTTGTTCACGCAAAAGCACACAGAGCAGCGACATATCCCGACTGAGCGGCAAACGACGGGTCAGTCGAGGCAAGACGATAACCTTGCCTTCCTCATCCTCCCACTCTGGCTGACGGAGATACGCATAGCCCTCCTCTTCGTAGAGCAAGAGTTCCAGACCAATCTGCGCACAATACTGGCGGGCTTGGTCGTAATACTGCACGAGCGATTTCCAGGCCATTTGTTCGTCACTATAGAGCGGGCCTTGCAGGAGACGGATGATAGCAGGGGCGAAAGGCGCGATCAGATTATTCCGCATAGGTGGCGCTCCTTCGGTACGAAATGCATGGCACGATCAGCAAACGCTCTTGAAGCAGGTTTTCTCGATCGACGCTCGAAAAAGTGATTTCCTCGCTCGCCTCAACATCAATTAGATGACGGGGATCGCGTGCGGCCAGTACACAGTAGGTCAGCACCTCGGCCAGACCTTTCTCCGCCGGGTAGGTAGTGAGAACTTCAGAGAGACGAACCTGAGGTTTTCTTTCGAGGAGGGAGTCAATGCGCTGACGCAACAACAGTTCATCAACCACAAATTGCTGATAGAGGCTGGAGAAGTCTATATCTTGGACATCTCCTTCTTGCACTGCTACTGGCTGCTCACGAAACGTTTGCATCCTGGGTGGCTCCCATAACTCGCGTTCCATAAGCAGGTGTGTCTCAGGAACACTCTCCAATTCCAACACCCTCTCCTGTTCCTCGTCCTCCTGAAGGTGTCGCAGCGCAATCTGTTTGATCTCCTGGATGAGTTCCTGAACGCGGCGGTTCTCTGCTAGAATCTGTTCATCAAGAAGGCGGCGTAGTTGTTCCGCCAGGCGTGCATTGGAATGGACAATTTTTTCGCCTGCTCCAATCAGATAGCCAGGCAGATGGAGAAGCAACTGATCTCCCTCCAAAGGAGCACGTAACTCATCCAACTCGGTCAGTCTCGCTAGTACCTCTTTCAGCCCCTCTCCTCGTGAAGGAGACATCAGAAAGTCCCAGAAACCATAAAAGCTCTTGCCCTGGTCAGAAGCCTTGAGTTCCTCATCTGCATCGAGCACAAACTCTAGCAATCGTCCCTTACGCATCCCTGGCTGGAGTTGACCAGCCTGAATCGAGCGAGCAATCTCTCGAAAACGCTCCTCCACCAGACGAAAATCGCGTAAAAGCTGACGAGCTATCTGCGATGCCTCAAAGAAGCGCTCACGCACCTGGGTTGAGGTATAGACCTGCTCCACACGCCCGGTCTGGCGAATCTGTTCAATTTGAGCATCAAGCGCAGCACGCTGCCGTTCCAACACAGCCAGACGCTCGGCGGGATCTTCCGTACTTTGCTCGACAATATCTTGCAACAATTGCACAATGAACAGAAAACGCGATTCAGTCCCGACAAAGGACTGAGGATGCATATCCTCCAGCCAGCCGAGCGCCCGTTCGGTTTCTGCGGTCAGTTCGACTGCGGGTCTATCGCTCTGACCAGACACGGCGATACGTAGATAACGCTGAGCATCATCTGCCCATTCTCT
>DAOTTJ010000221.1:0-14016 GCA_034437695.1 Ktedonobacteraceae bacterium
CCTGTTTTGCGTCTGCTTTATCCTCTCAGCCAGCGCAAAGCAAAGGTTGCACAGCCACGTCTGACTACGCGGGAGCTAGACAACGATCCGGTGCTGTCCGACTTCGCTACCTTACTGCGCACTCAGAGCAAGGCTCAGGTTACTGCTCTGCCTACTGTGGCCGGGGGAGACGAACTCGCGGTTCTTCAGTATACTGGTGGAACGACTGGTCTTTCAAAGGGCGCGATGCTGACCCACCGCAATCTGTTAGCAAATGCCCTTCAGACGCGCCATTGGACGCCCCGCTTGCATGATGGTGAGGGCGTAGGCCTGTGCGTGGCACCATTTTTCCATTCGTATGGACTGACCGTTGGCATGAACCTTGCTATCTACGCCGGGGCTACAATGGTCCTGCTGCCCAAGTTCTCGGCGAAAGAGGTAGTCAAGACGATAACACGCTATCATCCCTCGGTCTTTCCCGGCATCCCAACTATGTACCTGGCGATTATGCGCGAGGTCGGCTCACGTACAGAGCAGTTGAGTTCAATCAAGTTCTGTATCAGCGGCGCAGCTCCTTTGCCCGCGAAAACACAGGAAGATTTTGAGCGCATGAGCGGCGGCAAGCTGGTCGAGGGCTACGGTCTGAGCGAAGCTGCCCCGGTTACTCACTGCAATCCATTGGATGAAAACTGCGTCAATGGCAGTATCGGCCTGCCCCTGCCCAATATCGATGCCGCGATTATGGACGGCGAGACGGGAAATTTCCTGCCACCAGGCGCAATTGGCGAGATTATGCTTAAAGGACCAAACGTGATGCAGGGCTACTGGCAACGCGAACAGGAAACGGCAGCCATTTTTCACGACGGTTGGATGCATACGGGCGATCTCGGCTACATGGACGAAAAAGGGTACTTCTATGTCGCCGATCGCAGCAAAGACCTGATAGTCGCCAGCGGTTTTAATGTCTATCCACGCGAAGTAGAAGAGGTGCTCTATCGACACGCAGCGGTCCTGGAGGCCGCTGTAGTTGGCGTGCCAGACGACTATCGCGGCGAAAATGTCGCCGCAGCCATTGTGCTGAAGCCTGGCTTTAGTGTCTCCGACGAAACGCGGGCCAGCATTATCGCCCACTGCAAAAGCGAATTGACTCCCTATAAGGTTCCCAGGGTCATCGAATTTCGCGAAAATTTACCCAAATCGTTGGTCGGCAAAGTATTGCGTCGCGAGGTGAGGCAGATCTTTGACCCATCAGCGAATGTGTAACATTTCTCGTCTGAAAAGGAGCAATCAAGAATGTCAACGAGCATAACGCCAACCGAAGCAGGCACAGCTTTTCTGACTACGCCGGTCAGCGAAAGCGCCGAGCGTATCTTTACCCTGGAGCAACAGGACGAGGAGCAACGCTGGATTGCAGAATCGGCAGAGACTTTTATTAAGCGCGAGGTCCTGCCCAATGTAGAAGCAATCGACCGCCAGGAGCCAGGTCTGATGCCGGGCCTGGTCAAAAAGGCTGGCGAACAGGGCCTGCTCAGTATCGACGTACCAGAAGCATACGGCGGCGCAGAACTTGGCCTGCTTACCAGCGCAGTCGTCGCTTCACATCTCAACGAGGCTTCCTTTAGCGTCGCGTTTGGCGCACATACGACGATTGGCACGCTGCCGATCGTCTTTTATGGCAACGAGGCGCAGAAAGAGCAATACCTGCCACGCCTGGCCACAGGCGAGTGGATCGCGGCCTATGCTCTGACCGAACCAGGCGTCGGCTCGGACGCGATGAACCTTTCGACTACCGCGAAGCTCTCCGAGGACGGCACACACTATCTTCTCAATGGCACAAAACAGTGGATCTCCAACGCCGGTTTCGCCGATGTGATGGTGGCCTTTGCCCGGATCGACGGCAATCGCCCCTCGGCGTTTATCGTCGAGGCGACCTGGGAAGGTCTCTCCACAGGCGCAGAAGAGAACAAGATGGGCATCAAAGGCTCTTCCACACGCCAGGTGATTTTCCAGGATGTGAAGGTGCCAGTCGAAAATCTGCTCGGCGAGATTCACAAAGGCTATAAGATCGCGTTTAATATCTTGAACATCGGACGCCTGAAACTGGGAGCCGGTGCGACAGGCGGATCACGTTCGGCGCTAGGGTACGCAGCTACCTATACAACTGAGCGCAAGGCTTTTGGAAAGTTTCTTCACGAATTTGGCATGATCAAGAAGAAACTGGCCCGCATAGCCGCCGAAACCTACGCGGCTGAGAGCGCGACCTTCCGCACCGCAGCCAATATTGAGAACGCCCGCCGCAGCGCAGGCAGCACCGAAGATGCCTTTAAAGCCATCGAGGAGTACACGGTTGAGGCGTCGCTGGCCAAAGTTCATGGCAGCGAAGTCCTGGCTATGGCGGTCGATGAAGGGGTGCAGATCTTCGGTGGGTACGGGTTTATGCACGAATATCCTATCGAGAAAGCCTATCGCGATGCACGCATCCAGCGCATCTTTGAAGGCACCAACGAGATTAACCGCCTGGTAGCCTCAGGTACGCTGTTTAAGCGAGCGCTGGCCGGCAAAGTCCCCCTGCTGGCCCTTTACCCACAGGTAGAGGAACGGATCAAGTCGGGACAGGCCCCCGATTTTGCCGGTGCAACTATCCCGGCTGAACTGCGCGAGGCGGTCAACGCACTTGAGCGAGCCAAAGATGTGACGATCTACACCTCTATGCAGGTTGCTCTCAAGTATATGCAGGGCTTGGAGAACGAAGAGGAGTTTATCGGGTACCTGGCCAATCTGCTGATCGAGATCTACGGGATCGATAGTGCGCTGGCGCGTGCCACGCAGTCGGTGCGCCGCGGCGACAGCACGAGCGGCGTCCATGTCCAGCTAGCCCAGCTCGCCACCTGGCTGGCCTTCTCGCGTATTCGCCTCAACCTGGACCAGTTGATTATGACCAACAATGAAGCCGAGCGCGTTGAGCAGGAATTGACGCTGGTACGAACCTACCTCGGCGACTATGTGCTGAATGGGGTCGCTCTCCAGCGCGAACTGGCGGCGCTGATTGTCGAGAAACAGGGCTATCCTCTCTAGTTCTTATCGACTTTTCTCTGAATTATGAGTCATCCCAGATGTTCCTGCTGTGTGGTCAGCGAAACACAGCAGGAGTGCAGAGGACGGCAGTCCTTTGGCTGGAGGTTCAGGGGCTGCGCCCCCGAAAAACCTTTTTTGCTTGTGTTGCCGGTCGCCTGCGGCGACCGGCAACACAAGCAGGATGTTTGTCCTGGTTTTACAAAATCAGGGATGGCTCATAGCAGATCTCAGGGGAAAGCGGGCCAGCAAGACAAATCAAAGGAGTATTCCATGACAGAAGCAGTTATTGTCAGTGCTGTACGCACACCGATCGGGCGGGCCAATAAAGGCTCTTTAAAAGATATGCGGGCCGACGACCTGGCTGCGGTGGCTGTCAGAGCAGCGGTTGAGCGCGTCCCTAATCTTGACCTGGCTCTGATCGAAGACCTGATTCTAGGCTGCGCCTTCCCCGAAGGCGAACAGGGTATGAACCTGGCTCGACTGGTCGTCCCCCTGGCGAATCTGCCCGAAACCGTCGGCGGCGTGACGGTCAATCGCTTTTGCGCATCAAGCTTACAGGCGTTTAATATGGCGGCCCAGAACGTGATGCTGGGTCTGGGCGATGTGTTTATTGCGGGTGGCATCGAGAGTATGTCGCGCGTGCCGATGGGCGGCTTTAACCCGAGCTTTAATCCACGCCTGCTTCCCACGCACTCAGGCGAAACCTATAGCTCGCCATACCCTCCCTGCGAGCTGACCTACGGTCTGGCCAGCTATATTCCGATGGGCATGACCGCCGAGAACCTTGCCCGCGAGTACCAGATCAGCCGCGCAGAACAGGACGAGTTTGCGCTGCGCAGCCACCAGCGAGCGCTTGCAGCTATCGACCAGGGCATTTTCGAACGCGAGATTGTGCCGGTAAAATTGCCCGATGGCCGCGTGATGGATACCGATGAGGGACCACGCCGCGATACCTCGCTGGCACGTCTGGCCAGTCTGGAGCCTGCCTTCATCAAAGGCGGCAGCGTGACAGCAGGCAACTCTAGTCCGCTCAACGATGGTGCCGCAGCGGTGATAGTGATGTCGGCTGAGAAGGCCCACGAGTTGGGAATTACGCCGCTTGCTCGCGTAGTTACTATGGCGGTAGCCGGGGTACGCCCGGATGTCATGGGGATCGGTCCCGTGCCTGCTATCAAGAAAGCACTTCAACGTGCGGGCATGCAGCTTGAGAATATCGATCTCATCGAACTGAACGAGGCCTTTGCGGCGCAATCGCTCGCCGTCGTCAAAGAGTTGGGCATCGATCAAGAGAAGCTGAACCCGCACGGCGGCGCGATTGCACTGGGTCATCCGCTGGGCTGCACTGGCGCACGTCTGATCGCTACGCTGGTCAACGACCTGCAAACCGCTAACAAGACACTTGGTCTGGCGACTCTCTGTGTCGGCGGTGGACAGGGTCTTGCCACGATCATCGAGAGGATTGGCTAGCTATGACAGAGTATCGTGTGCGCAAAGCCGCCGTCCTGGGCGCTGGCGTGATGGGAGCCGCCATCGCGGCCCACTTCGCCAACGTTGGCATCCCCAGTCTGCTGCTCGATATAGTCCCGGCGGACGCAGGCAACGACCGCAGCAAAATCGCCCGGCAGGGTCTGGAAAAGGCCCTCAAAGCTAAACCAGCTCCCTTCTATGCACAAAAGGCCGCAGCTCTGGTCACGCCGGGAAATATCGAGGACAATCTGTCCGATCTCGCAGACGTGGATTGGATTATCGAGGCCGTCGTCGAACGCGTGGACATCAAACACCAGCTCTATGCACGGCTCGAAACCATCCTGCAACCGGGGACGATAGTCTCTTCCAATACTTCGGGGCTGCCCGCGTATCTCCTGAGCGAGGGCCGAAGCGAGCAGTTTCGCCGCAACTTTCTGATTACTCACTTCTTTAATCCAGTGCGCTACATGCGTTTACTTGAACTTGTACCCGACGTTGATACCGATCCAGCTCTGCTCACGTTTATGCGCGAATTTAGTACCGAGGTGCTCGGCAAAGGCGTGGTCATCGGCAAGGATACACCAAACTTTGTCGGCAACCGCATCGGCGTCTACGGGTTCCTCTCGACCATGCAACGTGCGCTCAGCGAGGACTACACGGTCAGCGAGGTCGATACTATTCTCGGCCAGGCGATGGGTCGACCCCGGTCGGCGGTCTTTCGCACGGCTGACCTCTCTGGTCTCGATACACTGGCCCACGTGGCCGACAATCTGTACGCCAACGCGCCCGATGATCCCGAGCGCGAAGTCTTTCGTCTGCCAGATGTCGTGCGCGAGATTCTGAGCCGTGGTTGGCTGGGCGACAAGACCGGCCAGGGCTTTTATAAAAAGATCAAAGAAGCTGACGGCTCCTCGACTATTCTGGAGTTGAATGTAAAAACGCTGGAGTACGAGCCGCAGCCTAAGCATCGTTTTGCCTCGCTTGGCGAGGCCCGCAACTATGACGACTCGACCGAGAAGATGGTAGCCGTGCTGGACGGCGACGATCGCGCCAGCCACCTGGCGCAGGAGACGACCGCCGATTCGCTCTTCTACGCGGCCACGCTGGCCCCTGAGATCGCCGAGAGCATCGTTACAGTCGATGAGGCGATGCGCTGGGGCTTCAATTTTGCAATGGGCAGTTTCGAGGTCTGGGACGTGCTCTTGCAGCGTCCGGCCCTCCTGGAGAAGGTGCTCAAAGCTCGCGGAACTGATCTGGCGTTGCCCGAGCTGGTGCAGCGCGTGCAGACCCGAGGTCAGGGGACGTTCTATGTCGGCCAGCCAGGTCAGCGGCAGTACTTTGATTTTCACACCAATAGCTATCGACCGATCCCAGCGCCCGCCGGGGCCGTCTCGCTGGCCGGCGCAAAGTCTACTGGCAAAGTCGTGAAAGAGAACGACTCGGCTTCGCTGATCGATATCGGCGACGGCATCGGTTGCATCGAGTTTCACACCAAGATGAATGCCATCGATGCCGATATTATGCAAATGATGCGCTACGCCGCCGAAGAGGGTCAACGACATTTTCGTGCACTGGTCATCAACAACGACGCGCCCGATTTTTCCGCAGGAGCCAACCTGTTTATGATCTTGATGGGAGCCAGGCAGGGCGAGTGGAAATTGATCGAAGACGCCATCAACGAGCTTCAACAAGTGCATCAAAAGCTTAAATACAGTCCGATTCCCGTCGTCATTGCCCCTGCCGGTCGTGCGCTTGGCGGAGGGTGCGAAGTCATCCTCCACGGTCACCATGTACGCGCACACGCTGAATCATATATCGGCCTCGTTGAGGTCGGCGTCGGCCTGATACCAGGCGGAGGCGGCTGTAAAGAGCTTCTACTGCGCCATGGAGCCAGCTTGAGCGATCAGCAGGCGGGCAAAACCGGTGGCTCATTCACCCCGTCGCGCAAAGCCTTTGAGACTATCGCCGTTGCTACCGTCTCAACCAGCGCGGCGGAAGCACAGGGTTTGCGCTTCTTGCGCAAAACTGACGCCATTACGGTCAATCGCGACCTGGTGTTGCGTGACGCTAAAGCCGACGCCCTGCGCCTGGCAGAGGCCCACGAGTCAGGCCAATGGCAGACGCCTGCACCTCCCATGCTGCTCTTACCGGGCGCAGGCGCTCGCCTGGTGCTGGAACAGCAGATCGATGGCCTGCTGCAATTGCAGAAGATCAGCTCACACGATGCAGTCGTTGGCGGCGAACTGGCCCGCGTCTTGACAGGTGGCGAATGCTCACCGATCACACCATTGAGCGAGCAGCAGGTGCTCGACCTGGAACGCGAAGCATTTCTCAAACTCTGCGGCATGGAGAAGACCCAGGATCGCATCCAATCCATCCTCATGTCGGGCAAGGCGTTACGCAACTAAGCACCCCTTGCACAGTCAAACAGGCAACCTTGCTCATGGGTTGCCTGTTTTTTGCTATTTACAAGCCGCCAGAGATGTAACAGCTCAGCAGAGGCCCCTGTTGAGAAACCGCACAACCTTCCCAGGAAGGACCTCTCCTTCGTCTCTCAAGTCTATTTACACCGCTTAATTGCTTATTATCTTAAAACTTCCGATGCCTTTTCTCATGATTGAATATACTTAAGACAAAGATATTAAAAAATAATAAAGATTGTCGGAAAAGAACAAATTGGATTGAAAAAGGCCGATAATCACTAGACAAGAATATCTATTATCATGCATACTATGAATATCTCAGTTGCCGGTTGTTCAAACATGTTGTAAACATTGTCACACATCGCTGAGATACAATCCGACTTGTGTTTACAGGCACGATGCTAATGTATTGTATTTCTTGCATAAGTAGTGTTCGCAATCAGACACGTAAAGGAGAGGGACCATGCAGAAAGTTGGTGAGCAAGGAAGTGAAGTTGCGCGACTCTTATCGCAGATCAGTATGGAATATGAAGCGGCTCAACGTGGTATGGGAGGACTGAGTAGCGGTATGTCAAAGCACGAGTTCATTACAGTGCGCATGGAACGTATGGGACGTTTATACAATCAGTTGCAGACCATTGCTGGCGACACAGCAATCGCCCTGGTTGCGGATACACTGAGTAAGATAGGCTAACTATACAATCAAGGAAAAACTACGGGATATACTCATAAGTGCTCTGTTACCCTTCACTTAACAGCAGCAGGGCTATGTGATGCTCGACGTGTGGCCCTCCCCCTGAACAATGGATCGGGTTGCGAGTGTGGAAGCCTCGGCCTCCACGCTCGCAACCCGATCCCAAAACTCTGGGAGTGGGGTCGCAAGACAGAAGCTTGCGGAGCATTAAATAGTCCTGGACCAGCAGGGATACAAGAGGTACACCCCCTTGACTGGAGTCTGGAGCTGCGCCCCAGCCTTCCTTCCCCCCTCTTCGTCGCCGCAGGCGACACGTCACAGAAAGCTTGATAGAGCACTAATAGGCATGAAGTGAAGCAGGAGTGCAAAGGATGTTCCTCTGCTAAGTCCACGCTGATGGGGATAGATTGTGCCTCTGCACAAGAGATCTTCTTCCCTGAAAGCTATACGATTGTACGGAGTTTGTCCTTCATTCAGTCCACTGTAACACCTATTTTACGCCTGAGAGAATAAGAGGGAAGAGGTCCCCCTTATTCTCATTTTCCCCGCATAATCGGACGAATTGAGACAGAGTTGCGAACAGAGGTAGACTCTCCGAGCATACGGAGAGGTAGTTCTGTCTCCCTCTCTCTAGAGCGACTATGGCAAGGTAATGCTAGCAACTACTGCACGGTTCGGGTTCTGGGAGCGCAATATGCATATCGAAGTATTGCAATGAAGGATGGCCAGGCCAGATGCCAGAAACCAGGAACTCGGTCTCTTCATAAGCAAAAGAAGCTTGATCAAGTATACAGTTCTGCCCATCGCTAAAACGACGTAGCCAGCGTGTGCGGTCAGCTTTGCTCAAGAAAGGCGCGTCTTCGCACACAAACCATTCGGCAATCCCCTGAATGTACATACGAAAATCGGCCGTCAGAGGAGCACGGCGCACGATTTTATATCGCTTTTCCTCGATCTGCTGGTAACCCGCCTGGCGCAGGTAGGCGGCGAGTTTTGAACCAATCCAGCTATCTTCAAAGGCAAACCCTGCCCGTACCCTCTGCTGTTCCCAGCGCTTCCGCGCTTGAAAGACGCGAGCTTGCACGGGACGCTCAACGTTATAAAACTTCATAGTACTGAAATCGATATCTTTGACCACCAGACGTTTACCAGGCGTCAGGTAGCGACCCAGCGCTGCGAAGGTCTCTATCGGTGAGGAAAGATATTGACTGACGTTGGCGCTGAAGATTGTCTGCACTGAACCACAGTTCACCGGCAGAAGCTCCATAGAACTCTGTTTGTAAGAAACCTGGGTTTCGTACCACTGCCCAATGCTGCGCTGCCGGGCCGTTACAAGAGCTTCGGCTGAAACGTCCACTCCAATGATATGACCCTGGAGACCAAGCGCTTCGGCCAGGAGTGGAGTCCAAAGACCTGGCCCACAGCCTGCGTCTACGAGACAACTACCAGGCTCCAGGTTAAGCTCGCGAATCATATGTGTACGTTCTGGGAGTTTGCTGCGGTGATGGTTTTCGAGCCATGCAATGGCGTTAAGGGGTAAGCCACTTTCGTTGATATGCACAGGATTTTCAATCGCCATGATACATCCCGCCTCTCTTTGCTGTCCTGCTGCTTCGTGAAATGTTTGCAATTGGTACCCACTTTGCTCGGGGCGAAAACTCCACATAAGATAGTTCTCATGCGTAGCCCTGACAGGGCAGAGGACTGTGGGGTGCCGGCTCAGTCCCTGGCTGGAGAGAGAAATCCTCCACAAGCCACGTTTCCGCTCAATGGTGCTCTAATCCGTTTACCTGGATTAACTGCCTGATCCAGCCTGCCATCGGGTTGGTCGGTTACTCCCGCTGCATTCACTTTGAATGCAGAAGTTTGTTCCTACAAGATACGTCGCTACTGTTTACACTGCTTGTTTGTAAGATAATCTCATCAGGACCGAGGAAGAGACACATTTCAATAAACACGCCTCTTTCAAGTCAGTACAATAAGATTGACTTTTAAGACGGTTAAATATAGGGAAAGTATAACATTTTTTTTACGGAAAACACAATGTTTTGTAAACATATGTAGGACTTTCTCGGCTACAATGTAAAAGATGACGTAATCAAAGCTGTACATCGTATGTCTCCTTGCTCAACTTTTCCTCATGACTATCTATCTGACGCGCTCTTCGTGTGATGGCGGCATAGACGCACCTGGCATTTCTATTGTGTTTGACATGCTTATAACAAGTAAATAATTATGTATGACAAAAAATCTTTCTTAGTTTTACGTATCTGTTCTTGTAATATAAAGAAAGAACATGTTAAAAATTCAGATATTAGGATATTAAAAACTGAAATAATATGCTATAATCGAGGGAGTGACCATTTTTACCGCCTATCGCAACGTTGTCAGTTTTTGGAAGCGTCTACTTAGGGAGGGGAAAGGAAAACAGGCATGACTGAAGAAAAGAAGCGGGGAAAAGCACATAAACAGCGCGTTCCGCGGGAAAAAAGCGTGGAATCTGGTCTGAGTAAGACGCAACCGGGGCTGTCAGAGAAGCAAAACGAGAGTACTGACGCACTTGACGAGTGGTCTAATCAGAGCGAAATAGACATAAACGAACTTGAGATTACTCTACCGCACCAGACGCATCCTGGTCCTTTTTCTACACTTCTCAGCTCTCTTTTACATAATGATCGCACCGAAGTATTGCGAGTCGCTAAAGCTGTGGGCGTGAGCGATATTACCGTTTATCGCTGGTTGAACGGGGTGTCCGCTCCGCGCTCCGCCCATATGCAGCGGCTGGCAGATGTGTTGTCGCCAAATGTGCAGGTAGCGGGAAGTACTTCTTCTACTCAATCTGGTTATCAGCACGCTCAACCTGGTCCAGTGCCAGGGCGCTGGGACGTACCACGCGATCTCTACCGTCGCGTACTAGAACAGGCAGCGACAACCGCTGACGATTCAAGCCGCCGCTGGCATATTATTGAAACTATCTTTGAGCAGGCATTGTTGTTTTTCGATCCAGATCACGATGGCCTGGCTCTGACGTATGTCCGTTTGATGCCTCCCTGCGCCGACGGAACTATTCATTCATTGTTTGAAGCAGAGATGCGCGGCCAAGCTCCCTGGCCATTCGCACTCGATTTTAAGACCTATCTGGGCAGTACCACTCTAGCTGGCGTTTCGGCTATGAGCCTGCGCGTCCGCATGTGGAGTAAAGCTGATCCAGAGACGCGCACGCAGGTTGGCGTTGACGCGTACGAGCGGAGTTCCTGCGCAGCACCTGTCATGCGTGGTGCTCGCCTGGCCGGCGTACTGATGGCATCCAGTGTCCGCGATGATTTTGCCGTTAATCCGGCGGTCCCCAGAGCCATGAGCGAGTACGCCAATCTCCTGGCCGCTGGCCTGATGGACCAGGATTTTTATCCAACCAGTATAGTCAAACTGGTGCCTATGCCCGACCTCACCTGGCAGCGCGAGCGCATCTCGCATCTTTATCTCCCTCGCGTCATAGAGTGTGCGCGTAAACAAGGCCTCTCCTTCCCGGAGGCCGAACAACGGATCTTACAGGATCTTGAGGAAGAGTTTGAACGCCATGCCGCTGGCCGCAGCGACTCCGCAGAACCCGGCATATACACAGAGATTGAACAACCTCACTAAGCTCTTGAACAATGAGCAAACAGGTCTTACGTGCAGGAAGGAGCTTTTCGAGCGCAGTTTGCGCCCGAAAAGCTCCTTCCTGCACCTTCTTCTCTTTAAGGGTGGAGCGATCTTGCCCGACAACTAGGGAAAGAGAAAAAAACTACCTGTGAAAAGTGGGGTCGCAAGCCAGAGGCTTGCTGAGAATGAAGTAGCCCTGGCTATGTAATGCTCATTATAGCCAGTATAACTTATTTGTGTTATTCTTAGGCCGAGAAAACATGCCTTGTCAGAAGCAATACCATAGTTTTGATAGCCAATCGAACTACTATAGAAGGGTACTAAACTGCTTGAATGAGAGAGGATATTTCCATGCATAATTTAATATTGAACTCTCTTGAAATTCATGGGTTTCGAGCATTTCAGCATTTAACAATCCAACACCTCGGCAGAGTAAATCTTATTGTCGGGAAGAATAACGTAGGCAAATCGAGTCTATTAGATGCACTACAAATCTATGCAAGGCGCAGCTCTGCTGCCATAATCTGGCAGATTTTAGGCACGCACGATGAAAGTCCAAGAAATAACAAGCTGGCTAGTAGCTTAAATATCGAGGAAGCACTTAATGCCGCAAAATACCTGTTTTATGGAAGAAAAGACATAAAAGCGCCTGTAGATCCTATAACAATAGGTCCTCTAAAATCTCCAAGAGACACTCTTCAGATTAATATACAATGGTTCAGTAGAGTAGCCAACGGAGAAGGTATTGCAGTTTTGCAAAAGACTCTTTTTGAAGATGATATCAGTCTGGCTGAAACCTCTACGCCTCGCTTCACTACACAATTGGGGGAGCAAAGAGAATACAGCTTTCCTTTAGAAGGAGGCGGCGTAACAAGATCATTTAGACAAGATGTTAAGGAGGTGGATTGTTTTTTTATAGACGCAAATGGACTGGCTAAACGAGAAATTGGAGCGTTATGGGATAGCATAGCATTGACTCCTCAGGAAAAAGAGGTTCTAAATGCATTGCGTATTATTGCGCCAGGCGTAGAAGACATAAGCGTCGTTGGAGATCCCACCTCTCCAAGAGAGCGTACTACTATTATCAAAGTCATTGACATAGATGAGCCACTCCCTATTCGCAGTTTGGGTGATGGAATGCAACGCATGCTTGGCATTGCATTGGCTTTAGTAAACGCCAAAAATGGTCTCCTACTTATAGACGAGATCGAAAATGGTCTGCATTATTCGGTACAATTAGATTTATGGCGTCTCATTTTCGAGTTAGCTCGACGTTTAAATGTCCAGGTTTTTGCTACATCCCATAGCTGGGACTGCATCGAATCTTTCCAAAAAGCGTCCCAAGAAAATGAAAAAGAAGCAGGGGTTCTTATTCGCTTAGAAAGCAAAAAGGGAACCGTCCTCCCAACAATATTTAATGAAGATACCCTGGCAATTGTTACTCGTGAACAAATCGAGGTGCGCTAAAGCATGAACGAGAGTTTGATTCGAAGAGATGTACTGATTAATCGTCTCTTAGTGGAAGGTAGTGATGACGCTCATGTATGCTATCATTTATTTAAATGCCATCACTTAGATACGAATATAGAGATAATAGACAAAAGAGGCATCGATAATATTTTGCAGACGCTCGCCGTCGAAATTAGTGGAAGCGGAGAAAAACGCCTGGGGATTATAATAGATGCCGACGATGCACTGGATATGCGCTGGAAAACACTACGGGACATTTTGCTGGCTTCTGGATACACAAATCTACCAAAAAAAGCTCAAAAACACTGAAATCGGACATCTACACCCGATACGTCAATAATAAACGATCAGCTACCAGTTCGTGCTCCAGGGTCTGCCCGTCCATGTGGAAGCGTTTGAGCATGGATCGACCACAATTGATCAATATCTCTTGCTCAAAAAGCCCGGCGGGGACAGGTATCGCGCATTGGGTCTCGCCCGACTTCTTTGTACCGTCGATACTCAGGGCCAGCACGACTCCACGCCGCTTACATGTTTCGATCACGCTGAATAGATGGCGCAAATCAAAGGCCTGCGCACCGTAGAGGATGCTCTGACTAAAGCTATACGGCGGATCACAATAGACGAAATCGCCTCTCTGCGCCCTCTCCAATGCCTCAACATAGTCCATACACACAATCTGTGCCTGACCCGCCAGGGTCTTCCATTGCTCGACCCTCTGTGCAAATTTCGCAGGCGTAAGCGGTCGATGTACCCCGCACGGCGTCGACATGTAGCCGTCGCTGCGCCGAAAGCGCACAACTCCCCCGTAACACGCTCGACATAAAAATAGGAGATCCGCCCCGTTGGGTCCGGCGTTATACGAGGCTTTAATCCGCTCGTACCCACTTATCTTCTCCAGACCAACTACTAACTCGTATCTCTCCGCATACCACTGCTTGAGCTTCTCTGGATCTCTCTGCAATGTTTGCCAGATCTCGACCAAAGGAGCAAAGGCGTCAGAAACTACGGCCCGCCCAGGTGCCAGCGCTCCCCAGATGGCTCCACTACCCAAAAATGGCTCAAAATAGGTACGAAAATGCACAGGAAAATAGGTCAAAATCTCGGAAGCAAAACGCTGCTTATTCCCTATCCACTTTAATAGCTGCTGCCGACTACTCCTCTTCATTGTACTCTTTTCTCTTGTAGTGCCGTTCAAAGCTATCTTCGACCTTCCCCTCACAGAAACAACAACAGCAGCAAAATCTCTTCTACTTGCATATTTCA
>DAOTTJ010000222.1:0-3934 GCA_034437695.1 Ktedonobacteraceae bacterium
CATCGGCGCTGACAAGGACCCTCGTTACGATGCTCGGCGCATGGTCAAGCTGCTTATTGTGGGACTTCTCCAATCGCGCTCGACCTGATCCTGCCGATCCAGAGAAGAAGCATCTGCAGTATCTCGATAAGATGAGTCAACTTCGTGTATATTTGGGAATTCCCAAGCGTACATGTAGCCCCAATTTACAAAAGGGCGATGGAAGAACCCAGATGGGAAGTGGCTTTTCTGGCGTCTTCCTGGCTGATTCCCAGGTTTCACGCCGATTTCCCAGGTTTCACCTCAAAAATCGTCGAACATTCGGTTCTTACACACTCTCGGTGAAGCTTCCTTGCGTCTTTCACACGAATAGATCGTTGTACATAAAGAAAGGGATGGTAGAAGGATCGTATGAAGGAGAGAGGAGTACTCACACCGCTTGCCTTGCCAGAGGAACTGGAGATTACAGAGATCGAGGTGAATGCCGAGATCTTCACCATTATCGCCCGTTGCACGCGGAAATCCCCCTGCTGTCCCCTTTGCGGCACACCAGCACAACGGTTCCATAGCCATTCCCTCCGCAGCATCACGGATCTGCCCTCTGGTGGAATGCGCGTGTGTTTGCAGGTTCTGGTGCGCAAATGCTTTTGTGATGTCACAACCTATGTGTGCAAAATATTTACCGAGCGTTTGGCTCCTTTTGCCGAACCGCTGGCACGGTTCACGACTCGCCTGTTTCAGGTGGTTCAAGCTCTCGGCCTTGCGACTGGTGGGATGCCTGGAGCGCGTCTAGCCGAGCGGATAGGGATCAAGACCTCCTGGATGACGGTTCTTCGCCGCATCATGGCACTGCCAATTGAGCCAGTCGGCCCGTGCGAGAGCTTGGGATAGACGACGTTGCCTGGAAACGGGGACGAAAATACGGCACGATTCTTGTCAATATGCAAAGTCACAAGGTCATCGATCTTTTGCCTGATCGGTCAGCGGAAACCGCTGCTGCCGGGATAGCAGCCCACCCAGAAATGGAACTGGTCAGCCGAGATCGAGGAGGGGACTAGGCATCAGCAGCCAAGACGGCTGCTCCTCAAGCTGTCCAGTGTGCAGACAGGTTTCACGTGCTCAAAAACCTTGGTGAGGCTCTGGAGGGTCTTCTGGCCCGCCACCTCGCTGCCTATCGCAGAGGCCAGGCTGAAACGTCCTTGCCCACCCCTCTCACTGATGTGCAAGGCAAACAACCACCGAGATATCATCGATCTCATCCAAAGGCAGCTGAACTGAGCCAGGCAAAGCGAGAAGAGCGCTTTGCGCAAGACGAGCAAGTCGTGGCTTGACGCAAACAAGGGTTCTCGCAGACGGCCATTGCCAATCGGGTAGGGATCGCTCGCTCCACGGTCTCACGCTGGTTGAGGTGTGACACGTTTCCTGAATGAGAACCACCTTTGCGCAAGACAGGTGTGGATGCCCACCTCCCCTTCCTACGCGAACGCTGGGAAGCGGGTGCGAGGCAGCCGCGATTTTGCCACGCGTGCCAGCTACGAGCAGTTTCTCCAGGATCTGGTGCGCTACCGCAATCAGACCCGTGCGCTGAAGTTTGTTCAGGAGCAACAGGCTTTGCGGCCCTTACCGGCGCAGCCGCTTTCCCCTTGCCGCGAACTGCGCGTCAATGTGAGTCGCTTCAGTACCCTGCTCGTGCAGGGCAATACCTACTCGGTCCCTTCGCGCCTCATTGGGACAACGCTCCTGGTGCGGGTACGGGCCGAACACCTGGAGGGCTATCTTGGCTCCAAACAGGTGGTCACGTTGCCACGGCTCCACGGACGGGCGCACCATGCCATCAACTATCACCATATCATCTGGTCGTTGGTGCGCAAACCTGGTGCCTTCGCAGCCTATCGCTATCGCGATGATCTCTATCCCACCCTGGTCTTTCGCCGAGCCTACGACCGGCTCGTCAACTCCATACCAGCGCGAGCTGACCGGGAATATGTGCGCGTGTTACATCTCGCCGCGACGCTTTCTGAGGCAGATGTGGCAACCGCACTCCTGTTGCTTGAAGAAGCCCATCAGGTGCCGACCGCCGATGCGGTCCGTGACCTGATTCGCCCCATCGCCGTGCAACAGGTCGCGCTTCCCCCCGTCAATTTGCAGCCGTACGACCAGTTACTCCCTTCTCAGAGGTGCGCCCATGCCTAATCGACAGGACGAATTGACGGCCATGCTGCGCGAACTGCGCTTGCCAACCATGGCGACATCCTGCTCTGCACTGGCTCTCAAAGCCAGTAAAGAGAATCTGACCCATGAGGGATTTCTCTACGAATTGGCCCGTTTAGAATGTGAGGAACGGCGTCGGGAACGGCATCTGGTCCAGTCCAAATTGCCACGGGAGAAAACGTTCCGCACCTTTCAGTGGCAGCCCCTCTCGGCGAGCCTGCGGCTCCAAATCGAGCGCTTGCGAAGTGGGGCATTTGTGACCCAGGCTCACAATGTCATTGCCGTCGGCACCCCAGGCGTGGGGAAAAGCCATCTGGCGGCGGCATTGGGCCACGAGTTGATCCAGCAGGGCCATACCGTCCTCTGGACCTCCACATCTGCGTTGGTCCAACGCTTACTTGCCGCCAAACGCGAACTGCGCTTGCCCCAGGAGATCGCAAAGCTCCACCAGGTCGCGTGCCTGATTCTGGACGATATTGGCTATGTCCAGCAAGATCGTGATGAGATGGAGGTGCTTTTTACTCTCCTGACCGAGCGCTATGAACAACGCTCGGTGCTCATTACGACCAATCTGGTGTTTTCTGCCTGGGACCGGATCTTCAAAGATCCCATGACCACGCTCGCCGCCGTTGATCGTGTGGTTCACCATTCGGTTATTCTCGATCTGTCCGGCGTGGAAAGTTTTCGGGCCACACAAGCACGAGAAGATCATGCTCCTCGTGACGCTGATCCTTCCGACCCGGCGGCCCTTGCACCGTAATTGTCGGAACATTCCAGTGTTATTGTCGTTTCTTGTTCAGCTTTTCTGGATGTTCTCCCAGGAAGCCCTTTTCGGTCAAACTAATCGCCATTTGGGTCCCAAAGTAGTTGACTTTCAACACTACAAAATCAGCAATTGTTCGCGTTTAATCACATTAATCGTCAAGCTCTTGAAGAAAATGAAAAGTCTTTTCAGGCAATTTTTTCTCGCTTCGGCAAAAATCTCCATCGTGTTCTCAGGACAGAGGTAAAGCATCTCGTCTTTTGTCCAACACTCTGGATGTGGCATCTTCCTCTTCACGCTGTGCTTCTTGATAATGATCACTGCGTTGGAGAGATATATACATGCGTTTATTGTCCGTCAGCAACATTATATGCTCTTTCCATGACAAGAAGAAGAGGCAGGATTTCTAAAGGGGTGGGTATCGTCGATCCACGATTTGAATTGATTTACTCGGACTGGGAAGCGCAAATTCTTATCAATAGCAGAAGAGTCAAATTTGATCGGGTTGTACGCTCGACCTTAAAGTGGGAAGAACTCAAAGATACCGTGAAGGAAAGCCACTGGGTACATATCTCTGCTCATGGATATCAAAGTAGGTCATTTCACGGTTTCGGCTCTGGGGTGGAAACAGGGCCACAAGGAAAAAAGTATTCGGAAGCAGACGAAAATCTCACCGCTCTTGGGGCTTTCATGGAATACTTTCCAGGAATTCAAAATTCAGTGGTCGTTCTATCTTCCTGTTACGCTGGAGAGATTATAGATGTGGCAGATGAGCCAATCGGACTCTCAACGGCACTGCTATTGGGTGGCGCTAAAGCAGTTATTTCACCCTTGTGGAAAGTTGACGAGTACTCTACACTTGTCTTTATTGAATTATTATATGAGCAATTAACGTTATCTCCTACCATTGCCATTGCTATGCAAATGGCTCAAAAAAGAATGAAGATGCTTAATAAAAGTGAATTAATTAAAAAACCTGAT
>DAOTTJ010000223.1:0-6347 GCA_034437695.1 Ktedonobacteraceae bacterium
CGCACAGCTATCAGTTGTTTACACAATAAACGCGCATCGCGCAGAGCCGTGTTTGCACCCGCACCGCGACCGGGTGTCATCGTGTGGATCGCGTCCCCCAGCAAGGTGACATTGCTGGTTGTCCAGGCAGCAATGGGCTGGGATGTGCGAATATTAATGGCTGAAAAGGTCGTTGGGTCGCTCAGTTGGACCAATCTGCGTAGATTCTGGTGCCAATCGGGGATCATTTCAAGCATCAGCGCGATCAAATCCTCTCCGTGCAGATTCATGGGATCACGCGGAAAATAGCGCCTGGCAGCCCAGAAACCCCAGCCGATATAGTCCCGCTCGTTGTCATACCGCATGCCCGGCCATTTGGCGAGCAGGGCTGCATCATTGACGCCAATACCCTCTTTTACGGTCCCATCGCGCTGCCATTTAAATTCGAGCATATGGAGAATGGCACCAAACCCTTTGGGGGCCATAATAATGGTCATACCGTTAAAAACGTTGTCCGAGACCAATTGTCTGGTTTCTGGCGTCATGGGGGCTTTGCCTCCAAACGAGAGCATACCTGTTTCGACCAGTTGTGCATGGGGCAGGTATTGTTTGCGGACACGTGAATTGGCCCCATCAGCCGCAACCAGCACGGTGCCGGTCGCGCTGGAACCATCGGCGAAAAAGGCCGTCACCGTACCATCTTCTTGCTGCTCGTAATGGGTGAAGACTTTATCAAAATGCACACTATCTTCCAGACCAGTCAAGAGTACCTGGCGCATGGTCATGCGGCTTACGGTGTGATCCCGTTTGAGCGGATCAGGGTTCCCTGTTAGCAATGAACCACCTATGGACCCCAGTTCAATCATTTGCTCGCTCATCATGATGAAGTACTTCGGTGGCCTGGCACAGGTAGTGATAAAGGTGTCAAATAGATCTGGCGGCAAATTTGCTTTTAAGCCCCGGATGCCATCGGGATCAATACCCACGCGGTAGCCCTGCAAACCGCCCAGACGTGTGCGGTCGCGTTCGTAGACCGCAACACTGATATTTGCTTGCTTTAATCCTTGTGCCAGACACAGGCCGCCTGTGCCCGCACCAATAATCAGCACCTGCAGTGGTAGAGTGGACATCGTTCGCTCCTTCTGATAAAATTACTTCAGTAATTAGACATCACATCAAATTGATAAGCCATCAACTAAAAATCACAGTTGCTAAGATAGTATACGCAGAGTGTTGAAAAATGTTGCATGAAGAAGAGCCATCGGCAAAAATTGAGCCAGATCAGACCGCCCAGAGGCCTGCCAAGGAAGAAACGTTGGGAGCGGCGGAAGATCCTGCCCGCGCTCGTGCGGAGCGGATAACACAGATGGTGACCGAGGTGCAGCGCAGTAGTGATATCTCGACCTTTTTTATTCACGCAGTGGCCGCGAAAGCCAGGATTAACGCCACCGACCTCAAAGTACTCAGCATCCTCTCCCGCCAAGGCCCGCTCAGTGCTGGACGTATTGCTGAACTTACTGACCTGACGACTGGAGCCATTACCTTCATGCTTGACCGTTTGGAGAAAGCTGGCTATGCGCGTAGGATGCGCCATCCCATTGATCGCCGCGTTGTGCTGATTGAGCTTCTTCCTGAACCACTGCAACGCGCTACTGGCAATTATTTTGCCAGGATGTCTCAGGCGACCGCAGACGCGGTGAAGGATTACACTGATGAGCAACTTGAGCTGGTTGTCGATTTTCTTGGGAAGATGAATACTGCGGCGGAAGAAGTAGTCAAGGGCATGGGTGAATGAAGTGAGTTGTCTCGTGTAACAAGCAACTGGTGGAAGCTGTACAATCACCTAGCGCCAAGATACGTGTAAAAAGAGAGCATAGGCAATAAAGGCAGTATCTGTGACCTGTGTCTCGATAGAATTCAAAAGGATTTTCAGGTAAAATGAAAAAATGCAGAACAATGAGTGGTCGTTCCTTCCTGTGGCGGAACCTTTCAAATGCTGCGTTTTCGAGGTCCGAGTGTAGGAGAGTAGTTCAAGATAGTGATGGACAGCCGTTGCTTATCAAACACGATTGAACCAACCGATTGGTGGCGCAATGGCGGAGTTGAGTTGCATGAGGATAAGGAGCGCGATGCTGATAGCGGTATTGACGACGCAGAGGAGCATAGCGATAGCATAAAGCATCTGGTAGAAGACGATACGTCGTTCGGCGGCAGAGCATATCTCGGCGGTCACTCCGTCTTTCAGCAACCCTGCACGTTGTGCATACCGCCAACTCGCGAAGAGGACACTTCCAAGCAAAAGCAGATGAAGCCAGTAGACAAGCAGAGCGATACGATAGGTGATGAATTCGGCTAAGAGTCCCGTCGAGAACGGCAAGAGCGAAACAGCAAACAAGAAGAGCAAATGGAGCCAGGTGAGATGACGATTGCTGGTGGCGAAACGATCGAGCTGTGTTTGTTGACCGACCCAGAAAATGCCGAGGGTGAGAAAGCTCATGATATAGGGGAGAAAATGTGGGGCCAGATTGCCTAACGCAGCCAATAAGGCCAACTCTTTTCCTCGTTCCTGACTTGTCCAGAATAACGGCGTGCTCAATCTGGCGCTTGCGTCCGCGACAGGCGTGTGCAAGTCAAGGATGAGCAGCGTCATTGCGACCGCGAAGATCCCATCGGAAAGCGCGGTAAGGCGTTCCAGACTTTGACCAGAGATGTGATTGTACAACGTTCTCATCGATGTTTCTTTCCCGTCTCAAGCGTCACTTCTCGATGAGGTATCTCGAAGATACCTCATCGATGTTTTCCTTCGGTTGCCAGTGGAGGCCCATTGGTTGCCTACGCTTCGCATTCACTACTGCTTTTGTTCCGTCGTGAGAAGCAGGATTTCGTTCACATTGACACGCTGTGGTTGCGTAACAGCATACACAATGGCTTCGGCGATATCCTCGCTTTGTAAAGGAGCGATCTGTTGTCTCCGGAGCAGCGCGTTCTCCCTGGCGGCGGCATTGGTGATATGGGAAGCCAAATCGGTCTCGACGATGCCAGGCTCAATCACTGTGACGCGGATATGATCCTGGGCGCATTCCTGCCGTAAGGCTTCTGAAAAGGCTCCGACGCCCCACTTCGTCACGTTATAGACCCCACTCCCCGCCCGCGCAATACGTCCTGCCTGCGAGGAAATATTGACGATATGACCGCTTCCCTGCGCTTTCATGATTGGCAGGACCGCATGGGTCGCGTACAAGAGTCCAAGGATATTAGTCGAGATCATACGCCGCCAATCCTCCGTGTCAGCTCCCGCGATGGGACCAAGTAACATCAGGCCAGCACTGTTCACGACGATATCTATTCGCCCCCATTGCTCCTGCGTGTGGCGAACCATCGCTTGCGTTTGTTGTTCGTCCGTCACATCTGCGACCAGCGCAATCGCCTGTCCCCCAGCCTGGCGAATACGTTCGACGAGAGCCTCAAGCCGGTCAGCTCTCCGAGCCACAACCACCACACGTACGCCGCGTATGGCTAATGCCTGAGCGGTCGCTTCTCCAATCCCTGAGGAAGCTCCACTGATGAGTGCGACTTGTCCTTCATTTCTCTCCATAAATCCATATCTTTCTTCATTTGTTCTTGTTGCACGTCTCTCTCCATCGAAGCGCTCGACCTCCGCGTTGCTCTGACCAGAAGCGTGAGCGGAGTGAGATGTGGTGTCTCGCTGCGCCAGGAACTCCTTTTTGCGAGCAATCTTTTGGTGCAATGCGCTTCCGTGGTGTTCCAGTTTCTGGAGTTGCTGGTCCAGGGAGCGCTGGTGGTGTTCAAGCAGGAGCAGGCGCTCGGTTGCCGTTGCGGAACCCTGGTGGTGAAGCCTGGCAAAGTGGATCATCTCTGCGATTGGCATCCCCGTTTCCCGTCAGGTGATAAGCAAGCCAATCCATTCAAGATCTGCTTGTCTAGACTGCCGATGGCCGCTTGGTGTCCGATGTACTGGCTCGATCAGCCCAATACGCTCATAGTAGCGCAAGGTATCGATGTTCAGTCCCGTCAGTTGCGCAACCTGTTGAATCGAGAGTTCTGTTTCCATGACACAACTATACAATCTGGAGTTCACTCCAGATCAAGAGGAGAGCAGGCTTTTTTTGAACAGGCTGCTCCAGTCGTTTCATGGGAATTCGTACCAGGGGTTATTTTCTCTGACCTTGCGGTTCTGACGCTTGATCAACGATCTCCGTGTAACCCCATTTTGTGCAGGTGGAAGCACCCCCTTTTCCAAGACCTGCTCATTTCGGCGCAAAATGATCTTCTGCTCGAATCCATTGAACGTGGAGGCTGAGCTGGATTTGCTCGGACCTCGAAAACGCAGCATTTGAGAGGTCTCGCCACAGGAAGGAACAACCACTCATTGCTCTGCATTTTTTCATTTTACCTGAAAATCCTTTTGAATTCTATCGAGACACAGATCATAGATACTGCCTTTATTGCCTATGCCCCATTTTTACACGTATCTTGGCGCTGGGTCAAGAAGAGGCGGAAGTTCCATTGAGGCAGAAACGCCTATTTTTCCGTTTGCCATAATATTCGGTCTATAGGCCCATCTTGGGACAGTGACTTTATGTACTCATAAGACTGTTGCACGATTTGCTCAAGGATTGGCAGTTCTACATCGCTGAGCCGCTTGATGTAAACACAATACCCAGTAGTTGTATGTTTCCCTACCTTCGCCAGCAATCCAGAGGAGCGTGCCGTACCGTCCATAAGGTAAACGGTGATCTTCCCTTTTCTGGGATAAAAGCCAATAACATGAGCGTTGCCTTCGCGCCCGCTGGCGTATTTGTAATGGTAGGTATCAAACCCAAGAGTACCTCCATTCCACAGCTTTGGCTCATGCCCACTTATTCGTTGCATCATTTCAATCAGCACTTGGCTCTCTTTTCCCGTCTGCTCGTCGAGTGAAGCAAGGTAGTCTTTGACTGAGCCATTGTTTTGAGCAGTGATTTTGTCCATACGCCAGGTCTCTCCTCTGGATCTCGTGTTCCTGTATCCGCGACAAAGCGGATGCAGCGTTTCTTCTCTGTTCGGCTTCACATGATGAACGTTGCTCGCTTTCGCGAGCATAGCATGAGGGCACACAAAAAACTTCTCCGATCTTGCTCTTTTCTCGCAAGAGACGATCTTCCGCAAAGGTCTGGATGCGGAGCCGCCCGTCTCGGCGATATCGTTGGGGTATGACGAGGATTGCTTCCTGGGACAGCCATTTTGCCCGATGCCTCAAAAACCTGAGAGCCTGTTTGGGAAAGCAGGGAAAGGCACAATATGATACACTGTGAGAGATGAATACAACCTATCCAAGCGATCTTTCTGATGAAGAGTGGCAATGTCTGCAACAATATCTCCCCTCTGAACCCTCACGCGGTCGACCACGAACCCACTCGCGGCGAGCCATCTGTAATGCCATCTTTTACGTCTTGAAAACGGGCTGTCCCTGGCGCTATCTCCCGTCTGTTTTCGATAATCTACCAATGGCTCATCCTCACATTGATATTGGTGGCGAAATCCAGAAAGCCCCTGTTTTTGATATAATATCGGGAAACGTGGATGTGATTCGTCTAAGCAGAGCAGGAGGCCAGTGATGTGCCTGAAATCTCAAAAGATCCCCGATGTCCCTGCGGAAATGGTTCGAGTCGTGCGTGCGGTCTTTCCCAAAGGCAACATTTACATTCATCTTCGTGACAATTTGGGAGTCATCTACGCGGATGAGCTTTTTATGGACTTGTACCCTGATCGCGGGCAACCTGCTTACGCCCCCTGGCGTCTGGCCTTGGTGACGGTTTTCCAGTTTCTGGAGAATCTCACTGACCGGCAAGCAGCCGATGCTGTGCGCAGTCGCCTGGATTGGAAATATGCCCTCAGCTTGGAATTGACTGATCCGGGCTTCAATCACACGGTTTTGAGTGAGTTTCGGACCCGCCTGGTGGCTCTCACCGCAGAAGAGCGACTCTTAGAGGCAGTGATAGATCTGTGCAAAGAACGAGGTTGGCTGAAGGTGCGTGGGCATCAGCGAACAGATTCCACCCATGTGCTGGCCAAGGTTCGCGCGATGAATCGAACCGAATGTGTCGTGGAAACGCTCCGCCATGCGCTCAATATCCTGGCAGTCGTCGCCCCTGAGTGGTTGCGAAGCCAGGTCCAACCAGAGTGGGAAATCCGCTATGGAGCACGTGCCAGCGAGTTTCACTTCCCTGCAGGAACCGAGAAACGTCAACAATTCGAGCATCAGGTTGGCCAGGATGGCTGGGGCCTCCTCACCGCTCTCAAAGCAGATCCTCAAAATCAGTGGATGCTCTCGATCCCAGCAGTCGATACGCTGGAGCGTATCTGGA
>DAOTTJ010000224.1:0-19509 GCA_034437695.1 Ktedonobacteraceae bacterium
CAAACAGGCTTTGTTGGTTGAGATTATGGACACGCATATGCGCCAGTTGAACACGAACCTGGAGCATATTCTGGCCCAGCCTGGGAGTGTTGCCGAGAAGCTCTACCAGGCGATAGCCAACCATATTCGCCTGCATACTACGTACAAGGCGGAATTTTTTATTATCGATACCGAGATTCGGGCGCTGGACGAAGGGAGTCGCATAGCGATTCTGGCTTTGCGCGACCAGTACGAGCGTCTGTTTCAGCGCTTGCTTCAGGAAGGTATGGAGACGGGTATTTTACGTACAAGTGATGTAAAAGTGACCTCCTATGCTGTGATTGCGATGTGTACCGAGGTGGCTTCCTGGTTTCGTGAGCACGGTCGTTTGACCGTGCAGCAGGTGATTGATATTTATAGCCAGATTATTCGTGAGGGTCTGTTGATAAAAGCTGCTGAAATGCCGGAGGGATCAGCGCGTACTTGACGCCCTGTTTGTTTTGGAGTAGCTCAAAGGTTGTCAGGAGATCGGCCAGTGGATAGCGAGCGGTGACCAGGGTGGCGACATCGATCTGTTGCTCATTGATCAGCGCGAGTGCTGCGGCGAAATAGGCCGGGGTATGGTGAAAGACGCCTTTGAGCGTGAGTGCGTGATAGTGAAGCGGTTGGGTGGGCAGGGTGATCTGTGTGCCTGACGCGCAGCCGCCAAAGAAATTAACCAGTCCACCTGGGCGGACCAGGGTAGTGGCGAGTTCCCAGGTTTCGGGTTGGCCGACGGCCTCAATGGCGACATCGACGCCGCGTCGCGCTGGCGTGGCATCAAGGATCGCTGCGCATTGTTCTGAGGTTGAGAGTCCAGTCACGTCGATCACTGTATCGGCACCGAGGGTGCGAGCCAGGGCCAGGCGCTCTGGCTGGCGTCCGGTCGTGATTACCTGTGCGCCGCGCTGATGGGCCACAGCGGTCAGAAGTAGACCGAGTGGACCTGCGCCGAGGATGGCGACCGTATCGCCGGGGTGAACCGCGCTGGCGTCTACGCCGTGGAGTGCGCAGGCGAGTGGCTCGGTCAGCGCGGCGGCGATAAAAGAGGTAGTTGGAGGCAGATGGTAGAGATTGAGGCGGACGATGCGTTCCGGCACGACAAGATACTCGGCGTATGCTCCATTGAGAAAGAGCAGGTCCTCACACAGACTGAACTGCTGGCGTTGACAGAAAAAGCACTGCATACAGGGCGCAGAGTTGGCCACAACCACTGCTTCGCCCTCCTGCCAGTCGGTGACCCCGGCTCCTACTGCCGCGACAATACCGGCTACTTCGTGACCGAAGCGTGCTGGCGTCCGTTGGAAAAGGACAGGATGCCCACGCCGAAATGCTTTCAGATCGGTACCGCAGGTAGTGGCTACGGCGATTTGCAGGAGGATTTCTCCTGGTCCAGGTTGGGGAAGCGGCTGTTCTTCCAGACGTACATCTAGTGGTGCGTAAAAGAGGGCTGCAAGCATCGTTTCTATTCCATCACTTTCAGGATATCAGATCGGCCCGAGAAAGGACGCCGTTTAAGAGGGCGCTCAAAAAGCAGTATACTACCACTAGCAACCGTGCGTGCCTGTCTGGCGAGTATGTGCCTGAAAAAGCGAGAGTCAGGAGCTGTCTGTGTATTATGAGTAGGTCATCAGCCGAACCAGTGGAAAATCGTCCCCCAATTTCTCCTACGCCTCGGCGCAGTATGGCATGGGTAACGCTGATTGGCGCAGTCATTCTCGTCTTTTTCGTGGTTGGTGGAAGCTTGCTCTGGCTCCTGCATAGTACGCCGAAACTTCCTCCCCCTCTCGTCAAGGAGACTGCCCCGGCTGTGACCAGCACCTCTCCCGCGACGGTACTGCCGACCTGGACGCCACCAGAGGTTACACCTCCGCCTGAATCCACGTTTTACGATACATTTATGAACAATCAACACGGCTGGAGCCAGGCGGGCGAGAGCGGTTTCGTGCGGGTACTGGTTGACAATATGCTGATCCTGGCCGACACCAATCCCAATTCGACCCTGGTTGAGAGCGTTCCCACCAGCACGAACCTGAGCGACTACCAGGTCAGCGTCGATTTTGTGCTGAACCGCAGCGATGCCAACGACAGCTTTGGTCTCTATCTGCGCGGCGATGGCACGCTCGACCACGATTATCGCGTCGATATCAATGGGAATGGAACTATCGACGTAGCGAAAGAGTGGTTGGATAGCAATCAGGTTCCGCGTACAACCATGCTTTTCTCACCGCATCCTACCAGTTATCTTCAGCCACTGGGTACGCCTAATACGCTGACAGTGATTATGCTTGACTCTACGCTCGTCGTTGAAGTTAATAATTTTATGCTCGTTACACTCTCCGATGCGTCCTATAGTAACGGTCAGGTTGCGCTCTTTGCTCATCACGGCAACCGCTCTGGCGGCGTGATCGTCTCGTTTACGCGTGTTGAGATCGATCGCCTGGCGTCACCGCAGGTTCTACCCACCCCTACCCCAGCGCGTCCCCCTGCTACCGGTCCTTGAACGCGTTTTGTTAGCCAAAGCAGTTACATTGTATTGACTTCCAGCAACACCATCTGGTAAAATGAGAGGGAGAGACTGGACTTCATCTGTTTCACCATCCATAGTTAGAGAAAGTGGGTACGTCAGTGACGATATCGTGTAAGTTACGGCTTCTGGTCGCTCAGGTCAACGTTGAGCGGGTTAGTCAGGGTGAGCCGCCGTTAAGTTTGCGGCGACTGGCTGCCGAGAGCGGCGTCTCTTTGAGCGTTCTGGCTGCCTTGAACACTGGCAAAAGTCAGCGCATCGATTATACGACTATTGACCACCTGCTGGCTTACTTCAGCACGTATTTTCGTGTCACGACCAGCGATTTGCTGGTCTGGGAGGCGGGATCGGGCGAAGAAGTTGAAGCCTGCGGCTGAGCCGTTGTGTCCTCAGATCACAGCAACGCCCCTGACCGGAGCGTGAAGGGTGGGCAGGTGGAGAAGAAAAGGCGTTTGCGAAATCCTGCAATGGTGAAACAGAAGTACTGATGAGCAATGCGAAGAGAGGAGCAACTACATGGCAGTGATCTTAAAATCACGGCAAGAGATAGATCATTTGCGCGAAGCGGGGCGGATCGTCGCCGAGACCTACGAGGTACTCCGTCCCCACGTGGTCGTGGGCGTAAGCACTGAAGAGCTTGATAAGATCGCCGAAGACTATATTCGCACGCGTGGGGCCAGGCCTGTCTATAAGGGGTATGGAGCACGTCCGGCGCATAACGGGCTGCCCGCTATGCCGCCTTTTCCTGCGACTATCTGTGCCTCGGTCAATGATGTCATCTGTCATGGTATTCCCAACGCGACCCAGAAGCTGCGCGAGGGGGATATCATTGGGATCGATATCGGCGTACTCTATAAAGGCTGGGTTGGCGATTCGTGTGTGACCTTTGGGGTTGGCAAGCTGAGTGAGCCGACGCAGCGCTTGATGGATGCCGCTCGTAAGTGCATGGAACTGGGAGTGGAACAGGCACGGCCTAACAAACGCCTGGGCGATATTGGGGCTGCGATTCAGGCGTACGCAGAGGCTCAGGGTTTTTCGGTGGTGCGTGAACTGGTGGGACACGGCGTCGGGCATTCGCTGCACGAAGATCCCCAGGTCCTTCATTATGGGAAAGCGGGAACCGGTGAGCGGCTGCGGCAGGGTATGGTCTTTACGATTGAGCCGATGATCAATGCCGGGGCCTATACCACCAGGACCTTGCCCGATCGCTGGACGATCTGTACAAAAGATGGCTCGCTTTCTGCCCAGTTTGAGCACACGCTGGCGATTACCGACGGCGCACCTGAGATTTTGACGCTACCCTGACCGTTGTTTCTTGATCCTGGAGGAAAGTATGAGCGAACTGGTTTTTGCCTGTATTGCACCTCATGGAGGAGTGACGTTGCCGGTTCTGGCGGGAGCGCAGGCGCTACGCGCGACGCGTACGCGTCTGGCTTTGGAAGAGATGGGACGGCGGATGGCTGTGGCTGCGCCGGAGACCATTGTGGTCATTACACCGCATGGACAGCGTGTAGATGGCGTTTTTTCGTTGCTTAACAATCGGCGGGTACGCGGTATACTGGAGCCTGAAGGGGGCGGCAACGCCAATAGTCTGACGCTCGGGTTCAACGTCGACCAGACCCTCAATGCCGCCATTCGCAGCGCGGCCAGTGGTCTGGGCGTGCCAGTGGCCCGCATCAGCTATGCGGTCGCGGACGATCCGGCTTTTGTACAGGAGCTGGATTGGGGTGCGCTGATTCCACTCTGGTTTATGGGCGCACTTTTCTCGCCACAGCCCGAAGTGGTGGTGGTCTGTCCCGACCGCAGCAATCTCGCCTGGGAGCTGTTTCCACTCTTTGGGAAAGCAGTGCGCCAGGCTGCGCGGACCACGGGCAGGCGGATCGCGCTGATCGCCAGCGCCGATATGGGTCACGCGCACGATCCGAATGGTCCCTATGGCTTTGATCGGGCTTCCGCTGAGTTTGACGCCGCCATGCAGCAGGCGATCGAAGCGCAGGACCTTGCGCGGCTGTTGACCTTTGAGCAGGGATGGTTGCGCCGCGCGGCTACCGATGCCTTTGGACAGGTGCTCAATCTCCACGGGGCTATCGAGGGGACCGGCATGCGCGGCGAACTGCTCTCCTACGAGGTTCCCACCTATTTTGGTATGCTCTGCGCGGCATATCAACAGCCCACCTGAGCAATTGAACGTCGGCGGGTGCGCGGTCTGAGGCAACGCTATGTCCAGAGTACCGAGGAGACCAGCAGTCCGGCAAAGGCTGCGAGCAGCACGAGCAGCGTCACCCACCAGTTTTCGCGTATATACCGTCCCCAGGAGATGTGGATATGGTGGTGTTCGAGAATACCCAGCCAGAGTAAGGTCGCCAGCGAGCCAAAAGGCGTGAGTTTGGGTCCGATATCGATGCCCAGCATGATGGCATAGATAGCGAGATGGCCGGGCGCTTGTACCGCGCGTAGGACAAGCACGCCGATCAACGTGGCTGGCAGGTTATTGACTGCTGCGGAGAGCAGGGCAAGGATGCCACCGGATGCAACGTTTGCCCAGATGCCGGAGCCGGGGGCGGCAAAGGTGTGGAGCGGGTTGGTCAGGAAAGCGAGCGTTCCCGCGCTAAAGGCAGCGGTAATGACCACAAACATACCGAGTGCGTAGATCAGGATGTGCCAGGGTGCGGCGAAGAGAATCGTGAGCACCGGGCGCGTTTTGCGTAGCTTCACCAGGATCAGCATAAGCAGAGAGACCGTGCCAGCCACCAGCGAGATCGGCCAGTGGAATTCGCCGCCGATCACATAGCCGACGATCAGCAGGGCCAGCGCGGCCCAACTCGCCCAGAAGACAAAGTGGTCGGTAATGGCATTGGCGGGATCGTCCAATTTTTCCCAGCTATAGGGCAGGCGAAGCTGCGTACGAAAACGTAGCGCGAAGGCCAGTGCGCCAACCGCGAAGGCCGCAAGTGTCGGGAGCACCATCCACTGCGCCACGCTGACAAAGCTGAGATGGTTGGAGTCGGCCAGAATGATATTTGTCAGGTTGCTTGGGACAAAGATCGCACTCATCGCGTCGGCGAAGAAGCCAGCGGCAAAGACAAAATGCAACTGTAGGCGTCCCACGGGATAGAGTCGAAAGAGCAGATTGGCGAAGATAGGAGTGAGGATTAAGATGGCTCCATCGTTGGCCAGCAGCGCGGTTACGCTGGTTGTTAGCAGCAGAATCAGCAGGTAGAGCATCCAGCTTGAGCCGCGGGCCACGCGGGCCAGCGAGAGCGCCGACCAAACAAAGAAGCCGCTACTATCAAGGACTTCCGAGAGCAGAAAGAGCGCAATCAACGTTGCCGCTGCGTCCCAGACAGTATTGAAGATGCTGACCAGATTGGCCCAGCTAACCAGTCCCAACACTATAGCAAGGAGCGCTCCAATGCCCGCTGGCCAGGCACCCGCGAGCTTGCGCGGTCGGATTACTACCAGAGCAAGCACAGCACCCAGCAGGATTAGGGATAGCGACATCTGTATAGTCTGCCAGGACACTCTTCTCTTCTCCTTCTCTCTGGGAAATACCGGTTATCATAGATAGACACGTAATATACGGCTATGAGGATGTCTTTCCTATAGATCTGACCTCTACTCCAGGGCTGTTAGTCGGGAATAACAACGGCAAAGCGAGGATGCAGGGAGCGCAGCGTCCCTGCCGGGTTGGGGTGTTTTACACAGGTAGATTTTTCGCTGAATGCTTCGCCACAGCGAAGCATAGTCTCACGTGCAGGAAGGCATTTTTCTCTCTGGGGTGGGGCGGTTCCGCCCGACAGTCTCATGAAGGACAAAAAATCTGCCCATGAAAAGGTCGGGGTGTTCCCGAAAGACACCTTTTTCTCTTATCGCCCGCCACCTGCGGCGGTGGGGCGATTTTGCAACAGCCCTGGCCTCTACTCGATTGATGGTCGCATAAATGCTCGATTGATGGTATAGTAGTTTTGCACACACGAAGCGAGGAAGCGGTTGAGCGTCCGAGCAGAGTATGCATAGAATACAGGCTGTGAGGCTGGTCAGCCTCACCAATTTCTTGAAAGGTAGTTTTAGTATGGTTGTTCCATCGGAGAGCCGTCTTGAGCTTGTCGCGGACGGTATTGCTTTTCCCACCAGCCTGGTCTTTGACGAGGCTGGGAGAATGTATATTGCTGAATCGGGTCTTCCCTTTGGGGGAGCGCGTGCGGGAGGACGGATCTGGCGTTTTGAGGCGGACGGGTCGCGCACCTTATTGGCTGAGAAGTTGCGTCAGCCGGTGAACGGTCTGACTCTGTATAAAGGCAGTCTCTATATTTCTGAAGGTGGTCATCCAGGGGGATCGGGGCGTATCAGTCGTCTGGACCTCAACGGAGAACTGACTATTATCCTGGATAATTTGCCGGGTCCGGGCAACTATCATACCAACATGGTTGTCTTTGGTCCTGACGACAAGCTGTATTTTAGTCAGGGTTCGATGACCAATACCGGCTACGTTGGTTTGGACGCCTACGAGCTGGGCTGGTTGCGTCTCCTGCCGCACGCGCACGATATTCCTGGGTACACGATTGAATTGAGTGGAGTGAACCTGGAGACGAGCGATCCCTTGAGCAGCGAGCCGGGTGCGCGTGCGGTCACGGGCGCTTTTGCGCCGTTTAAGCGCACCAACGAGTCGGGGAGGCGCATCGAGGGTCGGGTACCATGTACTGCGGCAGTCATGCGCTGCGATCCCGATGGAAGCAGCCTGGAACTGGTTGCCTGGGGACTGCGCAATGCCTACGGTCTGGGCTTTCTTCCTGATGGACGGTTGCTGGCGGTGGACCAGGGGGCCGACGATCGCGGCACCCGGCCAGTTGGCAATGTGCCTGATATGTTGTTTGAAGTGATCCAGGGGGCGTGGTATGGCTGGCCCGACTTTATGGGTGACCAGCCGATCACCAGTCCCAAGTATATTCCTGTGCGCGGTTCCGCGCCAGAGTTTATCTTGCGCAATCATCACGAACTGCCGTCGCCGCAGAAGGCGCTGCTAGAATTTCCCACGCACAGCGCGGCGGTTAAGTTTGCGGTCGCTCCAGGTACCTCGTCGCAGGCTGGTCAGATCTTTATAGCAATGTTTGGCGACGAGACGCCGATGACTGCCCCGCCTGGCACGCCGCGAGCAGGTCGTTCGCTGGTTCGCATTGACCCAACCGACTGGAGTTTGCACACAGTCATCGAGAGTCCACTGTCGCGTCCGATCGACGTACAGTTTCATCCCTTTGACAACGCGCTCTATATCCTCGACTTTGGAAATTTTGAGATGCACGCTGAGCGTGGAGTGGTGGCTGAACCCAACACTGGAAAAGTTTGGCGTCTACAGGGAATATAGTCCTAAGCAGGTATGCGGTAACTCGCGCAACGACCTGCAAAATGGAGCAATGCTGCTCGCCGTGCATTTGTATGAAGGGAGTTATAGCAGATTGACCCACGGTTTTTGTGGTACAAATTGCACAGAGGTGCTATAAAGTATGGCAGACAAAGCAGAGCTTCCAACTCATCTGTTTGAGGAACCGCAAAGCTGGGAGACGTGGCTCGGTGAGAACGGTACCGTCAGTAAGGGCGTGTGGCTCAAGATGGCGAAAAAAGACAGCGGGTGCGTTTCTATCACCTACGCCGAAGCGTTGGATATCGCTCTCTGTTACGGATGGATCGACAGCCAGAAAGCCGCCTTCGACGCTCAATACTGGGTGCAGAGATTTACGCCGCGAGGTCCGAAAAGCATCTGGTCAAAGATCAATTGTGAGCACATCGCTCGCTTGACCGCCGCAGGCAAGATGCAGGCGGAAGGCTTGCGCCAGGTCGAACTGGCGCAGCGCGACGGTCGTTGGGATGCGGCCTACGCATCGCAGCGTAATGCGACGGTGCCTGAAGATTTCCAGCAGGAGCTGGATAAGAATCCTGCTGCGCTGGAGTTTTTTGCGACGTTAAAGAGTGCAAATCGCTATGCGATCCTTTTTAGGATTGAGACAGCGAAAAAAGCCGAGACGCGGGCGGCGCGGATACAGACCTTTATCGCGATGTTGACCAGGCATGAGAAGCTTCATCCCTGAGCAGCAAGGTGTAGGAACAGATAGCCAAAGGATACGATGGTATGCACGAAAGTTGGATACAACGCTATATACTTCTGGCGTTGCGCCTGGATAAAGGGACGCGTGCGAAGTACGAGGCTCCGTTTGTCGAGGCATATTATGGACCCCAGGAGTGGCGTAGGCTGGTGGAGAGCGAGCCAGAGATCACGGCAGTGGAACTCGTACGCGAGGCGCAACTGCTGCTTGATGAGCTGGCAGAGCAAGGCTGGCCTGGCAACCGTGAGTGCTATCTCAGCAAGCATGTGCTGGCGATGGAGACGCTAGCGCGTAAGCTCTGCGGCGAGCACTTTGCGTTGGTCGATGAGATCAGAAATTGTCTGGACATCGAGCTAGCATGGACCGATGAGGTGTACTTTGCGCAGGCGCACGCGCTCTACGAAGCGATCGTGCCAGGGACGGGCGAGTTGGGCGAGCGTGTACGCAACTATCAGGCATCACTGGCTTTTCCACCTGAGCAACGCGAACTGTTGCGCGAAGTGATTGAGCAGGCGCTGGTCGAGGCTCGCAGGCGAACCCAGGCGCTGGTGGCTCTGCCTGCGGACGAGAGTCTTGAGGTACGCTATCTCGATACGTGGGAGCACGATGCCGCAGCCTACTATCTGGGAGACTATCGGACGCAGATAGTGATCAATGTCGAGGCCACGGGCAAGTACGTGGCGCGTCTCTTCGACCACAAGATTTGCCACGAGACGTATCCTGGTCACCATACCGAATACGTGCTCAAAGAACAACACCTCTACCGTGAGCAGGGGTATCTCGAACAGGCCATCTGTCTGACGTTGTGTCCTCAGTGTGTGATCCAGGAAGGCATTGCGATGACGGCGCATACGCTGCTTTTTGCCGAGGGCGAGGCGGAGCGCTGGATAGTTGAGCACGTCTATCGGGCGCTGGGACGCGAGGTAGATCCAGCGGTCCTGGTCAGTCTGCGCCAGGCCAGCGAGATGCTGGGGAGCGTTGAGGATAACGCGGCGCTCTGGCTGGACGCGGGCAGGCCCGACGCCGAAGTTGCAGCGTATCTTGTACGGTACAGGTTGTTGACACCCGAGCGTGCGACGGCCTGGGTAGCGAGCCTCAAGCATCCGCTGTGGGGCCGTTATATACCGGCCTATGCAGGTGGACAACGCCTGGTCGCGCGTTGTCTGGCGGGAGCACAGCGTAGAGACGTATTTCGGCGCTTGCTTACCGAACAGGTCACGCCCGGTCAGTTAGCGGAGGAAGCATGGAAAGCCAGGAAGTAGAGGTCTATCTGCATGCGCTGGACGAAGAGTTAGAGAAGCGCAAACTGCACAAGCCGGTCCGCCTCGTCATAGTGGGCGGAGTCTACATGATGTTTTTCTTTCAGAACCGCAATTCCACCAAAGATGTCGATATTATCCCGCTGGATTTTCCCGATACCACCGAACCCAACCAGGCGACAAAGATCTTTCGCTCTGCGGTCAACGCGGTGGCGCGGCAGTTTCATCTGCGCCGCGACTGGATGAACGACGTTGTGTCGGCGTTTGTGCCGGGTCTGGGACCCGTCTCGCTCTGGCGTGAGTACACAAATATGCATATTTACGTGCCGAACGCCGAATATATCCTGGCGTTGAAGCTACTAGCAGGACGTGCGAAAGACGAAGACGATATTCTTATCCTGTGCGAAAAGCTCCAGGTGGAGACGCGGGAGCAAGCGCAAGAGCTGGTTGACCGTTTTGCCGAGAAGAACTGGCAGGAGGAGTGTATGCTCTCTCATACGCTGGACGATCTTTTCTAAAGAGAGCTTGCAGAAAAGTGTTTTCTCAAGTATGTTATAATTGGGGAAGAATTCAGACGTACTGTAGTTTCATCCTCGGGTACATTTGGGAGGCGAAAACTGCTATGTGGGCTGAACTACAAACAATGCATATGACCTCGCAGGAAATCTTTCAGGGTGAGCGTCCCTGGAATGCCTTAGGCGATTTCCTGAATTACTGGTTTGGGTATGCGACCGATAGACGCGCAGAGCTGGTAAACGAGCCGATCCAGGTGCCGGAGGACGCGTCTCAGGAACTCCGCCAGTGGGCTGTCTTTTGTGCGGCCTCGGTGGAATATCTTTGTTTTAAGTATAGCATCGCCTGCCCCGATTGGGTACAGGGTTATCCCGCATTAACAGAACCCTGGTTTAAGGGACTGGGAGCGAGCAAGCCCCAGGTTCAGGACCGTTTGCGCCGCGAAACGCCCGAGCCGTTTGCACGACGCAACATTTACTGTAGTCCTCGTGTGTTTGCGAATAAGTATGAAATGGCTGAGCAGCGCCAATCCGCGTAAGCGTTTGTCGAGCCTGAGGAGTTACAGCAAAAAGAGTCACAGATCGAGGCGAGCCTCACTCTGTGACTCTTTTTGCATTTAGCTGTTGTGGAAGGACAAAAATCGTGTAGATCGGTCTTTTCGCTTACCAGGTCCTCCTGGTACAGCAATTCACGAGGTATAATTCAGAATGAAGTTTACTGAGGAGAAAACTGGTTATCATGGACGAGCAACAACCATCAGGGCAGACCCGCGTTCATGTGCATGAACTGCTTTATTTTTGGGCGCTGGGAGATCTTCATTATTACAATCATATTTCCTGGCAGGCCGCGCATGGGCCGCGTATGCACCAGATGTTTCACGATTTGCAGCAACTGTGGAGCATGGAAGGAGAGCCGACCTTTTGTGTTTCGCCGGGCGATATCATCGATTTTGGCGAACCGGAGCATTATCAACTGGCGCGGCAGGAGATCGCGACATATCTGAGCCACATCCCTTTTTATCCAGGTGTGGGAAATCATGAGCTTTTCACGAATAATCAGGAGAGTGAAGCGGAGTTATTGGAAGATTTTGCCACGTTCTGGGAGATGCCGCCGCGCTATTACTGGGTCGAAGGCGAGGTGCTGTGTATCATGCTAGATGTGGTGGGCTACGGCAAGCCGAAAATGACGGCTGAGACGCTGGATTTTCTGGATACGGCTCTGGTCAAACACCCTGGACATATGGCGGTGATCTTTGCCCATTGTCCGCTCTATGCGACGGTGCTGGATCGTGATCCAGTGCAGAATCTAGACTACGATTCGCTGGAGCCATTTTTTTACGTAGAGAATTCTGCTCAAGTTCGCGAGGTGCTTGCGCGTCATGCGAATGCCTGTCTGTATATCTCTGGTCATACCCATACGGGCTGGCAAGCGCCGCAGCTAGTGTTTACCGAGACGCTGGGAGCGCACACTATCACGCACGTCAGTCTTTCCTCACCGTGGTATACCGGCAGAGGTCGTGGCTTTGCCTGGGCTGGCGATCATCAGTCGGGGGAATACCGCGCCGACGAGCCGGATATGATCGTCTCGCTGGCGGTACATATTGCGCGTAACCAGGTGCATGTGCAGTTGCGTGACCACCGGGCCGCGAGCTGGTTGGCGGAATGGAAGATCCCTGTCGGTTAGACAGGAGGGAGAAGGTTTGGTTGGTGCGTTTGGTCAAAACTCTGAACTGGGGTAAAATGAGGCTTGTGGGGGAAGTGGGAGGACGTTCTGCTGTTAGAGTATCAGAAAAAGAGGATCAATTGTGAGCGAAGAGCTTGAAAACAAAGTCGCGATGGTGATCATGGCCCATCCCGACGATGCGGAATTTAGTTGTGCCGGCACGGTTGCCAAGTGGGTAAAAGAGGGCTGGCAGGTCTACTACGTGGTCTGCACAGAGGCAGGCAGCGGTGGACCCGACGAAGCGACCGATGTGGGACCAGAGGCCCGCCGCCAGGTGAGTGAGACGCGGCGTAACGAGCAGCGAGCCGCGGGCCAGGTGCTGGGTCTGCAAGATGTGCTTTTTCTCGATTATCGCGACGGAGAGCTGCAACCGACCCTAGAGTTTCGGCGCGAGATCGTGCGTCTGTTGCGTACCTATAAGCCCTCCCGTGTTATCTGTCAGTCGCCCGAGCGTTCGTGGTCGCCGCAGATGTTTATCGGGCGCTATCATCCCGATCACCTCGCGTGTGGGGTCGGTGTGATCGCCGCGCTCTATCCGGCCGCGCAGAACCCCTGGGATTTTCCCGAGCTTATGGAGCAGGGGCTAGGACCACATAAGGTCAAGGAAGTGTATATCGTTGGAGCACCGTCGAACAACCACTGGGAGGATATCACTGATACGCTTGAGTTAAAGCTTACTGCGTTGATGGCCCATGCCAGTCAATTTGGCGATCATGCTTCAGAGGTTGAAGAACGCACGCGCACCCGGCTGGCCGACATTGGCAAGCAGTACGATGTTGCGTACGCTGAAGAGTTTCATCTTTCAACCAACCGTTAAAGAGGTAGTGAGCGCGTGACCAGTCTCACGCGCTCGCTTCGCACTCGCCAAAGAATCGGTGGGTGTGACGAAAACGAGAAGGTTACGCGGAAGAGAAGCGTTCGTGCGAACGACATTGCTTCTTGCATTCCGACATTGCATGTGACATACTTTCTGGCAGAGACCTTCGGGGCAGGGTGTAATTCCCGACCGGCGGTATGGCAGGGGGATGGTTCTCGCTGCCAAGCCCGCAAGTCTGTGGAGGACTTTCGAGTCGACCACGTGACAGATTCGGTGCGAAGCCGAAGCCGACGGTTAAAGTCCGGATGGGAGAAGGTTGAGCAGAGATACAGAGAGCGCAGCCGCGCCAGCGGCTTGAGCTTGCTTTGTCGTGGAAGACAGCGCGATTTGTATCGAACCATGTATATCTCCCTCACAAGCCTCCCCGAGTCAGTTCATCTGGTGCTTTGCTGTATGCGCATATCATCAAGCAGGCGAGCGCCAGGAAAGTTTTGACCGAGGGATGTCCATGAGTATAACGCTACCAAAGCGAGCCAGACGCGGCGGGACGGAGGCACAGGAGGTGTCAGCCGTGGCCGCACATGCGCGTGCGCAGCGTCACCAGTGGGTTGCAGGGCAGGAAAGCCCGCGCCTTTTTACCATATTCCCACCTGTTTTACTGGGTAGCTTGTTGTTGCTAACCTGGTATATCGTCACGGCTACGGGGGCCGTGCCGGCGTATATCTTGCCCGGTTGGAGTGATGTGCTGGGGGCATTGAGCGATGGTTTTGCTTCGGGCTTATTTCTCAGTAATGCCTGGGTGACCATTCAAGAGAGTCTGGGAGGTTTTCTGATTGCGGTCGTCTTTGCGCTGCCCATCGGGTATGGGCTGGCCAGAGGCCGCGTCTTTGCTGCGACGCTTCAGCCCTATCTTGTGGCGGGCCAGGCGGTGCCGGCGGTTGTGCTTGCACCTTTCCTGGTGATCTGGCTGGGCTATGGCATAGTTGACTTGCTGGTGTTATGTGCGCTGGTAGTGTTTTTCCCCCTGGAGATTACGGTTGCTCTGGGTTTTCAGACCATAGAGCGCGACTTGATCGAAGCGGCGCGGGTGGAAGGAGCTGGCTTCTGGCCGCTCCTGGTGCGCATCGAACTGCCCCTGGCGCTGCCATCGATCATGGCCGCTGTGCGTACGGGTCTGACCCTTTCTGTCGTCGGGGCGCTGGTTGGCGAGTTTGTGAATAACAGCGACCAGGGATTGGGAGCGCTGGTGCAGATTGCCAAGAGCCAGTATAACGTTCCTTTGATGTTTGCCACTGTGCTGGTCCTGGCGTTGCTGGCCAGCATCTTCTACGGCATCGCTCGAAGTTTGACGAAGCTGTCAGAGACTATCTCGGGTTAATTGTGTGTGATAGTGAAATACGTTTGTTTGTCTAAAGCTGATCTGAGGAGTTTAAACAGATGCAGATAGGTCGTCGTGTGCCTTTTTCCCTGGGGCTTATTTGGTTGAGTCTGGTATTCAGCGTTCTGCTGGCTGCCTGTGGCACGCCTGCGGCGTCTACGGGCGGCAATGGTAATGCTTTGCAGCCACTGAAGAATATGAGCATCGGGTTGGGGTATATTCCCGATGTGCAGTTTGCGCCTTTCTATGTGGCAGTCAATAAGGGCTACTACAAAGCTGCCGGCTTGAATGTCAAACTCAACCACGGGATCGTCACCGATCTGATGGGCGAGATGCTGGCGGGCCGGGATACGTTTGTCTTTGCGGGCGGTGACGATACCCTGACGGCTCGCAGTAAGAACTTGCCGGTAGTCGATGTCTCAACCATCTACCGCAACTACCCGGTCTGTCTGATTGTCCCGGCTGGCTCGTCGATCAAGACGCTGGCCGATTTGCGCGGACACACGATTGGTCTGCCAGGTCTCTATGGCTCGACATACGTGGGTCTGCTGGCGCTGTTGAGCGCAGCGCATTTGACAAGTAAGGATGTCAAATTGCAGTCGATCGGTTTCACCCAGGTCAACGCTTTGTTACACAGCAGCGTGGATGCCGTTGTGGGCTACACCAGCAACGAGCCGCTCCAACTAGCGCGGCAGGGTATGCAGGTGCGGACCTTTGCGGTCTCCGATTACCAGCCGATGGTTTCGAATGGCCTGATTACCACTGAGGCTACACTGAACAGCAGCAAGAAGACGCTTGTGCAGCCGTTTGTGCAGGCGACGCTTGAGGGCTTGAACTACGTGGTGGCGCATCCAGACGAAGCGGTCCAGATCAGTAAAAGCTTTGTGCCAGGTCTGGATGTGGCGAAGGCCACCGCGGAGTTGCAGGCGACTATCCACGATTGGAAGGGCAGCGGCCAGGTGGCCTATGGGTACAACGACCTGGCGACCTGGCAGTCGATGGCCCAGTTTATGAGTAGTCTGCAGTTAATTCCTGCGGGCATGGATGTGAGCAAGGCTTTTATCAATATCTAGTCTAGCCTGAGCGCTGGCGGTCTGGCAAATGGACTGCGCGGTAGCATTGTCGCCGCGCAGTCCATTTGTTATGGAACAATCCTGACCGAATCGCTTAAAAGCGGCGTAGTGGCTGCTGAGGGTGATAGCTCTCGGCTGGCTTGTGAATATCGTCGGCGTTGATGCCAGCCTGTTTCAGGACCTCGCGTATCGCGTTGTCGGTGATTAATTCTACGGGCGAGACGATATCGAGCGTGAAATCGTTGAGTCGGTTGGGTCGGAAGAAAGCCAGGAAGTCCTGCTCTGTCAACAGAGAGACGAGCGAGCGCAGCGCCAGAAAGATGAAGAAAAGGAGCAATCCAGTTGCCGCCAGACCAAAGAATGTGTTGATGCGCGAAACCAGTTCAAACGTTCCCTGGTCGCCGCCTGCGGGGTAGACCAGCGCATAGAAGAGGTAGCAGATGAGCATCAGAACAAAGAGTCCGGCCATAGAGATGAGCCGAGCGCGGCTGAGTGGCTGTTGTACGGTTGTCGTGCGCGAGATATACAGGTTGCGACCCATCGGAGCCATATAGACATAGACTGAGGTCGCACCATAGTGTACCTTTGCGTAGTCGCGTTCCTCCATGACGACGCCTTGCTCACGCAGACGTTCGGGCATTGCCATGACGCCCGGAATGTCCAGCTTGCGGACGTACTCAACCAGCGAGGAGCGCAACTGTGCGGGCTGGACCGACTGGCCGTCGAGTAACCAGGATTGGTGGTGGACCGGCGTGCCTTTTCCTGCATAGGCGCGTTGCAGCGAAGCGAGCGCTCCAGGAGCCGCCGGAGCCTGGTTGTTATAGCCATAGGGAGTCTGACCGTATATTTGTTGCTGCGGCTTCGGCTGGTAGTATTGCGGTGGCTGTTGGATTGGCTGCTGTGGCATCGATTGTGGCTGGGGCGGCAGGAAGACCTGACCCTGCTGGCTGGGATCGAAACCCTGCCGCATTGGCATCGGTGAGGACTGCTGTTGCGCATAGGTTGGGATAGCACTGGGATCAAATGATGCTGCGGCCTGAGTTTGCGGCTGCGGCTGAGTCTCTTTGGCTGGCTGACTGCCAGGTGTATAGGTCGATGCGGGATCGACATCCGCCGGTATACTGACTGGGATTGGCTGCCGTACGGTGGCGTCTTCGTTGACGAGTTGTTCGTTTCCCTGGAAACGATAGCCGCAGCGGCTACAGAAGGTGCTTCCGTCCACATTAACGGTGCTACACTGGGGGCAAACACGTGCCATAAAAGAACATTCCTCTCTCATTCTATGCAGATGCATTTTCAGCGCTTACTTGCCTTATGATTGATAATTGCCAATGTTATCTGGAATGCGCCTGAGCGCTGTCCATCGCTTCAGGCCAGATAGGAAGCCTGCAAAGAGATGCCAGGGCTATTATCCTCTTATGAAGACATCTTGGCAAGGGCTTTTGTCTGTTTTTTCGGAGTCTGCCGCTTCGTGCAAAAAGACGAGAGTTGCGAACGCGTGGAGGGGGGTCACACGCATTCGCAACTCTCGTCAAAGCTCTGATAACGAGCTTTTTTAGCTGACCTCAACAATTTCTGGAACGGCTTCTGGGACCGCCTTTGGCTGTTTGGGTGGCAGGGTGCGACCAGGGAACCACCAGTTCCACCGCCCAAGCAGACGCATAGTCGCTGGGACCATCAGCGAGCGGATAATCGTGGCGTCGATCAGGACCGAGGTGGTCATGCCGATGCCCATCGATTTAGTCTCCAGTTCGCTGGTGAAAGTGAAGGCGACGGTGACGACGATAAAGAGCAGTGCGGCGTTGGTGATAACGCTGCCGGTCTTTTCCAGACCAGCGGTGACCGCGTACTGGTTGTTTTTGGTGTGCAGCCATTCTTCTTGGATGCGACTGAGCAGAAAGACCTCGTAGTCCATCGAAAGTCCGAAGAGCACGCAGAAAAGGATGATCAGAATGATATTGTTGACATACCCCTCGCTGGTGAAGTGAAGTATGTTGCTGAAGTTGCCCCATTGAAAGACGAAGACCAGCACGCCATAGGAGGCGCTGATCGAAATGATGTTCATCACTACGGCTTTGATGGGGAGCACGATTGAGCGGAACATAATCGTCAACAGGACCAGGGTTGTCAGCAGTACAAAGAGGATGGTCCAGGCAAAGTTGCCGAGGAGGAGCGTGTCGAAGTCGAGGTCGGTGGCCTGTGTGCCGCCGACGAGGACGTGCAAGCCAGGCACTACCTGAGAGATATGCGCACGCAGATCTTTGATCTGGTTATTGCTCGTATCGCTATCCAGGGTTGCGTTTGAACTGACCGCGATATAAGTCATGCCGTTGGCGGCGTACTGCTGGACGAATTGGGTCAGCGCTGGATTTTGCTGATAGGCCCCGCTGCTATAGAGCGCTATCAATTGTGCCTGCGTGAGCGCGGGTGTGCCGGGACTGGCTGGCAATTGCATCAGACTGGTGACGCTGGCCACATGTGGTTGGGTGCGCAGCCAGTTGGTCAGATCGACCAGTTTTTGTAGATTAGCAGAAGTGAGCGGCGACGAGTGATCGCTGGTTTCGGCCACGAGGTCGATGGTCTGATTCTTAAACGCCGGGTACTGAGCGTCGAGGATAGTCAGGCCCAGGCGAGCCTCGGAATCGGTGGGCAGCGACGAGACGCTGGTCGATCCCACACGTATCGAGAAGATAGGCCAGCCGATGCTGGCCAGAATGACACAGACGAGCAGCAGGGTGACGATCGGACGTTTCATGACGACAGTCGCAATGGTGTGCCAGAAACGTTCCTGTCCATGTCTCTGACCCGGCTCGGAGGTCATCGTCATGCGCCAGAGATAGGGGATACGCAGTGCGTTGATGCGTGGACCCAGCACACACAGGAGCGCGGGCAGAAAGGTCAGCGCCGCAAGCACGGTAGAGACTACAAGGAGCGCACCGCCGATGCCAATCGACGTTGTAAGATTGATGCCAATCAATATTAGACCGATAAAGCCGATCATCACGATCAGTCCGCTGAAGAGGATGGCCTCACCAGCCGTAGCGAGCGTCCAGCCAATCGCTTCCTGAACGGGCCGACCCAGGGCCAGCTCCTCGCGGAAGCGGCGCACGATAAAGAGACTGTAGTCGATCGCGATCCCGAGACCGACGATCGAGGCCACGCTTAGTACATAGGTGCTGGTTGAGTTATGGAGCGCGATTGGATAGAGCAGCGCGAGGGTCAGCGGGATGGCTACCATCGCGAGGATCAGCGGCAGGAGCGCTGCAATGAAGGTGCCAAAGACGACTATCAAGATCAATAGTGCGACTGGCAGTGCAAAGAGATCGGCGCGTTCAACGTTGTCAAGTGAGGTGTGAACCAGTTCGTCGTCGATGGCTGGACCACCGCTGAGGTAGGTTTTTGCGGGACCGCTCGTGGTAGCAAGCGCGTGGCGCAGGTCGGTGACGGGCAGGTCGACGTTGGCGTGCGACTCAACTATCAGGACGGTTGTTTTTCCATCTGCGCCAGTCGGGTAGGTAATGATACTCTGAACTGCCGCGATGAGACCTATTTTGCTTTTTAGCGTGCCGATCTCTTGCTGATAGGGGGGATCGGTGACCGCGACCGAGGAGGATTGCAAGACGACGAGCGCCTGCGAACTGTTCTGATGAAACTGGTTTTTAAGCAGCGCTGCCACCTGTACCGACTCGCTGCCACCGACCGCGTTGTCGCCGCTGCCCAGCAGACCGATAGTCTGAAGCATAAAAAAGACACTGGTAGCCGCAATCACCACCCACAAGAGGAGAACGATCCAACGAAATTTATAAATAAAGCGACCATAGGCCAGCGCCACGCGGTACATCAAATGCGTCGTGAGCGCCTCTTTTCCCGCTACGTCGCCCTTTTGCTGTGCCAGCGTATCGTCTGGTGCATCAGTTAGAGACATGGAAAATCTATCCTTTGCTTCTCTCATTCTTGGGAAATGAAAATAGAACGTCCTGCGGCGAGTCCGTTCGATATACGAATCAGTAGCAAAACGATGATTGCGTGAACGAGAAAGATATTTTCCGCCACGCTCTGTAAAGACATCGAGGTCTTACTTCTGCCACCACTGCTACAGGGCTA
>DAOTTJ010000225.1:0-4940 GCA_034437695.1 Ktedonobacteraceae bacterium
TAGAAATGCAAGACCCAGGTGGTCCAGGCAGATGGTCAATTATCTATGATCGTTGAAGAAAGTACTCTGACAGAAAAAGCGAGGATAGCACAACTATGACAGAACAGACACTCCCACTCACTGCGTTTTATAAAGGCTGGGATGGCTTCCAGCTCAACTTGGTGAAGGTCGTTGCGCCACTTTCAGCCAAGCAGCTTGCACTCCCTACCGCGCCGAATCACTGGTCGATAGGTATGGTCGTCCAGCATATTCTGGCGAACCGTGTCTGGTGGTTCCAGTTCTGGCTGGGTCAGGGGAACCCTGAACTGGCCGCGATTGCGAGCTGGGGCTGGGAGGAGGAGCGGCCTGTTGGTACAGCCGCCGAACTGGTGGACAAGCTTGAAGCTACGTGGCAAATGATGCAGGACGCGCTTGATAGCTGGACACCGGCAGATTTGGGAGAGGTTATTGTCTCGGATTCCCCCGCTCTCAGCGAAGCAGAGCTGCAAATGTTCGGCGGACGTACGCGGCAATGGATTATCTGGCACGTTATCGAACATGAGATTCTGCATAGCGGCGAGCTTTCCCTGGCTCTCGGTACGTATGGGCTTCAGACCATCTATGGCTAGCGAACTCATCGGTGTTCTGGCGCTTCGACCTATCTAATGGACTACTCGCCCTGCAAACCTCCTTGACAGATTGACTCTTGTGTCTTACTATATCCATGTTGCATATATCCAATATGATTATATGCAACATGGATATTTGTCTAGAGAAAAATGGGTATCACCGTACTCTGTCAAGCTTCCTTGGACGTGTCGCCTGCGGCAACGAAGAGGGGGGAGGAATGCTGGGGTGCAGCCCTTGACTGCGGTCCAGGGGTTGTACCTCTTGCATCCCTGCTATGTATGGTCAAGCAAAGCTTGACAGAGTGCTACGTATGTTTTGGCGAGGGAAAATGAACGATGACGCTTTTTGATGGAGTCTTTCTTCTAGCCGTTCTGGGGTGTGTTGTCGCCCTGGGTGCTGTCTGCTACGCGCTGGCACGTCGTCGCTGGAAGCTGGCGAGGCGCACTCTGCTGATCCTGGGAAGCTTTCTGGTACTCTATACTATTGTATTATTGAGTGTGGCCTTGCTCAGTCCTCAACGCGTACTCGCTGGAAACCAGACGCGTTGTTTCGACGATTGGTGTCTGGGTGTCGAGCGCGTTGTGCAGCAACCAGCGATTGGAGCGGTTGAGGCTCGGCATGGGTCGTTTTACCTGGTGACCGTGCGTATTTTGAGTCAGGCGCGGGGAATTACACAGCGGGCGCTGGACGTGCAAGTGTATCTTCTGGACGCCGGGGGACGGCGCACTGATCCCGACCCGGTTGGCCAGCGGGCGTTGGATGCGAGTGGACAGGGTGGTCAGTCCTTGAACAGCGAACTTGCACCCGGAGGATCGTTTGCGCGTACCATTGTTTTTGATCCCCCGGTAGGCTCGGCACACCTGGCACTGGCGGTTTCCCACGGTTTCTTTCCCGAGGTGTTGGTGATCGGAAGCGAGCAGAGTTTTCTGCATAAACCGACAATCATCCAACTCCAGACTCAACCTTGATCGCTCTGGCAGTAAGAGAGAAACGCAAAAAATGGAAAGCGAAGGGTTGCTAAGGGTCCAGTGTTTTTAACGCAAAGAAGGGAGCGTATGGAGGCAGAATGAATGATACCATCTTCCAGGACTCTTCGCCCGAGCAGATAGCTCTGGCGCTTGACGCAAACCGTTGTGCGTTTTGTGCCTTGTTGAGCACCCTGTCCCGTGCAACCCTCTACGACGAGCCAGGGCTGCTGTGGGTTGAGACAGGTATTGCCCACGATGTCTTCAATGGAGTCTTTCAGACGCGTCTTTCCCGCAGTCTCCTACCAACCGCCATTGAACGAGTGCTCGCCGATTTTCGGCAGCGTCGTCTGCCATTTCAATGGCGTATTGGAGCGGGTTCGCAAGTGGTTCCCTTTGGAGATCTGCTTGAGGCGTCTGGTATCGAGCATATCGAAGACGAGCCAGGCATGGCGGTAGACCTGCTCGCGCGTCCGCCGGATCTCCCGCCAGTACCCCATCTTGTCATCCAGCCGGTCATCAGCGAACGCGACCTCCAGCAATGGTCGCGTACAACGTATTGCGGTGCTCCTGAAGAGGCCATTGAGCATATCTTTACCGCCTATGCCGGATTACCCAGAGAGCAGAAAAGCCCATTGCGGCTGTACCTGGGCGTGCTTGACGGTACACCAGTTGCCACAGTCGAACTCTTTTATGCTGCAGGAGTCGCCTACATCGGAGGGGTGGTCACCGTACATGCATTTCGTCAGCGGGGAATTGGTGCAATGATGACCCTGCACGCCATGCAGGAAAGTCGCCGGGTGGGGTATCGCATAGGGGTTCTGACCGCCTCGCCGATGGGGGTCAATATCTACCGTCGCCTGGGGTTCAAGGAATGTTGCCAGGTAAGCACCTACGCATGGAGTCCGAGTCCACCAGGAGAATAGGGGAGCCAGCAACATGTACGGTTCAGGTTGTCTGGCGTTGTCCCTGTTTCAGCAAAAGAGACAGAAACAGAGTAACCCGATCCTTCGTTCAGAGGGCGGGGCCACACGCCGAGCATGAAATAGCTCTGGGGAAGCAAGCCGGGCTGTTGCAACGTCGGGAATAAAAACGGCAAGGCGAGGGTGCAGGGAGCGCAGCGTCCCTGCCGGGGATCGGGGTGTCCCCGAAAAGCCCCTTTTCCTTCTTTTGCCCGCCGCCGCAGAGGGCGGGGCCACACGCCGAGCATTCCATAGCCCTGAGGAGGCAAGAAGAGACACTTGCGGTTTGAGCAGAAACGAGCTATACTCTTGCTATATCATTCTATTCCCAGTTGAGAGAGGAACTAACGAGATACATGGAGATCCCATTCACCCCAGTTGAGGTCTTCTATTCCTTTGCTGAGGCCGATGCACCTTTGTTGGAGCAACTGGACCGCCATCTGAGTATGTTACGACGCCAAGGGCAGATTACCACCTGGCACACACGCCAGATTGGGCCAGGGCAGGATTGGCAGCACGAACTGGATCACCATTTGGACACCGCTTCTCTCATCTTACTGCTCATCAGCCCCGACTTCCTGGCTTCCGATTACCAGTATGGGGTCGAACTGCAACGCGTGATCCAGCGCCATGACCAGAACGAGGCATGCGTCATACCGATTGCATTGCGCCCTTGTGATTGGAAAGGCGCACCTTTTGAGAAGCTCCAGGTAGTTCCGCGCAATGGGACCCCTCTGACGTTGTGGCCCAATCTTGATGCAGCCTTTACCCAGGTAGCAAAAGAGATCCGAACCGCATTGGAAGCCATGCCATCCTTGAGCTTCCCTACCAGAACTTCTGGGCTGCCGAAGATCTGGCAGATTCCCTATCAACGCAATCCGGTGTTCACCGGACGCGAGGATCTCCTCCAGACACTGACCGAGGCGCTTCAGACGGGTCGCTCGGCAGTGCTTTCTCAACCGCGAACGCAAGCCATCAGTGGCCTGGGCGGTGTGGGCAAGACGCAACTGGCAGTCGAATACGCCTACCGCACCATGCGGCAGTACCAGGCGGTGTTCTGGATCAGAGCCGAAACCACGGAAGCGCTGACCACAGGCTATGGCGAGATGGCTCAGGTGCTCAATCTGCCCCAGAAAGAGGAGCAGGATCAGAGCCTTGTGGTCAAAGCAGTTCAGGAGTGGCTCCAGCGGCAGACCGGGTGGTTACTGATCCTCGATAACGCGGATGATCTCGCCCTGGTGCGCCCTTTCCTGCCACCAACATTCGGCGGTCATGTTTTGCTGACCACCAGAGCACAAGCGATGGGACGGTTTGCCCAACGGATCGAAGTGAACACCATGGATGTGGATGTGGGAGCCGTTTTGCTCTTGCGCCGGGCGACCCTGATCGCTCCTGATGCATTCCTGGATGCGGCCTCGCCCTCCGATAGTGTCATGGCCAAAGCCCTCGCCCAGGAATTAGGCGGATTACCGCTGGCCCTGGACCAGGCAGGTGCCTATATCGAAGAGACGCAATGCGGTCTAGATGTGTATCAGCAACAGTACCAGACCAGGCAAGCAGAACTCCTGGCGTTGCGTGGAGGACTGGTAGATGATCATCCAGAACCAGTAGCGGCTACCTGGTCGCTCTCGTTTCGGAAGGTAGAAGAAAAGATTCCCATGGCTGCGGACGTGTTGCGGATCTGTGCCTTTCTGGCTCCGAACGCGATTCCCGAAGAACTGCTAATGGAGGCTCTGAAGACGCCTCTGTCTGCTTTAGAAGCGGAGGATGATGCGGAAGAAGCTTACTCCCCTATCACCCAGGGACACCTCGATGAAGCTGTGGCTCTCTTGCGTGCCTACTCGCTCGTTCAGCGGAACCCCCAGGAGCGGACGCTTGCGGTGCATCGGCTGGTGCAGGCGGTCTTGCGAGAGGCGATGGATGGACGCCGCCAGAGGAGCTGTGCGGTGCAGGTTATGAGAGCCGTCACTGCGGTTCTTCCTGAGGTGTCGCATGAGAACTGGTCACCATGGGAGCGCATCGTGCTCCACGCGCAAAGCTGTATCCAGCACATCCAGGAGCACGACAGCCAGAGCAGAGAACTCACCAGACTGCTGCAACAAACCGGGTGGTATCTGACCGAGCGTGCTCGGTATCGGGAAGCGGAACCGCTCTTAGAGCGAGCGTACAGGATCAGTCAGAGAGTATGGGGAACTAACCATCTCGATACAGCAAGAGATGCCTCGACATTAGCCTCTTTGTATGACAGGCAGGGGAAGTACGGGGAGGCGGAGCCGTTGTATGTGCGAGCGCTGGCGATTTGCGAGGAGCAGTTGGGAGGCAGGCATCCCGACACCGCTCGCAGCCTGAACAATCTGGCGGCTCTGTATGACAGGCAGGGGAAGTACGGGGAGGCGGAGCCGTT
>DAOTTJ010000226.1:0-18632 GCA_034437695.1 Ktedonobacteraceae bacterium
AGGGAGAGACATCACATTCGTCGAAAGACTGCAACGGTCAGCAATCTGACCGAGAGAGAAGAACCAGTATTTCAAGGATCTGATGCATGGAATTGTTATCGTTTTTAATTCGGCGTAAGAAGTTTTTAGACTATATTCAAGGAGGAAACGATGTTTTCACTTTTCACTCATAGCCTGGTGCTGGCAGATGGCGTCACCATCAATATTGGCAACCACGTCTGGAATTTTGGTACGAACCTGCTTGTCTATCTTTTGATTGCGGCCATTGTTGGTGTCATTGCCGAGTTCATTGTAGGCTGGCGTTTGCCGTTTGGTATCATCGGTGCGATCATTGCTGGTGTGATTGGCATCTGGCTGATGACCCAGGTCATTATCATCTCGGGCTTGCCCAATTGGAACGTAGATGGTGTACCTCTGCTCCAGGCCCTGATCGGTGCTATTATCCTGATCGCGCTCTGGCATGCACTTACCTATCGCTCGTGGGGGCGTCGTCGCTCTTCACGCCGCTACTAATTGGATTTTCCGGCTGGAAGGAAAAGGGGAGTTTAACGCAGAACGTTGACCCTTTTCCTTCGTCGCTTTCTACCGTAATCTTCCCCCCATGCTGGGCAATGATCTCCTGCGCAATATACAGACCCATGCCCAATCCCTGAATAGCCTGCTTCCTGGCTGTGTTGGCCCGATAAAAGTGCTCAAAAATGTGGGCGATCTCTGTCGCTGGGATACCAACGCCGTAGTCGCGTATTTTCACGAAAACGCTCTCTTTCGTCGACCCCAGCCCAATGTCTATGTGATCGGCTTGCGGTGAGTATTTAATCGCGTTTGAGATCAGGTTGCTGAATACTTGCTCCAGATGACTGCGATCACCCGTAATCAGTTGGCGCGTCTGACCCTTGATGCGCAACTTATGGTGAGTACTCGTGTGTCGGTGCGTGACGACGACGTGTTTGATTAACTCGTCAATATTGACCTCTGCCCACGTGTAGTCCATCTGGCCCGCCTGGATTCTGGTCACGTCCATAAGCTCGTTGACCAGCCTGTTGAGCGAGTTAATCTGTTCTTCCATATTGATAAGCGTTGTCGTCTGCTCGCCTAACCCCAGCTTTTTAAGCTGCCGTTTAAGTAACTGCGTAAATCCCTTGACAGTTGTCAGCGGCGTTTTCAGTTCGTGGCTGGCCATTCCGATAAAGATGTTTTTGCGTTCTTCTCTCACTTTTTGTTCTGTAATATCCAACGTGACGCCCGAGACGACGAGTAGCTTGCCGTCTTCGTCGTATTGTCCCTGGCCACGCACTGCCAGCCAATGGATCGAGCTGTCAGGCCATCTGACCTGGTACTCCTGTTCGTAGATCACTTGCTTATCGAGGTTTTGTAGCTGACTGGTATGCGGACCATTCGCCTGATTGGCAAAGAGGTGCTCTATGAGCAGGTGCTCTGTAATCGGTGCGTCAACCGCGAACCCGAGGTTGATCTTAGCTTGAGGTGAGCAGATAACCTCCCGCGTGGAAGGGATGAATTTCCAGACTCCGAGCTTGGCAATGTCTATGGCTAGCTGCAATTGCTGTTCGCGCTCGCTGAGTTCCTGTGCGATGACTTTGCTCAATGTGATGTCTCGGTAGATCCCGACATGCCCGACGATCTTCCCTTCAATATCGACAATCCTTGAGATGCCCGCCTGAATGTCCATCCAGGAACCGTCGTGTTTTTGCTGGCGCATCTCTCCGTGCCAGGAGCCACAGGTAAGCATGTGCTTCAGCCACTCTTCTCTGGTTATATTTAAATACTGCGTATGCAGGATCTCGTCAGAGATCGTACCCAGCGCCTCGCTGACCGTCCAGCCATAGAGGGTTTCTGCCGCGCTATTCCAGGTTGTAATCTGCTCATCCAGGTTTGTGCTGATGACCGCATCCGAAATATTTTGTGCCAGGCTGGCATGGAAAAGCAGCTTTTCTTTGGCCTGTTTGCGCTCATGAATATCTGTACACGTACCAAACCATTGGCTAAGAGTCCCCGTCTGGTCGAAAACGGGTAGCGTGCGCGTAAGAAACCAGCGATACTCCTTATTAAGGCAATCCCAGAAACGATGCTCAAGCTCGCCAGGAGTCCCATTTTGTAGAGCCTGCGTACGTATATCCATGTAGCGCTGACAGTCGTCGGGATGGAGAATGTGAGACCACCAGTCGCTCTTGATCTGTGTTTCGCGCGTATGGCCGGTAAAGTCATACCAGCGTTGATTGTAATAGGCTATCTCGCCATTTGCCGTAGACATCCAGGCGATTTCTGGCAGAGCCTCAGCGAACAGATGATAGTTTTCTTCATTATTGCGCCACCCTTTGTCTTTGGCCTGAAAAATCTGCTGAAATTCTGTGTCGCGTGTGGGCTTTTGCTCCATGCGATGCTCCTTTACTCTATCATACACGCGTTTCTAACTTTCTGGTTGACCACCAGGGCTATTCAAGAGTCATCAGAAGCAGGGGTGCAGGGGACAGCATTCCCCTGACGGAGCACGAGGTGTCCTCGCAAAAACTTCTTTTTCCTCTTTTACCCGCCGCCGCAGGCGGCAGGGCGGACTTTTGAATAGCCCTGGGTTGACCACTATCCCCGAGCTTATTTTAAAGGATACTGTCTATCGACACAAGTCATTTTTGTACAAACATCAGAACTCTTATGCAGTTGCTGGCAAAAGAAGGGCGGAGCAAGCACTTTCAGAGGTATAATGGGGGACGAAGTAGTCTCTTCTTTGTTATTGACAAGCTGGTAGGTATCAATGCTTCAATCTATTCGTATTCTGATAGTTGATGATCAGACGTTGGTGCGCGAGGGCTTTCGCAAACTGCTGGAACTAGAAGCAGACTTTGCGATTGTAGGCACTGCGTCCCACGGTCAAGCTGCACTTGCGCAGGTTGAGCAGCTCGACGGTCAACACCTGTTGCCTCATGTGGTGCTGATGGATATTCGTATGCCGTACCTCGATGGAATTGCGACGACCAGAGAGCTGAAACGACGCTTTCCGACTATTCAGGTGGTTATTCTAACGACGTTTGATGACCTTGAATTGATCCGCGACGGTCTTTCGGCTGGTGCTCTCGGGTATCTGCTTAAAGATGTGACGGCCGAGCAACTGGTCAGCACGGTGCGGGCTGCGACTGAAGGTAAGGCCTTGCTCCAGCCTGAGATTGCCAGTAAGGTTTTTACAAGCCTGCTTGCTCCACCACATTCGTCGCCAGCCGCTAGCTATCCGTCGCCATTCTCTCAGCAGAGCGTTTCTTCGCCGCTCGTCTACGTCGAGAATCTGACCGAGCGCGAGCGTGAGATCCTGGCCCTAGTCGCTCGCGGTTCCTCTAACCGCCAGATTGGTGAAGCGCTCTATATCACAGAAGGGACCGTCAAGAACCATATCAGCCATATTCTGTCTAAGCTCGGTTTGCACGATAGGACACAGTTGGCCCTGTATGCACGTGATAACCCGATGAGCTGAACTGCCATCGAAGAGCAGTGCAGTCCATCGGGTGTCGAGGTTCAATTTAAAAATCGCAGGTACGCGGCCAGCGTGATCAATGCGCAAAGCGCACTGGCTGCAATGCCGGCCTGGATAAACGCCAGCGGCTGCTCAAACACTACCGTACTCATGACTTCCAGCACAAACGCGATGACACCCAGCGTCACCGTGCGTTGATCCTGGCGGAACAGTCCAGCTCCAATGGGAAGGCCCGCTATGAGCAGGACGCCTATCAGCCAGAGCAACGACCAGCCAGTGTCAGCTACAGTGAGGCGTGCGACAACGCTCAGGAACAGGTCAAGCGCGAAGCAGTACGAGACCTGTTTCCAGGTGAATGTACTCCATTTCCTTGCTGATTCCACGTTTCCATTGGGCATTTGTGGGCTGGCTTCTATTGCCCTTTGCTGACGTTTGAGCACTTCTTCTGGCACATCAGTCGTTTTGCCGTAGAAGGCGAAGTTTTGCGGGGTACCCTGTACATCGTCATCCCAGGCTGCCTCCAGGTGCGCGACGAACTCGGTCACGCTGCTAAAGCGCTGACGTGGATCTTTTTGCAGAGCCTTCGCTACCACGCGATCGACTGCTGGAGGCAGATTCGGTACCAGCGTGCAGAGTGCCGGTGGCCGTGCATTGAGTTGCTGCCAGGCGATATCCTCGTCCTCCTCGTCAAAGGGCAATTGCCCGCAGATCCACTCGTAGACAATCACCCCCAGCGAATATTGATCGCTTGCGGGACATGGATGACCCGTGATCTGCTCTGGAGCCATGTAGGGCAGCGTGCCAATGCTCTCCTGCGCGGTCTGACCCCAGGTCTCCTGCACTGCCAGAGCGATCCCAAAGTCGCTGACCAGGATCTGCCCTGCTGGTCCGAGCAGCAGGTTCTCCGGTTTGAGGTCGCGGTGGATATAATTACTTTCGTGAATATAGTCGAGCGCTTGCGCGATATCCGAGGCATAGCTCAGGATAGTCGCTGCATCAAGGCTTTCTCCGATAGGATATTGCTGACGTAGCGAGCCGTGGGGTGCATAGTCCATCACCAGGTAAGGGATGCCGTGTTCGCAGCCAAATTCAAGGACGCGAATAATCAGCGGGTGGATCAGTTGCGCTGCAATCCGGGCTTCTTTAAGAAAACGTTCGCCTTGTTCTTGTGTGAGACGCCGTCGGGCAATTTTCACTGCGGCAGAGGTTTGCAAGTAGCAGTGTTTGCCCAGGTAGATATGCGCGAAGGCTCCGCTGCCCAGCAGTCTGGTCAGGCGGTAGTTGCCAACGCGTTGGCCAAGCGAGATTTTTTGTGGTTCAGGTTTTAATGCATCCATCTTCTGTGTCCTTGTGCTGGTCCTGAAGCATGCCTTCAGGACTGGGTCACACTCCTATTCTTTCCCTATTACTATAGTGCGCTCTTTTCTCTGCCATGAGGATCTATTATGCTGTCACTTATCTGACGTATGGTTTACACTTTATTGAATCAATGTCTTTATAGTAGATCATCAGCTGCCAATTAAAGGTTGCATAGTAATCAACTGGGAAAATCCAGCACTGAAGACCAAAAAAGCGCAGGCCCCGGAAATCTTCCGGGGTCTGCGCTGCATAGAGTACGGGGCGAGACTTATTCTCTGGTCTCTTCCTCTGGCATCTCATCGGTGGATATGCCGTCCGCTAGATCCTCTTTCTCTTCGTCCTCGTCGGGCTTTTTCCCGTTAGTTGTCGAGACAGCTACGACGGTGTCGCCGTCGGCGAGGTTCTGGACCAGCGTTCCCTGTGTTGTGCGTCCAAGTACGCGAATGGCGCTGACATCGATACGAATAACCACGCCGGCTGCGGAGACGATCATCAGATCGCTATCGTAGCCAGTGATGATCCGTGCGTCGGCGATCTTGCCGGTTTTCTCGCTGAGGCGGGCGGTCAGGATACCGCTGCCACCGCGTTTGTGCGACGGATATTCGTCGACCGGCGTACGCTTGCCGTAGCCATGAGCGGTCACCACCAGGAGCTCGGTGCCGCTGGCGGCGATATTCAGCGAAACCAGCGTATCGTCTTCGGTCAGACGCAGCCCGCGCACTCCTCCGCTGGTACGTGAGGCCGAACGCAGCTCTTCCACAGTAAAGCGAATGGCGCGACCCCCTGCTGTGACCATCAGCACATCGTCTTCGGCGTGGGCCAGTTTGGCTCCGATCAGCTCGTCATCATCCTCAAGGTTCATCGCGATAAGTCCAGCGCGGCGCACCACCTCGAACTCGCTCATCGCCGTTTTCTTGATCTCGCCCTTTTTGGTCGCCACGATCATATAGTCCTGGCTTACACCCTTTGGAACGTAGACTACGGCGGTCACGCGTTCGCGTTGTTCGATGCTGATCAGATTGATGATATGCTCGCCTTTGGCTGTGCGGCTGACATCGGGCAATTCAAAGACGCGCAGTTGGAAGACGCGTCCGCGATCTGTGAAGAAGAGCAAGCTGTCGTGCGAGTGGGCCACTAGCAGATGGCGAACCGTATCGTCTTCCCGCGTGGCCATACCGTTGATGCCGCGTCCACCGCGTCGCTGTGCGCGGTACGTATTGGAGGGCAGACGTTTAATGTAGCCCTTCTCGGTCAACGTCACCACGACCTCTTCGTTGGGGATCAGATCTTCGTCGCTAAAGTCGCTGGCCTCGGCCTCGCCGATATCGGTGCGGCGCGGGTCGCCGAATTTTTCTTTTAATTCAGTCAAGTCGGCTTTAATCAGACTGCGGATCTCATTGATATCGGCCAGCAACATATTGTAGTAGGAGATATTTTTCATTACATCGCCCAGTTCGCTCTCGATCTTATTGCGTTCCAGAGCGACCAGGCGGCCCAGGCGAATATCAAGCACTGCTTTGCACTGCTCATCGGAGAGCGTAAACTCGCTTTGCAGGCGGATCGTGGCGGCCTCGGTCGTTTGGGACTCGCGAATAGCGGCGATCACGGCGTCAAGATTGCTGAGTACAATCTGCAAGCCTTGTAAAATATGTTGGCGGGCTTCGGCGCGGGCCAGCTCAAAGTGAGTGCGCCGAGTCAAGACTATCTCGCGGTGGTTGATATAGTGTTGTAGAAAGGCCTTGAGGGTCAGAACGCGTGGTTGCTGATCTACCAGAGCCAGCATATTCGCATTAAAGGCGCTCTGCATAGCTGTATACTTAAAGAGCGAGTTGAGTACACTATCGGGACTGGCGTCACGCTTCAATTCGATAAACACGCGCATTCCCTGGCGGTCGGACTCGTCGCGTACCTCGGAGATCCCCTCCAGTTTTTTGTCGCGCACCAACTCGGCGATCTTCTTTACCAGGTCGGCTTTATTGACCTGGTAGGGCAGCTCGGTCACGATGATATTCATCCGGCCGCGCTCAGCCTCTTCGATCTGGATGCGAGCACGGACCACCACGCGTCCGCGCCCGTTGGCGTACATATTGCGGATACCTTCGCGCCCCTGGATGATGCCCCCGGTCGGGAAGTCGGGTCCACGCACGATGCGCGAGAGTTCCTCGGTCGTTGCATCGGGCCGATCGATCAAGTACTGGATACCGCTACATACCTCGCTTAGATTGTGTGGAGGAATGTTTGTCGCCATGCCGACCGCGATGCCCGTTGATCCATTGAGCAGCAGATTGGGCAGACGCGCTGGCATCACCACCGGTTCGGTGGTCTGATTATCATAGTTTGGTTTAAAGTCAACCGTGTCTTTATCGATATCACGTAGCAATTCATCTGAGATCCCGGCGAGTTTCGCCTCGGTATAGCGCATTGCCGCCGCTGGATCGTCGTCTTGCGAACCGAAATTCCCCTGACCGAGCACGAGAGGATAGCGCATTGCCCAGGGCTGCGCCATGCGAACCAGAGAGTCGTAAACTGCTACATCGCCATGAGGATGATAGCTTTTTAAAACCTCGCCCACCGTACCTGCACACTTACGAAACGACTTTGTCGATTGCAAACCCATCTGATCCATCGCGTACAGGACTCGTCGATGAACCGGTTTTAAGCCATCGCGGACATCGGGCAGGGCGCGGCTGACGATTACGCTCATCGAGTAATCGAGATACGCCCCCGTCATCTCTTCTACGATACTGACCGTCTTAATAATGCCGAGTTCCATGAAAAATCCTCTTGTATATGTATAACACAGAGATAACTTTAACGAAATTGGAGAGAGAGCCAGGCGAGGATTTGCGAAAATCAAGCCTCAAACTCGCTTTAGTATAGCACATTTCAGCTATCCAGGCAAGCGAGAAAAATGGTGCATAGATCGGCTTCTATCCTTGCTTCAGGGCAGATAATTTCCCTGACGGGTGTATGCTACATAGGACGGTTGTCTCAAGGCATTTTGATATGTGTTGATACGATTCGCGTAAATCTTGGGCCAAATCCTCTAGGCTTTAAGTATCTCCTGTGGTATGATTAGGGTAGTAGAGGTTTCAGAGAGAGCCTGAGAGCGAAGAATCGATTTCTACATGAAATCTTCATGTCATCATAGGCCAAAAGGGGAGGGAGGCCGGACACTATGACGTTGTTATTCCTTGCTGCGTCTTCTGCACCACAGGACCCAACCTGGTCCCTCGGCGGGTTGCAGTTTTTCTTTATCGTGATTCTGGTTTTCGCTGTGATTGGTTTTCAGCGTGGCTGGCGACGAGAACTGGTATCTTTCGGATTTTCGATGGGGGGATTGCTCCTTCTATTCATTGGTAATGGCCAGTGGATCGCTGATTTTGTGTTTAATAAAGTGCCGGCGATTGGGCAGCTTATCCTGAACAACTCATCGAGTGCGTCGAGTGCTTCGATAACTGCTACCGATCTGTTTCTCACAAAATTAATTGTCCTGGCTCTTATCGTTGCGGTCGGGTATATTGTAGGCAATAAAGTATTTCCCAAACCAGCTACGCCTCCTGAGCGGCTGTTTGGGATCTTGCCAGCGATTATCGGCGGCTACTTTCTGGTGTTTTATATCACAAACTATCTCCTCCCCGGTTCTTCATCGGGAACAAATTCTCAGGTAACGGTTGGTATTGACACACCCAGCCAGGATACCGTTGGGAATTCTGTTCTGATCATCTTTATTATCGCTATTGTGGTGATTATCGCGGCCCTGATTGCGGCCAATGCGAAAAAACCTTCGAAAAAATAGCGCTTGTGCGGAGAAGAAGCGGCCGCAACACGCCGCTTCTGTCGAGCTTAGTCAAACGGTCTGTCTGGCCGCTTTCGTTCCATGCAAAGAGCTTTACAGGTGCTTTGCGCGGAGCACCAGGCACTCTAGTGCCATCAGGCGGCGTTCGCGTTGTAGAGCGATAACTCTGTTTCGAGGTGATGTCGTATGATGAGACGAAATACAAAAAATGTACCACCTCCTCTGGAGGGATGGCAGCCTAAACGGCGTGAACATGGCGGTTTGTTGCCCGTACGTCGCGACAAAGAGACCAATCAACTTACTTTTAGGGGACAGACCCCCGATGAAGTTGTTGAGCTGGTTGTACGTCAGCATCCTTTATTCCTGATTCGCCCAGCTCTGCCCGCGCTGGGTGTCATGATCCTGCTGGTCGTTTTCTCTACACTTTTCATCCGTTTCTCGGTCGCGCCTTCCATTTCGGTCTTTGCCGATTCTATCCTGTCGCTGCTTCTGGTGGGCTGCCTGATCTACTTTGTCTGGAAAGATTTCGCGATTTGGTGGTTTAATATCGACATCATTACCACTAAACGCATAGTCTCCTGCCGGGGATTTCTGACGCCTATGCGCAAGAACATTTCCCTGGATAAAGTTGTACAGATCTCGGTCGACCAGCTTACCCCCAAAAATATCTTTCTTCGTTACGGGGATGTACACGTCTATCAGGCTGGCGGTCAGCTTGTTTTGAAGAACGTTCCCAATCCGGGTAAGGTCAGAGATGCCGTTCAGGGTGTTTTTGATACCTTTAAGGCTGCCAGGCCGCCTGCTGAGCCTCTGCCACAGGTGCTTAATCCGCAGGTTAAGGCAGTCATCGATAAGCTGGGCAAAAAAGAGAAAGAGCCGAAACTTCCGAATGCTGATGATCCCTATGAGCATCGCCGTAATCCTGCGAAGCTGCGCGGTCCCTTGCGCCGCTTTGGTGGACCTCTGCGTCTGCCAGCGGAGGTTCATTACACTCCTGATGAATATACCGTGATGTATATTCAGCGCTCCAAATGGCTGTTGGCGCTGCGCTTGAGCACCCCGGCTTTCGTACTGCTGGTGGATATCGTCCTGGCCTTTATCCTGCCGGCTTTTTTCCTCCTCACGACGATTGCTGCTCTGGTCATCCTGATTATCATGGGTTTGCTGACCGTTAACTTTGTCGACGATGTGTTTATCCTCACCAATAAGCGGATCATCGATATTGAGCGCAAGTATATCTTTTTGTACGAGGCGCATTTCGAGACCGAGTACAAAAATATTCGTGAGACCAAGATCAAGATGATCAACGTTTTCCAGACGTTTCTGGACGTAGGCAATGTCACAGTTGAGACACCCGGTGCTCAGCCTGATATCAATATGACCTTTGTCGATCATCCATTTTTTGTCATTGACAAGATCAACGAGATCAAAGGTTTCAAGGAAAAGCTGGACAAAGCGAAAGACGTGAATAAACGTCAGGATGAGCTGATTAAGTGGTTCTCCAACGTCGCGGTGGCCCTGGAAAAGAAGGTCGCCAGTCGGGGGGTACCCAACCTGCACCGCATGGATCTCTGGAGCGCTGCGGCAATGGCGGCAGAGATGGGCATGAAAGTTGTGCCGATAGGTGAGGACGATTCGTATCCTCAGGTTGAGACTGGTCTGATCGTTGCCCAGAACCCCCTGCCAGGGACGCTGATGAGTGTTGAGGAGGGACGCCCGCAGATCCAGGTTACCCTGAGTAAACGCGGCTAACCCACTTTCCCAAGCAGACGAGAGAGGTCGCCCCGACACATTTTAAGGTGTGTCGGGGCGACCTCTCTTTTACCTCTGGCGTCGGTGAGCGTCCGCGTTTGATTAGCGGGCGTTGGTGCGTGCTAGTAAAGCTATGCATTCGATGTGATACGTTTGCGGGAACATATCGATCGGCTGCGCAGCGACCAGGCGATAGCGTCCACTTCCGCACAGGGTTGCGATATCGCGAGCCAGTGTACTGGGGTCGCACGAGACATAACAGATGGCACGGGGGGCCAGCGATTGCAGGGCCTGCAACGCTTTAGGATGGCACCCGGCGCGTGGTGGATCGACCAGCGCGATATCGACGCGTTCCCGCCGATAGTAGATCTGACCCAGCAGGCGCTCCAATGTCCCTTCCAGAGCGGTTATATTGCTCTGATTGTTGAGGGTGGCATTGGCGCGTGCATCCATAACCGCGCTGGGCTGCGACTCGATGGCGATCACGCGCGAGACGCGTGGAGCCAGGAAGGCTGAGAAGAGACCAACGCCACTGTAGCCATCCAATACGACATCGGTGCGTTGTGGCTCCAGCAGCGCGACGGCCCGTTCGGCCAGCACGGGGGTTTGGACCATATTGACCTGGAAAAACGAGTCAGATGAGACGCGGAAGCGCCGCCCAGAAACCATATCGGTCAAAAACTCCTGGCCCGCGACGACGCGGCCATAGCGTCCACCCACGCGCTCGATGATGACGCCAACAATCCCCGGAGCGGTGGTGATCAGTTCGTGGGCCAACTGTTGAGGAGCTTCCATCACAGAGCCTGGCCGGGCATGAATGCTCAACAGCGTCGGAGCCGCTTTGACCGGGGCCGAGCCTGGCGAACTGACTGCGCCGATTGCACCACGAATGGTAAAGCCCTGGATCATCTCGGCCAGCGCTTCACCAAAGTACTTCTGAAGCTTACTGCGTACGCGCTGATAGACCATATCCAGCGCTGGATGAAGTAACTCGCACGATTCCAGGTCCTGGACCTCGTGGCTGTCGGTCAATTTGAAGCCTATCTCACCGCTGGGACCTACAGAAAATAAAGCAATATTGCGATATTCCCAGGGCGAGATCCCGTTCGGCATGCCAATGGTTGGATGGACAAGCGCGTCCGGTTGCTTGCCAATACGTACCAAGAGCTGGCGAACGATGTGTGCTTTCCACGTCAATTGAGCGGGATAGGAGATGTGTTGCCACTGGCAACCACAATCTGTAAGCAAGGGATAGAGAGGTTCAATACGCTCTGGCGCAGGACGAAGGATCTCTAATAGAGCAGCTCGCGCATGCCCTCTTCGCTCTTCTACAATCTCAACGCGTACCCGTTCACCGGGAATCCCCCCCGGTACAAACAGTACACGACCCTCGTATCGGCCTACGGCATCCCCTCCATAGGCAAGATCTGTTAATTCAACGTCAATGCTCATGTTCACCTCGGCGGCCACCTTGCAGCCAGGAAGTTGTCCCTGCGCCACGCATTGGATGCGCAACGCACACAACCTCAGAGCTGTCCACAGCGTGTGTCCGTCCCATCTTTCCAACATAACTTAAATCTGTTCTAAAGAAAGTAATCGTCTCAAGAGGCAAAACATCGCAGGGTTGCTTCTTAAAATGACCTCTTTCCTGACAGACATCCTATTCCATACGGAAGGAACAGGCTTTTGCTAAAGCGTCAATGGATGCCTGGGCTGGTTATAGAGCCGTGTGCCAAAACGACTCAACAAAACCGCACCCAGTCCAAGTAAACCAGCGCCCAGGCTGACAATCCAGCCGATATAGGGGATAGACCCTACCAGTACCAATGCCGTCAGTCCTACGGTTACTTGAGCCAGACGCGTATTATGCCTGGGCGCGAGCGCCCGCATAATATACTCACCAACCAACCAGCCGGTTGCGATCGTACCAAGCGTCCATGCCGCAATTAAGACGATAGCAACCAGAATCGCCAGTGGTATAAGAATGATAAGTGCGATTAAGACGACGAGGACAAACGGAGCTAATAATAAACTGAGTAGACCCAGTAAAAGACTACGCCTCGTCTTTTCCACTACCGTCGTGCGCACGAACATCACATGTTCGGGAAGTAACGAGATAAAAACACTTCCCAGCATGACCCAGATCACAATTGACCAGAAAGGGAAAGTGAACCCCGTGCCGATGCCGGGCAGCCAGAGTGAGAGATGCTGAGTGCGGTCATTGACCTTGCCATTCAGCGTGGCTCGTCTTTCCAACTGCTTGCTGCCACCAAACAGGTTGATGTTACCTTGTAGGTTCGCGCCACTCTGTAGGATGGTGGTGCCACCGTACAGATCGACGTTTCCACGTACGTTCCCTGCGATATCTATGTTTGAGCCAAAGGCGAGGATAGTTCCCCGCACCTGACCTTTCACATCCAATGTACTGCCAATCAGTGTGAGATCGCCACACTCCACTTCCCGCTCCCCAATCACCAGCGTTTGCCCAAAGATCAGACCGTGTTGTGTATCGGTACACGCCGGATCGTTTGGCCTGACACCGACCACCTGTGTATCGGGTCCTAACCAGCCTAGAAGCAAGCCTAGACCCTGGATGATAAGACCCATTCCCAGGACCACTGCCAGCACCACCAAGACTAGCGTTTGCCAGTATGGGTGCCTGCGTCCAGTGTTATACATACTGGAACTCCCTTAGCCGCCTCCACCTCCTCTGCCTCCTACTCCTCCCGCGGATAACGCATCAGGCGCAACCAGGCTCCTGTCAGTAAGACAAGCAGGAGAGCTACACCTGAAAGCAGCCAGCTATTCAATGGGATCAGTGACAACGCTATCTTGATCCCCTCGACCACCGCGATCAAGACCGCGATGGTATCACCTAGCCAGGTTAGAAGTCGTACCAGTAGATCCGGCTGGAATAAAGCCAGCAGGAGGAAACTACCCACAAGCGCTCCAACCAGAAAACTTACACCGATGCTTAGCTTGATGCCTGTTTTACGTAATACTACCTCGCGCTGTCGTTGCCTGCTACACAGGTCTTCCAATTCCTGAGAGATACGTCTCTGTTGCTCTACGGCTTGCATAATGCGTTCTGTAGAGATATTCGGGTGCATCCGCGAAGGAGAGGTGATCGGCGGTTGGGCAGATCGGTCAGTTTGCGCAGTGTGGCGGACGCTCGATTGTTCATTCACATCACGCAAGCGCATTGACTTGCTCCTCTTCTTGCAGCTTGTTCTCTTTCATATAACGCGCCAGCAATTCACGCGCCCGGTGCAGACGGGCCTTGACCAGCGCTGGAGTAAGATTCAGGGCTGTGGCAATCTCTTCATAGGAGAGATCATACCAGTAGCGCAGCACAATCACTGCGCGATACTTGCTATGCAAACGCTGCAAATATGCCTGGATCTCGTCCTGCTGCTCGCCAGCCAGCGCGGACTGCTCGGGTCCCGCTCCCAGATCGGTAATCCATTCTAGGAATGGGACATCTTCTAGTGGCAACGCCAGGAAACGTCTGCGTCTCAACTGGTCAATCGCCAGATGGGAAGCAATTGAGAGTAACCATGTGCTAAATTTATGTGCCGGTTTATAAGTAGCGAGCTGTGTATACGCGCGGACAAATACTTCCTGCGTCACATCTTCAGCTTCAGTAATATTACTTAACATACGATAAGCTAAATTTTGTACTGCGTCTTTATAGCGTTCGACCAGTATTGCAAATGCATCCTGCGTTCCACTCAGCACTCTCTCTACCAGCTCGACATCGCTCAATAGATCAGCGCTTGCCGCCCGCGCGTATGCGTAGGACGTTTCTGGCGCGGCTACACTCACCTGACTGCTACTCACCTGCTCGCCTGTTATTCCTGCTTCGCCAGGGACTATATTGCCTTTGCGACGTGTCTTACGTGCCGGCTTGCTCAGACTCCCCAGCGACCCTAAAGGACCTGTAACTCTTATTGTTGATCCCATCGTTTCTCACCGCTCGTTATCTGTAACTTTTTTCATAATTAACTAATATGAGACTACCCATTTCAAAATACGAGCAATGCCGCAAAAAGTTGTAATCCGTTAAACTTTCTTGTCTCAGTGTAACACGCCAGAGGTCAACAGGCAAGTCTACGGTACTCATGTCAGAGCTTTTTGCTAGCTTTCTCGCGCATCAACTTAGGCCCGACTATACCTGTATTTCTATTCATCTTTTGGTGATTTTGATGAACAAATTTTCATTTTCTTGGTTGCTCGACTTTTACTGGACTCTCTTCTATTCTAAGTACAATCCAGGGAAAGCGTACGGGATATAGGCGCTTAACTGAGGTCTGGTATCCTCTGTTAAAGCAATGGATTGTGCAGCACCAGCGCAGAGAGAACGCTGATGCTGGCAGAGGTTGTACCAATCTAGATAGTAGTGCGCTGGATACGCAGGTCCATCGCGGTCAGGCGTGGAACTATATCGCCGTAGCCGCGTTCGAGAAAGTGAATGCCAGTGACCAGCGAAGAGCCATGTGCAATGGCTGCTGCGATCACATAGGCCAGTCCGGCTCGCAGGTCGGGGATGGCGATTGGCTCTGCCGTATTGGCCTCCAGGGGTGTAGGACCGATAATAATAGCGCTATGCTCGTGACTGCTCTCGCTGTAGCGGCAGTAGGTGCCGCCGAGACAGTGGGTTGCGAGCTGTGTTTTTGCGCCCAGGGTGTCCAGTGCTTTAAGGTAGCCAAAGCGTTTCTCATAGACAGTTTCGTGGATGATTGAGATGCCATCGGCCTGGGTCAGCAGAATGGCAAAGGGCTGCTGCCAGTCGGTTGAGAAGCCAGGCCAGACATCGGTCTCGATGATGGCTGGACGCAGCTTCTCACGACGGAAGAAGCGAATGCTTGAGGCCCCTTTTAGCTCAACGCCGCCGCCTACCTGCTGATAGTACGAGAGAAAATTGCCCAGCGTCTCGGGTCGAATGCCGTGGACGGTGATATCGCCGTCCGAGGCACCGGCCAGCGAGGCCCAGGAAGCTGCTTCAATGCGGTCGCCGAGCACCTTCATATAGGTACCTGTCAGCTTTTTGACGCCCTCGATGCGAATATCGCGGCCCGAGGTAGTGAAGATGATTGCACCCATTGAGCGCAGCAGGGTGATCAGTTCAAAGATCTCTGGTTCAATGGCGGCGTTGGAGATGGTTGAGCGACCTTCGGCGAGGACGCCGAGGTAGAGACAGGTTTCGGTTGCGCCGACGCTGGGATAGGGCAGTTTGATCGACGCTCCTTTGAGTGGACCACGTCGCGTGGCGATATAGCCTTCGGGCGTCTCTTCGATCTGGCCGCCAAAGTGTTCGATGGCCTGAAGGTGAAAATCGACCTTGCGTGCGCCGATCTGGCAGCCACCGACCACTGGTACCACGACGCGTTCGAAGCGGTGGAGCAGGACACTCAGGAGCAGGATCGGGATGCGGTTTGCTCCGCTGTGTGGCATCAAGACCTCTGATTGGCTGAGAGAGGAAGGATCAATGACCAGTACCCCCTGATCGGGCGTCTCCACGTGGACGCCGATCGAGTGCAACATCTCCATTGTGATATCGACATCGCCGATCGGTGGAACGTTGGTCAAGGTAGTTGCGGTTTCTCCCAGTAGAGCCGCTACCATCGCTTTCGTCGCAAAATTTTTTGCGCCCAGACATTGGATCTCCCCCACTACCGGGTGACCGCCTTCGATTAAATAGGCATCGGTTGACATAGATCTCTCTTTCTTTTGCTCGTCAGGGGCTTGCTTTTTCGTGTCTATTCTGTACTTTTTATTGTAGTATACACCAGCAAAACTATGCAATTGCTCACACACTTTTTTAACTGGCTCACTCATTGGCGGTGGGCGCAGGGCCATTTCGGTCCTGATTCAATGGGCGGGGAAAGCGTCTCTGGTCAGAGCAAGGCGGCTACCTGGGTCAGCTTCTCAAAGGGGTGCCAGAAGGTGAGGAAAGTGCGTTCAACGCCTAGTTGCTCCCACATGGTTAGTTTAGCGGGGAGATCGTCTGGCCATTCCCAGACAAAGACCGAGAGCGCGACGGTCCGCCCGCACGCTGCGATCTGCTGACGGGCAAAACGTATGAGGTCTTCGTTCGCATAGACGTTGATTTCGTCGGCATACTCGACGGCGCTGGCGATCAGACTGCGCGAACTACCTGCGCCAATCACTATACGCGGAGGAGCGAGTGGAGTCGGCGTCACGGCTGCCTCTGTGAGATGGATGAAATTGCCCGCGAAATTGATCGACTCGCCGGTCCAGATGCTCTGCAAGACCTGCACCGTCTCCTTCAGGCCAGCGATGCGCTCGGCTGGCGTTGGGATAAGGGTACCCCAGGCGCGTGCTTCCTCAAAAAAGTCGCCGGCTCCGATGCCCAGCTCGAAGCGTCCCCCGCTCAGGATCGAGAGCGATGCAACCTCTTTCGCTAGCACGCCAGGCAGATAGTTTAAACGATCGATCACCATCGGCACCAGCGCAATGCGCGAGGTCGCCATCGCCAGCGCCCCATAGAGCGACCAGCCGCAGAGATACGACCAATCCAGGCGGGGAGCATGGTAGTGATCGAGAAAGCCGACCGTTGCAAAACCAAGCGCGTCAGCCTGCCGAGCGGCAGCCAGCATCGACGCCCAATCGCCCGTAGGACCAAGATTTACCCCAATATGCATAGATAGATATTCCTTTCCCGGCAACGTTTATCAGACCGTCACCATAAGAAAGTATAGCGGCCTTTCATGACATCTATTGTCAGGTTAGCGCTGGTTTGTCCAGGCGAGTTTGGCGATTGGATGTAGCGGTGGATAAGTCGAAAGTGCGTATGTGGGACAAATGAGACAGAAGAGGACTGAAATTTGGACCTGTGGATTTTAAGTCAACATTTTTATTTGTTTGACTCTAGAGGCTCTTTTTCCAGGCAACATGCCTCAAAATGATGGGGATGATTTCGGTCTGTTTTATGGATTGTCTTTGTAATGCTTTTTGTAAGCCGATACTTTCATAAGCATCGGAGGAGAGAAAATCGGGACTCAGAAAGACCAGAATGATATCAGCTTCGTTGAGCCTGGTCTGGATGACCTGAGTTCGCGCTTCGCCAGGAACTATAGATTGCTCTGACCACGTCGTAATGAGCTTCTGCCGTTTCAAGTCGGCCAGATGTTTTTCGAGTTCATCTTGATGTGACCAGTCTTTGGGAGCACAGGTATAGAAAATCTTGATAGGTGCGAGTTCTTCTTCCATCTTTATGTCTTTGCGGCAATTGCTTCTCCTTCTCAGGCTGCTAGTATTAAATCGCATTTTAAGTTAAGCGTCAATAATGTATAGGCATTTTTGTATAATGGCGTAGATGTGAAAATATTCGATCTATTTGCACGTTAAAGAGGACATACCCGATGGACAGGCCAGCTTTTGCGATCACTATCAAGCCCGCCGAGGCGTCTCAACTGGATCTTTTGGAACAAGCGTTTTCTCCCGGCTCGCTTTCAAGACATCACTACCAGAGGTACGAGGTACAGAAGCGAGGCGAAGGACTCTATCTGATTGCCTGGCATGGGCAGACCCCTGTTGGTCACTTCCTGCTGCGCTGGCGGGGTCCAGATGATGAGCGGATTATACGCTTTGTAGCTGTGGTTCAGTCGGCCTTCCTGGAGGCGGGAGGGACGCGGGTTGCCTATAGAAAAAAGGGCGTTGCGACGGCGTTAATCCGCGAAGCCGAGCGCCTGGCCAGAGAGCAGGGCTGCACCCGGATCGGCCTGGAGGTAGGAAGCACCGATAACCCAGACGCCAAACGCCTCTACGCACATCTGGGCTATCTCGATTGGGGACAGGGAGATTTTCTGATGAGCTGGGAATATATCGACAAGCAAGGCCAGCCGGCTACAGAGTCGGAGAGGGTTACTTACATGTCCAAACCTCTTTAGACAGAACTCCTTTTACTTAGCTGGAGCAATACGCCCACAACTACAATAATTGCGGCAATGGCAAGCATAAGCCAAACAAAGACCAGAGAAGAGGTGAATAGAGCGATAGTTGTACACACAGATAAACAGGTCAATAAGAGAGCAAGAAGTATCCCGACGCGGTGATGTGTCCGTATCGGTGAAGTAAGGTGTTGAATGGTGTCACGCTGTTCCTGGTTCATTGATCTCTCCTTTGTTACTTTTTGCTGAACCTGATTGCTTTCTCGCGTAGTTCTTTTGTCAATATTTCGTGAATATCCGCTTGTTTTATATAATATAGAGGATTTTGAGG
>DAOTTJ010000227.1:0-13432 GCA_034437695.1 Ktedonobacteraceae bacterium
ATCCCTGCGAGTATACTTCTTTTAAGCATACAAGAGAAACGTATACGGTGGTAGGCTTGAACGGATTGTAAGGGCATAAATAGTAAAGATGATGAAAAAGGTTATTGAAACTCTATAGCGAAAGGAATAGATAAACTATGTCTCTCACAGATCAAACAGAGAATAGCATCTATAAAGTGGTTGTTAACCACGAGGAACAGTATTCTATCTGGCCCATTGAACGCGAACCCCCGTCGGGCTGGCATGAGGCCGGGAAGCATGGGACCAAACAAGAATGCCTGACCTTTATTCAAGAGGTCTGGACTGATATGCGTCCACTCAGCTTGCGCCTGACTATGGATACACGCCAACCAGAACCAGAGAGCCATACCTCAGCCTGACTTCTCTCTCCGTCAAGCGCTTTATCTGTTAGCTAACGCAGTTGAATCAATTGACAACACCATCAGTCCATAGAAAACCTTTATTCGCTCTATATTGAGAATGTTATACGAAAGAGGTATTCAATATGAGAGAGTCAGTAATCGATACAATCGATGCTCTAACAGCAAGCGATCCCGACCGACAACATATGGCTCGCTTTTTAGAGGCACATGCTTTTCATCCCTTTAACTCTCCTGAAACATTTGAAGACTACATTTCATTTTCTTCTTCGTTCGTCAAAATCCTGCCGCTGGAGATGATTCAAGGACTTCTAAGTTTCCGCCGAGCCAGCGCCGGCCAGGGCGTTCTGCTCTTACGCAACCTTCCTGTCGACGATAGAAAGATCGGACCAACACCTGTCAGTTGGCAACAGACAGCACAGACCAAACAAAGCTTTGAGACTGAGATGTGCCTGCTCGGTGTTACCTCTCTGCTCGGCGAGGTCTTCTCTTTCCATACCCAGCACGAAGGTAATCTGATCCAGAATGTCGTGCCTCTGGCCGCCGACCGCTACGAACAGGTTGGTACCGGCAGCGCGGTTTTTCTGGAATGGCATACCGAAGACGCATTTCACGATTGCGCAGCCGATTTTATCGCTCTGCTCTGTTTACGCGCCGATCCAGCCGCCGCGACTACCTTTGCCTCCGTCAGGCAGATGCAAATCTCCGATGCAGATAAACATATCCTCTTCGAGAAACGATTTTACGCGGGGATCGATAAAGCCCACGGCGGTACGGGACGACCGGCAGATGGTGTGCTTATCCCTATCTTCTTCGGCGATTATCACGCTCCTTTTCTGCGCGTCGATACTTCGTGTATCCAGGCACAGGATCGCGCAGCAGATCTGGCCCTGCAACACTTAATCCAGGAGATGCATAGGGTTGCCCACGATGTGGTCTTGAAACAGGGCGATCTGCTCATTCTTGATAATCACGTCGTTGTGCATGGGCGCACACCCTTTACTCCACGCTTCGACGGCACAGATCGCTGGCTACAACGCGTCAGTATTACTGCTAATTTCCGCAAATTCAGCGGGATTGAGATGCTCAGACCTCGGGTTATCAAAATGGTCGTCCAGAGCGCACAGAGCAATTAACCAAGAAAGATGCAGACGTTCTTTGATACAATCTGCACGTCCTCAACAGATGCTTCTATAGATTATCTGAATAAAGAGGTGACACTATGCCCAATGTGCTTGCTCATCAAGCTTTTGCCAATCAAGCACAAAAGACTCCCGATGCTATCGCTGTTGTCTACAAAGAGATGCACTTGACTTACCAGGAGATAGATCGACGCGCTAATCAAGTCGCTCATCTGCTTCAAATGCACCATATTAAGCCTGATACCTGCGTGGGCATCTGTATAGATCGATCCCCAGAAATGGTCATCGGCTTACTCGGTATTCTTAAAGCAGGTGGGGCCTATATTCCGCTAGATCCTCTCTACCCGTCTGAGCGCATCGCGTATATCCTGGACAACGCGCAAATATCGGTGCTGCTTACTCAACAAAGATTGTTGCCAACCTTTACGGCCTATCCCCTACAGACGCTCTGTCTCGATACTATCGCCGCGTCAGTGAGTGCAACGGCGCTTCCCGAGCGCGTGCTTGCCCACAATCTAGCATACGTCATCTATACCTCAGGTTCGACGGGCAGACCTAAGGGGGTACAGATCGAGCACCTGGCCCTCGCTCAGCTTCTCGCTGACCAGACGAGCGTCTTTACGGTTCAACCAGGTGACCGCGTCTTACAGTTCGCCTCGCTTAGCTTCGATGCTTCTGTACCAGAGATTTTCATTCCACTTGTCAAAGGAGCAACGCTGCATCTGGCCTCGCAGGACGATTTACTGCCAGGACTCCCCTTGCTCAGCTTGCTACAAAAGCAGGCTATTACTGTCGTTACGCTCCCTCCCTCGGTCCTGGCCATGCTTCCTGCACAGGATCTGCCAGATCTCGCGGTCGTGCTTTCCGCAGGCGAGACGTGTTCAACTCAGATTGTCGCACACTGGTCGCCCGGACGGGCGTTTTTTAATGCCTATGGTCCAACTGAGACAACAGTCTGCGCGACGATGGCAAGATGTAGCTCCAGCATAGTCTCTCCCCCACTCGGTCAGCCACTGCCGAACAAGCAGATCTATCTACTCGATGCTGATCTGGAGCCGGTTCCCGCTGGTACTTCGGGCGAGATCTATATCGGAGGTGAGGGACTGGCTCGCGGCTACCTCCATCAGGCCGATCGTACCGCCGAACGTTTTATTCCTCATCCTTTTACTACTCAACCAGGACAACGCCTCTACCGCACAGGCGACTCTGCACGCTACCTACCGAATGGCTCGCTCGAATTTCTTGGACGGCTGGACCATCAAGTCAAAATACGCGGCTTCCGCATCGAACCAGGCGAGGTCGAGGCAGCCCTCACCAGACATCCCTCCATTAGTCATGCGCTTGTCATGGCTCAGGAAAGTCCATCTGCTGGCGTAAGACTGCTTGCCTATATTATTCCTAAACACCTGCCCGGCCCTGGCGTAGAGGAACTCCGTGCCTTTGTCAGCAATCAGGTTCCCGCATATATGGTGCCAGCTCTCTTCATCCGCCTGAATGCATTCTCCCTTACCCCCAATGGCAAAATCGATCGTCAGGCACTTCCAATGCCCGACTGGTCCCGACCCGAGCTAGACGAAGCGTTTGTTGCTCCCCAGCACGCCAATGAGCAACTGCTAGCCGACATCTGGACCAGTGTCCTGGGACTTGAGTATATCGGGATACACGACAATTTTCTGGCTCTGGGCGGCCACTCTCTGGCAGCAACGCAAATTATCTCGCGCGTGCGCGAAACTTTCCAGGTGGACCTCGCTTTCTCGACGTTGTTTGCCAACCCCACGGTGGCCACAATCCTGCAACATATCCAGACGCTGCAAGCTACCGCTTCAGCACTGACCGGCTGTCCTATTCAACCAGCTCCCCGCGATCAACCGCTGCCTCTCTCTTTTGCCCAGCAGCAGGTCTGGCTCATCCAGCAACTTACTTCCGATCACAAGGCATACATCGCCGCCGCCACGCTCAAGATAGAGGGCGATCTTCGTATCCCCCTTTTAGAGCGAAGCATAAATGAACTGGTAAAACGTCACGAAATATTGCGCACAACCTTCCCTACCATCGATCAACTTCCGGTCCAGTTGATCCACGAGCCACAATCCCAGACGCTACATTTGATTGATCTCCAACAGTATGCCGAAGCCAGACAAGAGGAAGAGCTTCAACACCTGATCTATGAGGCATCCAGCACGCCATTTGATATCGCTCAGCTTCCGCTGATCCGCTGGATATTGCTGCGCTTGCATCCCTCTACTTATCTATTGGTCATCGTTGAACATCATTTCGTCCACGATGGCTGGTCTTCGAATATGCTCCTGGCCGAACTACACGCTTTCTACGCGGCCTTCCTGGAAGAACACCCACCTTCTTTGCCGCCTCCGCCGATCCAGTACGCGGACTTTGCCTGCTGGCAGCACCAATGGATACAGAGTGCAGAGGCCGCCAGACAGCTCGCCTACTGGCAACAGAGACTCGCCGACTGTCCAACACTTCTGGATTTGCCGCTCGACCGTCCACGTCCCCCACTGCTCGCTTTGCAGGGCGCAACTATGCGTATCCAACTCTCCACTCAGCAGTATCATACACTCAAAGAGTTCTGCCGCCAGGAAGAGGTAACACCTTTTATGGCCCTCTTCGCTGTGTTCTTAACCCTGCTGTATCGCTACTCAGGACAGGCTGATATATGCATCGGATCAAGCATCGCCAACCGACGCTGGAGGGCGATGGAGCAGGTCGCCGGTATGGTCCTGAACACTATCGTCTTGCGCGAGCAGCTAACGGCGACTGCAACCTTCCGCGAACTACTGATCCAGGTCCGCACGACAATTGCCGAGGCCTCCGCACATCAGGACCTCCCTTTCGAACGCGTGGTAGAAGCCCTCAACCCAGAACGCAGCCTGAGTTATAATCCCATCTATCAGGCGATGTTTAATCTTCATGGTGCGCCTCTACCCGCTTTTGAGCTTCCAAATACGCGCATGCATCTGTTGCAGGCATACGATAACGGATCGGTGAAAGTTGACCTGAATGTCACAGTTATTCCACGTCCAGAAGCCCCGGATGGTTGGTGTCCCGCCTTAGGAACAGATGGAATGACGCTGCTCTGGCGCTACAGTACTGCGCTCTTCGATGCTACAACGATCACGCGCATGATCGATCACTATATGACGCTCCTACAGTCCGTTCTCTCCGATCCACAACAATACCTGGCGCGTATTCCTTTGCTAAACGCAGCCGAACTCACTCAATTGCTTAATATGTGGAATACAAGCGCTCAGTCAACTGAGACCCCCTGTACGCCGGTACATAGAAGCTTTGAACGCCAGGCAGCGCAGACACCAGATGCCCCCGCTCTGACTTTTCTGGATCAAAAGCTGAACTATAGCGAACTCAATGCGCGGGCCAATCAGCTTGCTCACTATCTACAGAAGCAGGGCGTGCGCTCAGAGTCCCACGTTGCTATCTGTATGGAACGCTCACCCGACCTCATTGTCAGTCTGCTCGCTGTTCTGAAGGCCGGTGGCACTTATCTGCCTCTCGATCCGGCCTACCCGCCAGAACGACTGACCTTTATGTGCCGCGACGCTCAGGTCGCGCTTCTCCTGACACACCAGCATATGCTCAACAAGCTTCCAGCTTTCAACGATCTACCGCTTGTCTGCCTGGACGATACTTCTCTGTCGCTCAAGCAGGAACAGGACAGCAATCTACTCCTGCCAGTTGACGAGCGAAATGGAGCCTATATCATCTATACGTCGGGTTCCACCGGTACACCCAAAGGGGTCCTGGTCGAGCATCGGCAGCTTCTGAACTATATACATAGTATTGTAGATCGCCTGGCGTTTCCGCCTCACTCACGTTTTGCGCTGATCTCTACAGTTGCTGCCGATCTGGGCAATACTATGCTCTTTCCCGCTCTTTCGACAGGTGGGTGTCTGCAAATCGTACCGCAGGAACTCGTTTTTGCTCCCGACGCGCTCGCCGACTACTTCCATCAGCATCCAATCGACTGTCTGAAGATTACTCCTTCGCACCTGGCCGCTCTCTTAACGTCCGCCACACCTCAATATATTCTACCCCGCTCACACCTGATTCTGGGCGGCGAGGTCTCCAGGTGGGACTTGGTAGCGAGGGTGCAGGAACTGGTGCAGGACTGTCTGATTGTCAACCACTACGGCCCGACTGAGACGACGGTTGGCGTGGTCACCTATCAAGTAGCTCCAAATGCCCAAGAGCAGTCTGCTACCCCTCTGCCTATCGGTCATCCACTGGCCAATAGCCAGATCTACCTGCTAGACCCCTATCTGCAACCGGTCCCGCTCGGGGTCACTGGCGAAGTCTATATTGGAGGCAAAGGGGTCGCACGCGGCTACCTGAACCAACCTCAACGTACCGCCGAGCAGTTTCTTCCCAACCCATTTGGCTCGGATGCAGGCACCCGCCTGTATAGAACCGGAGACCTGGCACGCTGGCGATCCGACGGCGTGCTGGAGTTCCAGGGCCGCGCCGATAACCAGATCAAGGTGCGCGGCTTCCGCGTCGAATTGGGCGAGATCGAAACTGCCTTGCACGAACATCCTGCGGTCAGGGACGCCGTGGTGCTTGCCAGGGAGGATACTTCAGGCGAAAAACGACTGATCGCCTATATCGTCAGCGAGCTACAGGCAGAAATCACCGGGCAAGAGGCTCTCCATGCGTATCTGCGCACGCGCCTCCCTGAACATATGTTGCCCGGCTCCTGGTGCTTGCTGGATACACTGCCTCTTTTGCCAAATGGCAAAGTCGATCGGCGTGCTCTGCCCGCTCCCGATTGGCATCGACTCACCGTGGGACAGCAGTATGTAGCTCCACGCACGGTCCTGGAGGAACACCTGGCACAGATCTGGATGCAGGTACTCGGTCTAGCACAGATCGGTATGCTGGACAACTTCTTTGATGTCGGCGGACATTCGCTCAAGGCCATGCAGGTAGTCGCTCGGGTGCAGCAGTTGGAACGTGTACGGGTACCTCTGAGTAGCCTGTTTGCCAATCCCACAATCGCCGGTCTGGCCTCTGTCGTTACCCAGCTCCAGACCAGCGATGATTGCGCCGAAAATATCCTACCCATAGCTCACTATACACAGGTCCAGCCCTCTCTGCCAACGCTCGATCAGGAGACGATAGATCAGTTTTCTGACGAGCAGGTAACGTCTTTGCTTAGAGAAATTCTGGGACAAGGAGGCCATCTCCATGACTGAGTATTCACCAGATGCGGTCGCTCGCATGACCCCGCAGCAAAGAAAGGTCCTGCTCCTGCGCCTGACGCAGAAGAAGCTCGCACAAGCAACCTTACGTCCGCTCTCGTTCGCTCAGCAGCGGCTCTGGTTCCTCGATCAGTTGGAGCCTGCAAGCCCGCTCTACAATATACCTGTCGCGCTCTCTATTGCCGGGAACCTGGAAAGCTCGGTGCTGGAACGGTCCATTCAGGAGATTATCGCCCGACACGAAGCTCTACGCACGACATTTACTCTACTTGATGAACAGCCGATGCAAAAGATCGCACCGCAGGTCGAACTGCATCTGCTCCTGCACGATCTGACGATGTATCCCTCAGCGCAACAAGCAAGCGAGGTGCAGCGTCTGGCACAGGAAGAAGCTCTGCGTCCCTTTCAACTGAGCACTGGACCACTGATCCGCGCTACTCTTTTATGCAAGGGACCAGTACAGTATGTGCTGCTGCTCACTATGCACCACATTGTCGCGGACGGCTGGTCGGCGAAGATCCTCACCGAGGAACTCGCTGCGCTCTATCAGGCCTTCGCACAAGGCTTACCTTCTCCTCTGCCACCGCTCCTGATCCAGTACGCCGATTTCGCTATCTGGCAGCGCGATTGGTTGCAGGCATCTGTGCTGGAGGAACAGAAGAAGTACTGGCACCGCCAGATGCAGGGTGCTCCCACCCTGCTCTCACTGCCCTCCGACTTCCCGCGCCCGGCTATGCAAAGCTTTAAAGGGGCGAGGATGCATTTTGTTATTCCCGAGACGATGAACGTACAGGTTAAAGAGCTGAGCAAACAGGCACGTATCACCTCCTTTATTACGGTTCTCTCGGCTTTCTATGTCTTTCTCTATCGCTATAGCGGTCAAGAAGATCTGGTGGTCGGCACCCCGATCGCCAATCGTACCCGGACCGAGATAGAGCCGCTGATCGGTTTCTTTATCAATACCCTTGCCCTACGCCTCAAGCTTTCTGGCAAGATGAGCTTCCGCGAGGTTATCGAGCAGGTGCGCAAGATCTGTATCAATGCGTACAACCACCAGGATCTTCCATTTGAGCAACTTATCGAAATGCTGCAACCCGAGCGCTCTCTGAGCTATACACCGCTCTTTCAGGTTATGTTTGGTCTGCACGAAGCCACCTTCGATGAGTTTCATCTGCCCGGCCTGACCTTCACTCCGCTCAGCCGCGATTTCTATACCTCCAAGTTTGATCTCAGTCTGGACATCGTTGATACTCCCCAGGGCCTGCGCTGCCTCTTTGAGTACAGTACCGATCTCTTCGTGAAAGAGACAGTTCAGCGCATGAGTGTCCATTTTCAACAAACGCTGGCTGCTTTGCTCACAGTTAGCGACGCAAGCATCGACACTTTCCCACTACTTACGGCTGAGGAGGAGCAAGTGCTGCTGGTTGATTGGAACCAAACGCACATGCCTCTGCCCGCTATCACAGGCGTCCACCAACTCTTTGAGCTACAGGTCGCACGCACTCCTCTGGCTGAGGCTGTGGTCTACCAGCAGGAACGCCTGACATACAGTGAGCTAAATGCACAAGCCAATCAGCTTGCTCGCTATCTACTCACACGCGGCGTGGGACCCGAGGTGTGCGTGGGACTCTACCTGGAACGTTCACTCTCCCAGGTAGTTGCGATTCTTGCTACGCTGAAAGCCGGCGGGAACTATCTTCCGCTCGATCCCGCCTATCCACCAGAGCGCCTGACCTTTATGCTCGCAGACGCTCAGGTCACGGTGCTCGTTACTCAACAATCTCTGAGCGCACGCTTCATTGAGCAAAAACTCTCCCTGGTGATTCTGGAGGAGTGCGATGAGAGTCAGACTGAGAACGTTCAACTCTCCGTAGAACCCAATCAACTGGCTTTTATGATCTATACCTCCGGGTCAACGGGCAAGCCTAAGGGAGCAATGATTACTCACATAAATCTCTTGAACTACGCCCTTTTCTTCGCGCAGCAGTACCAGCTTCCAAGCCTGATCCATGCCCATCTCCTGATGGCAAGTTTCTCGTTCGATGTCTTTATTGCAGATATGGTGCGCTCGCTGTGCAATGGAGCCACGCTGATTATGTGTCCTTATGAGACCGTGCTGGTGCCTGAACAACTCTATGCACTGATGCTGCGCGAAAAGGTCGATAGCGCGGAGTTCGTACCCGCAGTCTTAAAAGGTCTGGCCGACTACCTGGAACAGACTCAACAAACGCTCTCCTTTATGCACCTGCTCGCGGCAGGTGCCGATAGCTGGCCAGTGCGCGACTACGAGCAGGTCCTACACCTGTGCGACCCGACGACGCGCATCTTAAATGTCTACGGCCTGACAGAGGCTACGATTGATAACGCTCATTTTGACAGAAACGAGGCGTCAGGGGTCACCGAAGGCTTTGTACCCATCGGTAGACCCATAGCTAATACACAGCTCTATATTTTGAACCAGGCCTTACAGGCCGTGCCACCTGGCGTCATGGGCGAACTCTACGTAGGAGGCCGAGGCGTAGGACGAGGCTATTTCCGGCGACCCGACCTTACCGCCGAGCGCTTTATTCCCGATCCTTTCAGTCAAACACCCGGCTCACGCCTCTATCGCACTGGCGATGTCGTGCGCTATCGCGTAGATGGAACCATCGAGTTCTTTGGGCGCAGCGATCAACAGGTCAAGATTCATGGGTTCCGCATCGAATTAGGCGAGATCGAGGATACCCTGGCCAGGCATCCAATGATAGGCGAGGCGCTGGTCATGGCACGCGAAGATAGACCCGGCGAGAAAAAACTGGTCGCCTATCTCACTCAAGGTCTACAATACGAACTTCCAACATCCTTGAACACACAGGCAATCAAAGCGACATGGGACCATGAGCAGATAGTGGAGTGGCAGGTAGTCTTTGAAGACCTGTATAGTCCCGATCGCGTGGTCAATATGGACGAGCTGGACGCACAGATCGGCTGGAATAGCAGTTTTACTGACCAGCGCCTCCCAGTTGAGGAGGTAGACGAATGGGTGGCGGGAACGGTCGCACGCTTCCTGGCACAGAAACCTTCGCGCGTCCTGGAAACCGGCTGTGGAAGCGGCCTGCTACTACCACGCATTGCTCCTACCTGCTCGCTCTACTGGGGTACCGACTTCTCAAATGCAGCCCTGGACTATATACGCGAGCAATTAAAGACCCTGCAACTGCCCCAGGTCTCGCTGCTCCAACGCACGGCCGATGATTTTAGCGCCATCCCACCCGCTACTTTCGACGCGATGCTGATGGCCTCTGTCACCCAATATTTTCCTAATATCGATTATCTCTATCGTGTCATCGCTCAGTCGATCCAGCATGTAACTCCCGGCGGCTTCATCTTGATAGCAGATATACGCAACCTGCTCCTGCTCGAAGCTTTCCATACCTCGGTGCAGATCTTCCGCGCACCCGACGACTTTACACGCGAACAATTGCAGATCCGCATCCGCCAGAATATAGTCCAGGAGAAGCAACTGGTGGTCGATCCGTCCTTCTTCTCCACACTCCGTCGCCACTTCCCTCGCATCACTGGACTCAATGTCTCTCTCAGACGTGGCACTTACCGCAACGAATTAACTAGCTACCGTTACGATGTGCTCCTGCGCCTCGATGGACCCGAGGAACAACTCTCTTCAGCCGAGACTCAATCGTTGGACTGGCAGCAAGAGCAGCTCACCTTGCACACGGTACGCGAGCTTCTGACACAACGTGCGCCAGTAACCCTGCTGGTGAAGCGCATACCGAACTCGCGCATCTGGTTCGATGTCCTGGCCACCCGGCTCTTAAAAGATCCCCAGGGACCAGCTACCGCCGGCACGTTACGCGCGATCCTCCATACACGCAACAATGAGGGCGTCGATCCTGAAGATTTCTGGAGTCTGGAACAGGACCTCCCCTATACGCTTGCCATTACCTGGTCCGAACAGGATACGACCGGAGCCTATGATGTGCTTTTCCAGAGACACAACGCTCAAACTCAAGCACAGCCAACTAGTGTCCAGCCCACAGCTCTGACTGAGAGCGCAAAGACCAGGCCTCAGTCGTGGGATATCTACGCGAATAACCCGCTACGCAGTAAGATCAATCGCGAACTGCTCTCACAGCTCAGACACTACACCCAGAAGCATCTGCCACAGTATATGCTACCTGCGGCCTTTGTCCTGCTGGAGAGCTTTCCACTCACCCCCAACGGCAAGATAGACCGCCGCGCCCTCCCTCCTCCCGGTCGGAACAGACCAGAACTGGAAGAGCGCTACGTCGAGCCTCGAACGCCCATTGAAGAGCGTATCGCTGCGCTCTGGAGCGAGGTGTTAGGACTCGATCGCGTGGGAATTTTTGATAATTTCTTTGCCCTGGGCGGCCACTCACTGCTGGCTACCCATCTGGTCTTTCAGATCAGCAAGGCTTTCCAGGTCGACGTTCCACTGCGCGTACTCTTCACAACACCAACTGTCGTGGGACTCACTGACGCAGTCAATAAACTGCTCCTGGGCGAAAGTCTACATGAAACAGTCGCGCAAGAACCGCTTGATCTCAAACGCGAGGCCCTGCTCGCTCCCGAGATAGGCGCAGCAGCCAAACCACATCGCCAGCGCGGCACAGCAGAGGTAATGCTACTCACTGGCGCAACTGGCTTCCTGGGCGTCCATCTACTGGCAGAATTGCTACAGACAACCCGCGCTGATATCTGCTGCCTGGTACGAGCAGCAAATCTCGATGCAGCTAGAAACAAGATCCAGCAAGCACTCCAGGCCTATCAGCTCTGGCAGGATGATACTTTGCTCTCACGCATCCAACCAGTCCTGGCCGATCTTACCAGACCCTTCTTTGGCCTGTCAGCCGACCAGTTCGCACAGCTAGCTCAACGCGTCGATAGCATCTACCACTGTGGAGCAGCAGTGAACTTCATCTATCCTTACCACCTGCTCAAGGCCACCAATGTGCTCGGCACGCAGGAGATACTGCGCCTGGCCAGCCTGTACGATGTCAAGCAGGTCCACCTCGTTTCGACGCTCAGTGTCTTTCCAAAAACAGGTACAGGATCGCATATCTTTCAGGAAGACGATCAATTAAGAGATCCTTCCGGCTTAACTAATGGCTACGAACAAACAAAGTGGGTTGCCGACAGGCTAGCGCTTGAGGCCCGCGCCAGAGGCATTCCGGTCGCACTCTATCGACCCGGACTGATCGGAGGCCATAGCCAGACTGGCATGGTAAACCTTAAGGATATGCTCTGGTCCCAGCTCAAAGGATGCATTCAGATGCAGGCCGCCCCCACAGTCGATAGTAAGGTCGACATCAGCCCGGTTGACTACATATGTAAAGCGATAGTCTATCTCTCGATGCAGCCAGCAACGGCAACCAGGACGTTCCATCTCTTCAACCGAGCACCAGCCTCCTGGAACACCCTGGTAGACCTGGCACGGGCGAAAGGCTATCGAGTTGCAGGTATCTCCTATAGTTCCTGGATCACAGTTCTACAACACATTACCGAGCAATCTCAGGATAACGCCCTGACACCCTTTATGTCCACTTTGCGCAAAGAGCGCTCGCAGTCCGAACCGACACAAATCGACGATCATTTTACTCACGAAGCACTGGCGCAGGCCGGGATTGTCTCTCCTACTACTGCTCAACTACTTCCCACATATCTCGCTTTTCTGCAAAGATGTGGTTTCTTACAGCAACCCGTTACTGATGACTCAACCCGGACTGCATGAACAGCGTAAAATATCAAGCGTTTACACTCAAGTAGAAAAAGGAGAGTTTTTCATGAAATTTACGAGCGACTTCTGGAAATTTTGGAGCGGGCAAACTATCTCGAATCTAGGCACCTCCGTCACACTTTTCACCCTCCCTCTGCTCGTTTTCATGCTTACCCACTCCGCTTTGACGTTGGGTATTGCCGCTGCGATCAATTTCTCGCCCTATCTGCTCTTTGGCTTAATCATTGGCGCATGGGTCGATCGCTTCAATCGCAAACGCTTGATGATCCTATCAGATCTCACGCGGGCAGTCCTGATCGCCTCTATCCCTGTTCTCTATCTCATGGGACACCTTCCGATCTGGTGGATCTATGTCATAGGCTTTACCACTACTACCCTGGCCATCTGCTTCGATACCTCTGAGTTCGCCGCAATACCCAGTCTGGTCAAAGAGCAGGATATCGTTACCGCCAACGGGCGCATTTTAGCCAGCTATTCAACGGCGACAGTGATTGGCCCCTTCCTGGGTGGCGTACTGATCGCTTTCATGCCGCTCCCGTTCCTGATGTTCCTGGACGCAGCCTCTTTTCTAGTCTCTGTCTTCTCTCTCCTGTTAATCAAAACCAGCTTTAACGCGGTTGCGGGCAAGTCGCAGGAACGCCCTAGTCTACGGAGAGAGATAGTTGAAGGTCTACGTTTTGTGCTTGCCAATCCGGTCCTGCGCAACATCGCGTTCATGATGGCAACAATAAATTTCCTGACAGCTCCCATCGACGCTCAGCTTGTCCTCTTTGCCAACGTTCATCTCCATGCCAACCTCTCACAAACTGCCCTCTTCTACTCAGCAGGCGGACTGGGCGTTGTCGTCCTGGCACTCTCAGCAGGCTGGCTACGCAAGCGCCTGAAATTTGGCACGATTACTCTCGGCTCGCTCCTCCTCAA
>DAOTTJ010000228.1:0-16588 GCA_034437695.1 Ktedonobacteraceae bacterium
ACAAGCGCCTTCCTGCACGGTGAGGTCTGGGCTTCACCACCGCGAAAACCTACCCGTGCAAAACACCCCAAACCCCAGCAAAGGGCTGCGCCCTCCTGCCTAAGTCCGCGCCTATGGAGGACACCTCGCGCTCCAGCAGGGGTGGCGGTCCCCTGCACCCAATCCCAAAACCCCTGGGGTGGGGGATCATAAGCCAGAGGCTTGCAGAGATGAATACTCTTATTGCATCCTGACCATAGAAAGACTATAATTTGTTTATGGATCAACACAACAATAAAACATCCATTGATGAAATTGATCGCAAGATCATTGAAGCGCTGCAAATCGATGGACGACGCCCCTTCACCAAACTCGCCGCCGAGCTTGGCATCTCTGAGGCGAGCGTGCGCCAGCGAGTTGCGAATCTGATTGCTACTCAGGTGATGCAGATCGTCGCGGTGACGAATCCGGTTAAACTTGGCTATACGATGGCCGGGATGATTGGCATCCGTGTCTCTGGCGAGAAGCTCTTTGAGGTGGCCGAAAAGATCTCAGCCTTCGACGAGGTTATCTATCTGATCATCTGCGCAGGGAGTTTTGACCTGCTGGCCGAGGTTGTCTGCCAGGATAATGACCATTTCTTGCATTTCTTAACGGAGAAGCTTTATAAAGTGGCTGGGGTACAGCAGACCGAGACATTTGTGTATCTTAACGTCCAAAAACAAAACAATTGGGCTTTTCTAGATCAGGCTCGCCTTCTTCCCTCTCCCGCGCAGATACAGACGATGGACCGGCACACGCAGAAACCCTGATCCTGTCAGGCCGCACTGGCAGGTCTCTGACCAGAACAGTCTATAGTACTGAACATGCTATAATACATGACAGCCTACGGGCAGTGGTGTATAATGCCAACGCGTAGGCCAGATTCGTAGAAAAATGTGGCATAGTTCATTGATCGGCATCGCTCCGTTGTCAATACTATATTCAGGAGAAATATCATAAGGAGGGGCTTTTCTATGCAAATGGAGACGCTGCCGTCAGGTACTATACTGCAAGGACGCTACCGAGTCGAGCGAGCACTGGGCAGCGGCGGCTTCGGACACGTCTATCTATCAGTCGATCTGCAAACAAACACGCAGTACGCGATTAAAGAGTATCTGGTGAGTGGAGCCAATGGTAAAGCTCAGTTGGAACACGAAGCTCAAGTATTGAGCCAGCTCCATCATCCCAATCTGCCCGCCTTTCTGTCGGCGTTTGACGAACTGGGCCATTACTATGTGATTCTCAACTATATCGAGGGCAGCGATCTAACCGACTATGTACGCGTTGTACGGCAAAAGAATGAGGTCATTCCGCTCGCGCGTTTGATGGAATGGCTTCTCTCTATCTGTGACGCAGTGGCTTTCCTGCACGACCAACGACCACCGATTATCCATCGCGATATTAAGCCCGACAATATTCGTATTACGCCGGCTGGCACGGCTATCCTGGTCGATCTGGGCAACGCTAAGACGGCGGCGGACGGCGCACGGACGCTGTTTTTTATTCGCCATCAAGGCACTCCTGGCTATGCTCCGATGGAGCAGTATCCAGGCGGCGCTGGCACCGATGAACGCTCGGATGTCTATGCTCTGGGCGGTACGCTCTACTTTGCACTCACTGCTCACGAGCCTCCCAGCGTTTCCGCTCGCAATCAGTCTTTGCAGCAGAAACAGACCGATCTGCCTTCGCTACAAGAGCGGCTGGCGCTGAACCCCGCCGATGTGCCACAGGAACCCAGGCAGTTTCGCCTGGGCGTCTCCAAGCCCTCCAAACCAGTCCCACGCCATTCGCGTCACCTGGCTCAGCTCGGCACTATCCCACCCGACCTGCTGCGAAAGCTGGATGCACTTATTCAACGCGCGATGGCGATGAAACCCAAAGATCGCTATCCTTCGGTGACCGATTTTAGCAACGATCTACGCATGGTGCTCAACTCACTGCCATCCTCGACTGTTCCACCGCTGGTCAGTGGACGACAGATCGATCCACACAGTACACAACCCGATCTGCCATTGTTGTACGAGGCCATCCAGGCGGCTCAGGCGGCAAACCAGGGTCCAGCAAGCTCGACACCAGCACCAGGCACGGTCGTACCCGCGACCCCCGCACCAGTGGCTCAGAGCGTTCTGCGGTGTCCACGCTGCGGAACAGAGCTGCCACGACCTGCACCTTTCTGCCCACGCTGTGGAAACCCACTCAATCCACCGCCGGCATCCGACCAGGCACGCAAACAGAGTCCGGCTCCGAGTGCGCCTGTGCGTGACATTGCAGACGAAGCCACTATGCTTATTCCACCTTCGCAGGAAGCAAAGGCGCAGATCCAGCAAGGTCAGCGTGCGAGCGCAGCCGCTCAGGCTGCGCAACGCAATGTCCCCCCAGCAGTTGCCACCACACGTCAGCAGATGCTCAACAGATCTTCACAGGTCGTGCCGTCCGTGCAGAATCCGCAGTCGCCCACACGGACGCAACAGGCCACGACGCAAAATAATGTCAAGCCATTTCTGCCCGCACCCACGCCTTCTCCAGTCATCAAAACCACGCCACCCGCTGCTCCAATGCCTCCCGAGTATAGTAATGCATCCTCCGGCTTTAATCAGAAACTCTGGATTAGCCTGGCAATCGCTATAGTTACACTGATTATTGTTATATTACTTCTCGCAGTTTTCTTGACCAAGCACTAAATAGTGCCACCAACTCGCCTATCCTCTACCACATCTCCGCAAATGCCCGGCGCACGCGCTGCAACCACGCTGGTAGTGCACTAGCCCAGGCCAGACGCTCCAGCACATCCTCAAGCTCCAGGCCCTCTAGATTATCTGGACCATAGAAGAGGTCTTCCAGTGGACCATTGACGGTAACAATCGGGGCAACCAGGGTCAGTGCATCGACCAGCAGCGGGGCTTCACCGGCAACCGCCGGCAAAATCGCACTATAGTTGCTGAGAAAAAGACCGGCGCGGTCAGGGTCAAGACCGCGTCTCACCAGCGGTCGAGTCAGGTCATTGTCAGCGTGCCACTCTAAACCGGCAAAAGACAGGACGCCGTAGGCCACTTCGAGCAAACGTTTCTCCCAGCGCGATGCTTCCAGACCGAGCACCTGGCTTACGTCCCGACCCGCGAAACGCAGGTTGAGCGCGGAGTAATCGCCGTGAATATGAAAGGCGGGCAAGCCACGACCGGTCCCAAGCGCCATCATGGCAGCCGGCAGAGCCGCTTCCCAGGCATCGATCATGGTGGAGAGGGCCGAGGCGACGGCGTACACTTCGCACTGCTCGGCCTTGCTGCGAGCAAAGTTCAGCCAGCCCTGCGCCAGACCGCCAGCCTGAACTTCTGAGGGCCAGTGAAAGGCCGGACCTGTATACCCCTGCGAAGCCCGATGGATACGTCCAAGCAATGCACCGGCCGCAACAATCCACTCACGCTCGGACGCGTGGAGCGAGTCAAACGCCTCGCCCTCACGCCAGACCAGTAGCTCAAAGTAGTCTTCGCCCGATACGATAAATGGCTCGCCCTGAGCAGTTAACCAGCATGGAGCGCACGGTATCCCCTGCTCGATCAGGTAGCGCTGAAAGGCATAGTGGTGGGGATTATCCTGGCCAACCAGCATTTCCGGGCGCTCTCTGAGCAGGTAACGCTGACCCTCAACCTCAACCAGGATCTGAAGTTGCTCGGCCTGAGGCTGTTCCAGCACACCAAGATTTGTCCAGACCTCTATACCAAAGGCCCGCATAATTTCGTTCAGGTCGAGCAGTTCAGCCTGTCCTTCATCGCTGTGCATCATAGGAGACTTTTACCGTTCAACTATTTCTACCGGCAGGTCAGCCCGGCTACCCCATTCGTTCCAGGAGCCATCGTAGTTTGTGATTGAAGAATAGCCCAGCATCGCCAGACCGAACAAGACGGTCGTGGCCGCGACCCCACCGTTACAATAGGCAATCACATGCTCTGCGGGGTTGATATGTCTGCTCTCAAAGATACGGTGCAGCTCTTCCTCGCTGCGGAATGTACCGTCGGACGCAATCAACTCCTCGCGCGGAATATTGATCGCACCAGGGATATGGCCAGGCCGCCCGTCACCACGGGCAATCGCTCCCGTGAACTGACCGCGATCACGCGCATCAATCAGACAGATCCCCGGCTGCTTGATAGACCCCAGAACCTCCTGGGCGGTCGCACGCAGCATGGGCTGGACGGTTGCTGTAAAGGTCGCGGGTGGATAGACCGGCACATCGGCGGTCAGGAGGCGGTTCTCGCGCTGCCACCTGGTCAGACCCCCATTGAGGACGACAACGCTCTGATGCCCGTAGTAGCGCAGCGCCCACCAGAGACGCGTGGCAAATTGCGAGGCCGGGTGAGCATCATAGACCACAACCAAGTGCTCGTCGCCAATCCCTAGACGCTCCATCGTACTGGCAAATTTCTCCGGGGGCGCAACCTGTGCATCAACCGCATCATCCAGATCGACAATATCGCTCGTCCAGTCAATGTAGATCGCACCTGGAATGTGCTCCTGGGCATACTCTTCGGGCGGACCTACATATAACGCCTCCTGCTTGTTGTGGTTCATGATAGTGCGCACGTAGCCACGTATATCGACAATGCGGATGCGCTCATCGTCCAGGTGCTCGGTCAACCAATCGGGTTCGATCAGAAAATGATTCTTTTCACTATGCTTTGTTCGCTCTTGCAAAATATTTCTCTGCCTTTCTACATGTGCTTGAATGTATTCAGGTCATCGATTGCGGTGAAAACATCCGCACACCGCATGCGATCGCTCATGTGTGGCCCTAGCCGGGCAAGATACCGCTTGAGGATATTGATCGCGCTCTTCTTCATCGCGGCCCTCTCACCAAGCGACGATGAGATGCCTCGCCTTAGGCAGCGAGTTCTGCCGCGACACGCACTGGTAGACCTGGCTCAAGCAGCGGTACCGACGTGGGCCTTTCTGACGGGGTATCGCATCGAGAGTATCGTGTCTAGTTGTGTAGTATACCACTTACTACCCTTGCACCCATTGATATGATACAAGATGCTGCTTCTATAAAGATGCTTTTCCCGAGAACTTTCCAATGTTTATGGCTCAATCTACATTCTTTTGCTCTGAGCTTCAATACGGCTTATTTTCCACCTCTGACTCTCATTTCCTCTGTTCGTTCGGCGTTTAGCCAAGCAGGCGAGCGGCTCCAGGATTATCTGTGCTAACAAAATGAGCTGGACCACCCATGAAGCGCAAGGGCTTGACACCAGCGATGACCATCGACGCGCCCGGTGTCTGCGTTGTGACGTGGCGCTGGACGGAGAAACCCAGTGGACGCCCGAGCAGCAGCGCTGCCATCGTTGCCAGGATAACATTGCTGGCCGAGTTATAGGGACGGCGCAGCCTACCGACGGTCATGGCAGCCATTGCAGCCAGCACCCCTGTCACAACCAGGTTGGTCCCACAGCGCTCGTGAATAGCCATCTCGGGAGAGGTCGTACGCAACAACATCAATGCCTCGGTAGCAGCGGGCAGCACCGCCGCAGTTGGAATATCCGCGAACACAAAGAAACCAGCGGAAAACGAGATACCCGCCATGCGCACCCCAGGAAATTGACGGCTGAGCAGAACGATGGTGGCGTGCTCCAGAGCATGGTTCTGGCGAACGGTCTCACCCAGAAATACTTGTTGGGTTACCTGAGTAATCGGATTGAGCGAACTCATAACTGTGTTGGTCCTTCCTACGAGACATCCTTAATACGAGGATGCAGGTGCATCCAGGATTGCTACTCGCTTGCGCCTTACTCACCGGACCAGCCGGCGTGCTTAATAGATAATATTAAACAGAACAATCTCATCGCCGAAGTTAATCAGGTCGCCATCGTTGAGCAGGGCCTGCTGGCCGGGCTGTAACCGCACATTGTTGATAAATGTACCGTTCGCGCTCTGCATATCGGACAGATACCAGCGCCCGCTCTCACACCAGAGGCGGGCGTGTCGCCGTGAGACTGTCTTCCCGTTGATGATCAGATCGTTGCCATTCGTGCGGCCAATCGTGGTAAGATCCTGGTGAAAGCGAAAGGAACGACCCGCTAGCTGCCCGTTTTGCAGATAAAAACGCGCCAGAATTGGTCGACCGTTGGGACCCATGACGCGGTCGTTGAGCGCCTTGCGGTCCGCCAGTTCGTAGCCACAAGAGGTGCAGTACAGCCGATCGCCGGGGTTTTGCGCCTGACAGCGAAAACAGACAATCGTTCCGCTGACCGATCCGCTATTGCCCATAAGCGGCTGTGAAACAGGAGGCAGGGGCTGCGAACTCCCAATGCCGGAATTGAAGAGTGGTCCCGAAAACTTTTCACCGCTCCCGCCAAGCACAGAGAGCATATTCCAGGGCAATTGGACCTGCGCCGCCGACGCCGCCCTCACCAGCTCACCCACCACCTCTGTCGTACTCTGGTAGCGATCTGCCGGCTTCTTGGCCGTCATCTTGACGATGATCTGCTCGATTGAGGTCGGAACATTGGCGTGACGTAAGAAAGCGACAGGCAGCGGCTCGTTCAGGTGCTTAACGGTGATCGTCAGAGGGCTATCAGCGTTAAATGGCACGCGACCCGTCAAACAGTGGAAGAGGACAATTCCCAGCGAATAGATGTCGCTGCTGGCATCGACGGGCTGACCCGTTCCCTGCTCAGGCGACATATATTGAGGTGTGCCGATGCCTGTGCCAACGCGTGTGAGGTTGGTTGTGCCTTCCAGGATTTTGACGATGCCAAAATCCGAGAGCAACAGATGACCGTCTTTGCGCAATAACATATTGGCGGGCTTGACATCGCGGTGGATGATGCCGTGTTCATGGGCCGCGCCCAGACCTTCCGCAGCCTGGATGACAAACTTCAAGGCGTCGCCTACGCCTAAGGCTCCTGTCTGCTTGAGCTTGTCTTTGAGCGTACCGCCGTCCACGTATTGCATAACTATAAAGGTGCGGCCATCTTCTTCACCAAACAGATAGATCTGCACAATATTCGGGTGGTCGAGTCTGGCGACTGCACGCGCCTCGCGCAGGAAACGCTCTTTGAAGATTGGATCACGAGCATGGTAATCGGGCAGTACTTTGACAGCAACAAACCGATCCAGAATGGGCTGATAGGCCTTAAAGACTGTCGCCATACCACCAGCGCCAATTCGTTCGACAATACGAAATTGCCCAAGCGATTTCCCTACTAGCGCATTCATATCGTCATTTGTTCCCATTTGCTGCATAATAAAGATGTCCCCTCTATTGCTACTAAGTTATAAGCAGGTAATTTTTGTGAGATAGACCTGGCTCACTAAGCACCTGCTCTGTCCGATACACTGGGTGATTGTACTTAGTAGCGTTCTCCAGTCTTTTTCCCTGGAGCTTTCTTTCCTGGACCATTCGCTTTTAGATACTCATAACAGATGTTCGCCCGGCCTAGCTGGCAAAATGGGCGTTTTGCTAACGTACCTCGTCTTTTTATCCCAATCATAAGCATGAAGCTAGCGGAGAGGTGCTCTCTGCACTCCTGTTTTGCCTCCGGCAAAACAGGCAAAACAAAAGAAAAAATGTATTGGGGACACCCCAGATTACCTGTCCCCGGACAGGGTGCCAGCAAAGGGCTACCGCCCTCTGCACTCCTGCTTCATTTCATGCCTCTTGCTCTGTCAAGCTTCCTCTGACGCATCGCCTGCGGCGACGCGGAGGGGGAGGAAGGCTGGGACACAGCCCCAGACCCCAGTCAAGGGGTTGCACCCCTTGCATCCCCGCGGCCGTCAATCGAAGATTGACAGAGCACTATGCCTCGTCTTTTTATCCCAACCCCATACATGATTATACAGGTTACGCGGTTGATTGTCGAGAGAGAGAGAGGTTTTTGATTGGTTGAAAGCCGCTGACTTTCGCTCTCGCTCTGGATATATGGCGAACAGTTGGAGACCCACTGCGCTCCTGCTCGCATCATTGTAAAGAACGCTGAGAGCAGGTGAAAAATGTTGATACATTTTGCGCCTGCTCTCAGCGAGATTGAGTTGAGGTTGTGCTGTTGGAGGCTATCCTTCCAGAAGCAGGGTTTCGGGGTCTTCGGCCAGCTCTTTGACACGCACCAGGAAGCGGACAGCTTCGCTGCCATCGACGATGCGGTGGTCGTACGAGAGTGCGACATACATCATGGGTCGAGCGACGATCTGTCCAGCGACGACAACCGGTCGCTCCTGAATGGCGTGCATGCCCAGGATACCAACCTGGGGCGCGTTGAGAATGGGAGTCGACATCAGCGAGCCAAAGATGCCGCCGTTGGTGATGGTAAAAGTTCCGCCTTGCAGATCGCCCAGACCGAGTTTGCCATCGCGGGCGCGTCTTGCCAGGTCGCCGATCTCGCGCTCAATCGCGGAGAAACTCTTGCGGTCGGCATCGCGCAGGACAGGCACTACCAGCCCCTCGTCGGTAGAGACTGCGACGCCGATATCGTAGTAGCGCTTGAGCACCATGTCGCTGCCCTGGATCTCGGCGTTCAGACGTGGGAAGGCCTTTAAAGCCCCGACGACCGCCTTTGTAAAGAATGACATAAAGCCCAATGAAACCTGGTAGCGCTCTTTAAAGGCGTCCTTGCGGCGCTTGCGAATGTCGATGATCGCGCTCATATCGACCTCGTTAAACGTGGTCAACATGGCTGCGGTATGCTGCGCTTCAACCAGACGCTGCGCGATGGTCTGGCGTCGCCGCGAGAGGCGGACGCGCTCCTCGCGTCCCTCAGGAGTGGGAACAAGCGGCGGGAAGGCCGCGGGCTGCGCCACAGACATGGGCTGCGCTGGCGCAGACGGCATAGGGGTCGGCGCAGGAAGCGCGACCGGGGAACCTGACTTGCTCTGCTCTACATAGCTGATGACATCATCTTTGGTCACGCGACCACGCGCACTGTTGCCCTTCACCTGCGAGAGGTCGACGTTATACTCAGCGGCGACGCGCCGGGCCAGCGGCGATGGCGGACGATGACCGTCGACCGCCGCCAGCGAACCGCTGGGCGTACGCGGTACTTCCGGCAGGGCGGTCGGCTGGACCGCAGGCATGCTCACAGCCTCTTCGCCAATCAATCCAAGCACCTCACCCACCGCAGCGACATCGCCAGTCTGCTTGGTGATCTTTTGCAAGATTCCGCTCTGCTCGGCAAAGATATCGACGTTGACTTTATCGGTCTCCAACTCCACCAGGGCCTCGCCCTGACTTACCGCATCGCCCTCGCGCTTTAACCAGTTCGCTACTACTGCATCAACTATCGATTCGCCAAGGGCCGGTACACGTATCTCAGCGCCCATGTTTGCTGCCTCCAGCTTCTTTTATCGTTGAACTTAATGCGCTCTCGATCAACCGCTCCTGCTCGATAGAGAAAAGCTCAGGAAAACCAGTCGCCGGGCTGGCCGACTCTGGACGGGCGAGCGAGTGCAATTTGATTTTTGGCTCCAGCAGACTTCTCAGGCGCGGAGCTATATACATCCAGGCTCCCATGTTCTGCGGCTCTTCCTGCACCCATGTGACCTCTCTGACCTGCGGATAGGCCGCAAGGACTTTGCGCAGCGCCTCTTCAGGGAAGGGATATAGCTCTTCAATGCGCACCAGCGCGACATCTTCAGCGGCATTGCGACGCTCGCTGCTCAAGAGATCGATGGCCATCTTACCCGAACAGAGGACAACCCTGCGCACGGCATCAGCGTGGAGACGCGCCTGGCTGTCGTCGATAACTTGCTGGAAGTGTCCAGTGACCAGTTCTTGCAGCGTGGCACCCGCCAGTGGATTGCGCAGCAGACTTTTAGGCGTCATCAGGACCAGCGGACGCGGTGCGTGGCGCATCAAGAAGGCCTGGCGGCGCAAGATGTGAAAGTATTGCGCTGCCGTAGAACAATCGGCCACGCGCCAGTTATACTGGGCGGAAAGCTCTAAGAAGCGCTCCAGGCGGGCGCTGGAGTGCTCGGGACCGGCACCTTCGTATCCATGAGGTAGGAGCAGGACCAGCGATGAGCACTGAAGCCATTTAGCACAGCCCGAGGAAAGAAACTGGTCGATAATAATCTGAGCGACGTTCACGAAATCGCCGTATTGCGCCTCCCAGATGACCAGCGTCTCGGGAGCATGGACACCGTAGCCGTACTCAAAACCCAGCACTGCAACTTCGCTCAAAGGGCTGTTATAAATGGCAAACGAGGCCCGTGCGGAAGGCAGTTGCTGCAACGGTATGTAGCCCTCGCCTGTGCGCTGATCGTGCAGCACGGCGTGGCGATGACTAAACGTCCCACGCTCAACATCCTGACCCGACAGGCGAATCGGCGTCCCCTCGGCCAGCAGCGAGGCAAAAGCCAGCGCCTCTGCCTGACCCCAATCAATCCCACCACTCTCGTCCAGCGTCGTCTCACGCCGCTTTAACAGACGCGCCAGTTTGGCCGGCGGCACAAACTCAGTCGGCCACGCGAGCAGCTCCTGGTTGAGCTGGCGCAGGCGCTCAGCCGATATACCCGGCGGCACCAGGCGCTCGGCTTCGAGAAAGCGCTCGATTGGTCTGACCGATGCATCCTGCGTCAACAGGTAAAGACCCTCTTCCGCCTGCCTCCTGGCCTGTCCCAGCAGCGTCAGCACCTCGCTGACCATCTGCTCGGCCTCCTGGGCCGTCACAGTCCCCTCTTGCTCAAGCTGGCGGGCATAGATCTCGCGGACCGTCGCGTGGGTGCGAATAAACTCATACATCATAGGCTGTGTAAAGCCTGGCTCGTCGCCTTCGTTATGACCCCAACGTCGATACCCTACTAGATCAATCAAAATATCTTTATGAAATTCATCTTGATAGGCAAAGGCCAGGCGCATCGCGGTCAGCGCCGCATCTGGATCATCGGCATTGACATGGATGATAGGGATCTCAAAACCTTTCGCCAGGTCGCTGGCGAAGTGGGTCGAGCGGCTATCGTGAGGTTCTGTCGTATACCCTAACTGGTTATTGGTAATAATATGAATCGTCCCACCGACACTAAAGCCACGCAGGTTCCAGAGGTTCATCGTCTCGGCGACGATCCCCTCGCCCGAGAAGGCTGCATCGCCGTGAATAACAAGCGCGAGCGCACGCTTTTTCTCCTGCTCGGGCGCACCGGCACGCGTGCGCGTCTCCTGCACCGCCCGCGTCATCCCCTCGACGACCGCGTTGACAAACTCCAGATGACTGGGATTGGGGGCAAGGGTAATCTTCAGGCTTTCGGCGGCCCGATCATCGAGCACATATTCTGCGCCCAGATGATACTTGACATCGCCGGTCCACCCGACGCGAAAACTATCCAACAGGGGCGCATTTTTCTCGCGCTTGACCTGCATAAACTCACTAATAATCGACCCATAAGGCTTCTCCAGGACGTGGGCCAGCACATTTAAACGTCCCCGGTGCGCCATGCCAATGATCACTTCTTCCACCCCGGACTCCATCGCACCGTGTACGACCTCGTCCAGCATGGGGATCAGCATGTCGAGTCCTTCGACCGAGAAACGCGTCTTGCCAGGAAAAGACTGCTGTAAAAATTTCTCAAAGGTCTCAACCTGGGTCAGACGCCTGAGCAGTTTGCGCCGGGCCTCGACGTTGCGTTTCTCGCGGTAGAGCTGCAAGCCAACCGCATCGCGCAGCCAACCGCGCTCAACCGGACTTTTGACCTGGTCAAATTCATAGCTGATAGTCCCCGAATACATCGCCCGCAGGGCGTTGATCGCATCCAGGGCATTGCTGGCCCCCTCAGCAGCGTGTCCCCCTACGACATCCGGCGGCAGCAAGGCCAGAGTCGCCTCAGTAATACCGTGTGTCTCCGGCAAAAGGACAGAATCGCCCAGAGGCTCGCTGTCTAAAGGATCAAGGTGCGCTCCCAGGTGACCGCGCACACGAATTGAAAGCGCCAGGGCCGAGGCCGCGACGACATCCTTGACTTGAAAAGGAGAGGGTCTACGGCTCTCGGCCCTGTCGACCTCTAACGCTACCTGTTCTGTTTGCTCGGGTGACCATTGCGCAAAAGCCGCACGGGTCACAGCATCGACCGACTCAGGATCTGCCAGATACTGCTCGTATAATTCCAGCACATACCCTGCATTCGGTCCATAAAATGTTTGTAGTTTATCCATCATTCTTCCTTAACAAAGCTACCACCAGGTGCTCTTTGCTAATCCCAGCATCCTCATATTGCTGCCTCCATTGTAGTGCAAATCCCACATAAAATCTACCCGAAAGTCATTGAGAATCAGAACTATTTCATAGAAGCTTCGCCTACAGCGAAGCTCCCGTTTCAGATGCAGCAATGGGTTTTTCAGGCGCATGCGCCTGAAAACCCATTGCTGCATCTTTTACTCCTGGGGGGTGGGCGATTTCGCCCGGCGAACAAAAGAAAAGCAAAAAACTCAAGCTGTAAAGGCGGCGCAAGCCTCTAGCTTGCGAAGAACAAAAGGATTGCCAGAAACACTTTTCTCTGGTATGATAGAAGAAAATTGAATAAAGAAGAAGCAAAGAAGGAGCCAGTAGACCTTTACTTCCGGCAAAGAGAGTCCGTGGTTGATGAGAACGGACCTGGAAACCTGGTCGAAAATCACTCCTGAGCTGCTGGCAGAAGACGCAGTAGAGCCAGCCGGTACCTCCCGTTAATTGAGAGGCTTACATCTCCCGTGGACAGACAGGCTGTCAGGCGCGGGCGGTGTAGAGTGAGTGAGCCAGGACGCATCGGATAGAGATAGTGCAGCGTCAGGGCTAATCAGGGTGGTACCACGGGAGTTCCTCTCGTCCCTTTGGCGGACAAGAGGGCTTTTTTTTGCACGCTTTATAAACTCATAACGCAAGATTCACTGGCGAGCATGCAGAGGAGCACTCTTTATGAGAACCAAGTTACTCTTTCAAGAGAATAGTTTTATGTTTGAATGCAGCGCCGTTGTCGTCGCTGTTGAAGGTGATGAAATTGCACTGGATGCCACGGTATTCTACCCCGGCGGCGGTGGTCAGTTACCCGATCACGGCACCCTGCACTGGGACAATCATCAACAGATCGGCAATATCATTGCCCTGGATAAACGCGACAATGTAGTTTGGCACACGATCGACTGCGCATCGCCAGCGACCGGGACCGAGGTAATCTGTACGATCGATTGGGACTTTCGCTATCGGATGATGCGCACCCATACCGCGCTGCATATTTTGTGTGGAACTATCTGGCAGGAATTTGGCGTGCCGGTCACGGGTGGACAGATGTACCCCGACCGCGCACGCATGGATTTCGCGATGGAAGATCTCAATAAGGATCGCTTGGCTTTTATTGAGGAGAAGATCAATCAGGCGGTCGAGGCGGATTATCCAATTCGTGTCTATACCTTGCCACGCGAGAAGGCCTTCGCCATCCCGGACCTGATCCGCACAAAGGCCAATCTCCTGCCACCAGAGATTCAGGAGATACGCATAGTAGAAATCGTTGGTCTGGATCTCCAGGCCGACGGCGGCACCCATGTCCACCATACCAAAGAGGTGGGTCACATCGAGATTATGAAAGCAGAGAATAAAGGCCGGATCAATAAACGCCTGGAGATAAAACTGGCAGGCTGATTGTGTATTCTGGACCTCAAATCATCTACTTCACATGCAGGAGGTTGTTGTGTCAGTAAAGTCGAGCGTCTTCCGCACGGTTGAAGCGGCAGACCAGGTTGATTATCCCAAATTGGAGCAGAGAATCCAGCAATGGTGGGACGATAATGGCGTCCTGAACATGTACTTGCAGCGCAATGCACAGAGCGAGAAACGCTATTCTTTTCTCGACGGCCCGATGACAGCGAATAACCCAATGGGCGTCCACCACGCCTGGGGACGCACCTACAAGGACCTCTATCAACGCCTGAAAACGATGCAAGGCTATAAGCAGCGCTATCAGAATGGCTTCGATTGCCAGGGCCTCTGGGTCGAGGTCGAGGTCGAGAAACAGCTCGGACTGCGCAACAAACAGGAGATCGAAACCTACGGCATCGCCAAATTTGTTGAGTTATGTAAAGAGCGCGTCTTTACCTTTGCCAGACGCATCACTCAGCAGTCGGTACGCCTGGGCTATTGGATGGACTGGGGCAACGACTACTATACACTCTCAGACGAAAATAACTATACTATCTGGTCTTTTCTGCAAAAATGCCAGGAGAAGGGGCTGATCTATAAAGGTCACGACGTGATGACTTGGTGTCCACGTTGCGCTACAGGCATCTCCAATATGGAGACGCTGACTGAGGACTACAAGGAGATCAGTCATCTCAGTCTGTATGTGCGCCTGCCCCTGGTGGATCGACCGGGTGAGTACCTGCTGGTCTGGACCACTACGCCGTGGACCCTGGCGGCGAATGTGGCGGCGGCTGTGCATCCAGACCTGCCGTATGTCAAAGTTGAGCAGGATGGGGAATTTTACTACCTGGCCGAAGGTCTGCTCGCGACACTCAAGGCACTCAAGAGTCACGACAAGGGCGACTACCACGTGGTCGAGACGCTCAAAGGACACGACCTGGTGGGCTGGAGCTACAGCGGTCCCTTCGATGAGCTGCCCGCCGCGCAGGGCGTCGTCCATACCGTCGTTCCCTGGAAAGAGGTAAGCGCCACCGACGGCACGGGCATCGTCCACATCGCACCCGGCTGCGGCCATGAGGACTTCGCGCTGGGCAAAGAGTTTAACCTGGCGGTCCTCGCACCGGTCGACGACTTTGGCGTGTACACGGCCGGCTACGACTGGCTGAGTGGTCAGGCCGCCGCTGATATCGGCCAGGCAGTCGCGGAAAATCTGACCGCGAAGGGCCTGCTCTATCGACCACAGATGTTCAAACACCGCTATCCAATCTGCTGGCGCTGTAAAACCGAGCTGATCTTCCGTCTGGTCGACGAGTGGTTTATCTCGATGGATAAGCTGCGCTACGAGATCATGGAGGTAGTCAAACAGATCGACTGGATTCCGGCCTTTGGCTTTGATCGCGAGATGGACTGGCTCACCAATATGGATGACTGGATGATCTCGAAAAAGCGCTATTGGGGCCTGGCTCTGCCGATCTACGATTGCCCACAGTGCGGCAGCTTCGAGGTGATCGGCAGCAAGGAAGAACTCCAGGCGCGTGCGGTCACGGGCTGGGAAGAGTTCGAGGGCCATACACCTCATCGTCCGTGGATCGACACTATCAAGATCGTGTGTAAAAGCTGCGGGAGCGAGGTCTCGCGCATCAAAGACGTGGGCAACCCCTGGCTTGACGCCGGGATCGTCCCCTACTCGACGATGGGGTATCGCAGCAATCCCGCAGACTGGAAGCAGTGGTTCCCGGCAGACTTTGTGACCGAGTCGTTTCCAGGTCAGTTTAAGAACTGGTTCTACTCGATGCTGGTCATGAGTACGGTGCTGGAAAATACGCCACCGTTCAAAACGCTCTTCGGCTATGGCACGCTGATGGGCGAGGACGGCACACCTATGCACAAATCAAAGGGCAACCTGGTGGTCTTCGACGAGGCCGCCAATCGCGTAGGTGCAGACACCATGCGCTGGCTCTTTGCCAATCATGTGCCTGAACAGAACCTGAACTTCCCGCGCATCCCGACGCCCGATGAGATGGAACTCGCCGAACGCAGTGGACGCCCGGTGCGCCTGAGCGAGAAATGGATGCTGGTCCATCGCACGCTTGACAAGATCTGGAATGTCTACGCGTTCTTTGTCACCTACGCCAATATCGATACCTTCGATCCAACGCAGCATACGCTACCCGTCGCGGAGCGCGGCGAGATCCATCGCTGGATCATCTCTGAGCTACAGGAGACGATCCGCAAGGTCACCGATGGACTGGAGCACTACGATACTGCACAGCCGGCGGCAGCCCTGCAAGACTTCCTTGACGATCTCTCGAACTGGTACCTGCGCCGTATCCGCGAGGATTTCTGGCGCTCTGGCACCGATAGCGAGAAGGTAGCAGCCTATCTGACCCTCTATGAGTGTCTGACGACGCTGCTTAAGCTCCTCGCGCCTTTTCTGCCCTTTGTCACGGAAGAGCTTTATCAGAACCTGGTGAAATGCGTCGATGCCCATGCGCCGTTCAGCGTCCACCTGAACGACTGGCCACAGGTCGAGCAAAGCCTGGTCGACGAAACATTGAACCGCGAGACGCACCTCGTCATGCGCGTGGTCGGACTGGGTCGCGCACTGCGCGAGAAAAAGCAGATCCGCGTGCGCCAGCCACTCAACGCGCTCTACGTCCGCGTAACCAGTCCGAGCGAGGAAACCGCGCTGGAACGGCTCAAAGACCAGGTGTTGGAAGAGTTAAACATCCGACACCTGGAACTAATGAACGCAGACAACGATATGCTGGCCTACACGCTGAAACCGCAGGTCAAGGTTCTGGGACCAAAATATGGCCCTCTGGTCCAAAAGATCCTGGGGAAATTTAAAGCGCTGGACGCCCACGGCTCCAACGAAGCCGCCCGCCAGCTCAATGAGACTGGCAAGCTCAGCTTCACGCTTGAAGGTCAGCAGATCGAACTGAGTGGCGAGGAGATCGAAGTAGTTTCGACGGCCCGCC
>DAOTTJ010000229.1:0-10504 GCA_034437695.1 Ktedonobacteraceae bacterium
GAGATGACCATCTGGTAGATAGACCGCGCGTAAATTATATGTTATACTACCTACTGTATTTTCATATAGAATCGTTACAATAGCATGCAAAGGTGCAAAAACGTCTCATTTATCCCGCTGGATGGTAGGGCAACAGGAAAAAAGTGACTCGGGCAGACAAGGTTGGTCGGGGAGTCCCCTCCTGTACATCACCACCCACTTTACTCTTTTATCCCGCAGCGTCGGCATTTTTACTTATGTACATATAGGATAGAGTTTATTCGCGAAGGATCGCAGTTGCCCGAACAACACAATGATGTATTCACAGGAACACCCATGTCGGTTGTACATCTACAATGAGTGGAGGGTCTGCATGTTACGCTACATTAACGCGCTGCCGCGTTTCCTACTCGGCCTGCCTGCCGGGATACGTCTTGGAATCGTTGTCCTCTGCACTATCGGGGTCGAATTTCTTTATTGCTTGCTTGCGCCTGTCGAACAAAACCCCAGCCTGCTGGTCATCCCGATTATCGTCTCTTCGTGGATATACCGCCGCGTCGGCGCTCTGTTAAGTGGCGTTGCGGTAACCGGCTTGACCTGGATTTTTTATGCCTTTTTCGCAAAAACTCTCTTGCTTCCGCACAGCATGACGTTAAACTTCCTGGCCGGAGTGCTTGCGCTGGTAGTTATTGCGATCCTGACCTGTCTCCAGCGTGGCTCGTTTGAACGAACTGCCGCGAGCGAGCGTGAACTGGCTCGCGCGTATGAGCATGAGCAACGGGCAAATCGCGCCAAAGACCATTTTATTCGCAATGTGAACCACGAGTTGCGCACGCCTCTGACTGCCCTGAGCGCCTGTGTAGAGCTACTACTCAGTCAGAATGAGCACTTTGACCAGGAGACGCGGGCTAGCTTTCTGGAAAACGCTATGCTCAGTTGCGAAGAGCTGGAACTCTTGATCAACAATATTCTCGACAGCCTGCAAATTGGCAGCAACGATACTCCCATTACTCTCCGCTCAATCAACTTACCAGCGCTTATTTACGAGACGGTGCGCCTGGTCGATCCACATTGGGGCCTGCAAGAGCGCGTGCGCCTGGAGATGCCGCCCAATCTGCCAGTCCGTAGCCACCCACAATATTTACGCCAGATCCTGCGCAACCTGCTCTCCAACGCGGCCAAATACGCGCCCGGCGCACAGCCAATTGTGATCAGCGCCCGACCGCTCGACGATGCACCAGACTGTCCCCCCGAAGTCTGTATCAGCATCAAAGATCAAGGACCCGGCATCCCGGCGAGCGAGATTGAGCAGATTTTCGATCCCTTTGTGCGCCTGGAACGCGATGCACTGGGCCAGGTGCGCGGCACCGGACTGGGACTCTCAATCACTAAACAACTGGTCGAAGGGATGAATGGGCGGATCTGGGTGGAGAGTTCAGGCATCGCTGGCGAGGGCAGTTGTTTCTCGTTCACACTGCCAATGGCTGCCTCAGGACAACTTTCCTATGTCACACCACAACGAACCTACCAACAACTCGTGCCAATCACTCAGGTCTCAACCGGCGCAAGAGGCCAATGATTACATTGATATATAACAATTGATCGAGCCAGACCGACCGTTGAACTGTCTGTCCGGCTCGATTTTTTCTAACCAGTGCTCCGGCGACTGATAGGAGTTGCATGCCTGGCAATCGACGTTTGTCAGACCACCACTACATTGTTCCAGTACAATAGGCCGGCAAGGCACCTGTAAAGCTGCTCGGGTGGAGCACTTGAGCCAGACAACGCAATCCATCGACTAGACGTTGGCTTGGATGCTGCATGATATTCACGTTGAGCGCGTAAACCTGGTGCTGCGTGAGTGCTGCAATGGCGGACCAGCCGGTCCGCTGATAGACCTGCGCAGGACTGCCCCCGTAGGCCGGATCTTCGGTTAAGACAACAAACTGGGGATTGTCCGCGATAACCTGCTCATCGGTAACCTGTGGGTACCCTCCGTTGGCGCTATCGCTGTGAAAGATATTGCTTCCGTGCGCATCTTCTACCAACTCGTCGCCAAACGAGCCGCCGCCAAAGACATACGGCTTCCCCGGCGTGCTATCGTCAAGCTCCAACATGACTTTCGGCGGCGTGGTCCCGCCGACCTGCGCTTTAAGCGAGGCAATCTGCTGCTGCAACTGCGTGACCAGCGCGTTCGCCGCCGTCTGCGTAAAGGTCAGGCGACCCACCAACGAGATCTTTTGCAAGACCTGAGCCAGCGTGGTGCCTGGCAGATCGACGACGTGAAGTCCAAGCGCAACCAGTTTGCTGTCGTACAGTTTGGTCAACGCCCCGTCGCTGAGCACAAGATCGGGCGTGAGACCGACGATCTGCTCAGTACTATACTCTCCGTTGGCGTTCGAGATACGCGGCTTTTTCGTCAAATCAGCCGGGTAGGTGGTGTAGTAATCGACAGCAACGACGCGGCTCTCCAGGTGGAGCGCACCCAGGATCTCGCTCATACTGGGCGAGAGCGAGATGATGCGCTGCGGCGCTGCACTGGGAAAAACAATCGGCGTGCCGTAGACATCGCGCACAACCGTCGGGGTTGTCGCAGTCGTCGTGACCGAGGATGTGGAGCCGCTCTGACCACAGGCCACCAGGACCGCAGGCAGCGCCAGACAACACAATGCAAAGCTGAGAAATTGAAGCAGAAAGGACCTGACGGTGCGCAAAGACACCGGTCCGCAAAGACGGGAGAGCATCGAGTTTACCTCCATTGTCGTGAGAACGCTCGCTGTCTCCTCGCGTGCAATAGAGATGAACCAGAGAGAAAAAGGCAGCACGAATGGCGAAGTCGCCTCCGACTTCCCCTAACCTCGCATCGCCCAATCCCAGTAGCTTGCTCCTCTTACGCGAAGGATATAAAGCATTAGCTCATCGGGCAGGTCTCCTGGCTTCTGGCTCAAAATGCTGCTCAACTCGCCTTCCCATCCGTTGCCGAACAGTGGCTTACCATCCCTCGCTTGAGAGGACGCGGAGTGAACAACTCACCAGTTTACAGTAGCGCGTGAGACTGCGCCGGATTTCCACCGGCTTCCCTATTCTGCCTGTATCTCTCAGGCCACCCAATGAGAACAAATAGAAATGCAGCTATAGTATAGCTTGTCCTTTGGTGCTTCGTCAATGCTTCTATGGTGGTCAGGGTTATTTCATGCTCCGCAAGCTAGAGGCTTGCGACTCCCCCACCCCAGGGTTTTAGGGGGCGGAGCCACACGCTGAGCATCACATAGGACTGATGTCAAAGGCGGTCAGCAGGTCGCGCATCCAGGGGGTCTGCCAGATCTGGGCGACGGTGAGCGCCGTCGGTAGTGGAAGCCGAATGTGTTCGACGCTGGTCTGACTCCGCGTGCAGGATTTGTGGAATGTATCGCAGACCGCGTAGTAATCGCTCAAGCCGGGCATAACGATGGGCGAACTGGCGTCGGCGATCTCGCGTCTGCCGTCGGGGAAGGTGATCACCCGGCGCGAGCCATGAGCCGGGTTTGGACAATGGCGACAGAGTGTCGTGAGCTGAAAGGTCTTCCAGCCCACCAGAAAACGCGCCATAAGCAACAGATGGTGCATATGCGTGAAAGGGTCCGACTTAAAATCGTAGTCGATCCCGTTGATCACTACGGTAAAGCCTGCCTGCTGCAATTCCAGTAGCCCGGCTACGGCCTCAAAGTGCGTCTGATTCAGACATAACTGCACTTCGTCGATGCAGATCAGGTCGGTATTTGCGGACGTTATGCCGCGCTGCGCCAGTTGCTCTTTGAGTCTGTACAGGCTATTTGAGTTCAGGATGAGCGCTGCATCTCGCTTTTCAGGAAACGCCCGGCTAATAACAAAGCCCGTCTCAGGATTTTCACCCCGCTGATGCTCGTCTCCAATACCATTTTGCGGTAAAAGAAAGCAAACACGCTGTCCCCGCTGCTGCATCTCCCACGCGAAGAGCTGCATATTCTTGGTCTTCTCGGTCTGCATGCTCTCGGCGTGGATAAAGAGGAGAGGGGTCAGCCCTTGCGCCCTCATGTCGCTCCATGCGCACAAAAGCTGCCGTTGGAGCGCGGCTTGCGTCGGCTTTACCAGGAGTTCCAGCGTGTTTGCCTCTTCGTGGTGCAGGTAGAGGGGATGTTTCGGAATATCCAGACTATAGGGGTTATGATTTTCCCATGCATATTTCGTAAGTAGATCAGACATTGTTCGCTCTTTCCCGTTTGTGCTGGCGGATAGCAGCGGCGACCGGCGTGATTTATCTCTGGCTGAGGATTCATTTTATCATATAGATGGGAAAGTGCCAACCAGAAGAGTGGTGGTGCTTTCATTCTCTGCAAGCCATCGGCTTGCGATCCCCCACATAAAGGTAGCAGAGAGCGCCTCTCTTCACTCCTGTTTTGCCTTCCGCAAAACAGGCAAAACAAAAGAAAAAGTTTGTTGGGGACACCCCAAACCCCGGCAAAGCTGCACTCCAGCTTCACTTCATGTCTATTGCGGCTTGCGACCCCGAGAATAAAATAGCCCTGGATGCTTCCCATGTGTCTAGTGAGTGTCATTCCGAGAAAGTGCTTTCTCTATTATACTACTGATACCTTCGAAAAAAGTGGGGTAATTTTCTTACCACTATTTCAAGAAAGATTGTAACGGCACCTCTGTACCCGTTTCATCTATAGAGCAGATCGCACCTATGGATGGCTATACGATCTGTTTTCTGGCTACAAAGGAGAGCTTTGCTATGGCAGAAAAGTCAAACCATTTCAGCAAGAGGCGGAGATGGGTCCTCCTGACGCTATCCCTGGCAGTTATGGCGCTCGCGTGGATTCCGGCGAATATTGCCTCTATGCGCAATGCGCAGGCGGCACCAGCCACGACGCAGGCATACACCTGGCAAAACGTCGTCACTGGCGGCGGCGGCGGCTTCGTCCCCAATATCATTTTTAATCAGAAGCAAAAAGACCTGATCTACGCTCGTACGGATATCGGCGGAGCGTATCGTTGGAACCCGACAACCAGCACCTGGACGCAATTGCTCGACTGGGTCACACCGACCAATTGGAATATGAGCGGCGTCGAGAGTCTGGCGACCGATCCGGTTAATCCTAACCGTCTGTATATCGCCGCCGGAACATATACCAATTCCTGGGCTTCACAAAATGGGGTTATTCTGCGCTCGACCGACCAGGGCAATACGTTCCAGGTCACGCAGATGCCTTTTAAAATGGGCGGCAATATGCCCGGACGCGGCATGGGCGAACGCCTGGCAATCGATCCCAATAACGATGCAATCCTCTACTTCGGCGCTCGGAGCGGCAACGGTCTGTGGAAAAGCACCGACTTCGGCGTGACCTGGAGTAAGGTGACTAACTTCCCCGATACTGGCCCGTTTTCGGAAAATCCTAGCGATACCAGCGGCTATGAGAGCGATCCGGTCGGCGTGACCTGGGTAACCTTCGATCCCTCATCCGGCACCGCAGGGACTACAACGAAGACTATCTATGTCGGCGTGGCCGACAATCGCAGCGGGGCCGATAACATTTATCGCAGTACTGATGGCGGCGCAACCTGGGCAGCCATTCCCGGCGAACCAACCTGTAGCGTCAGCGGCACGACTGTGACATGCGCAGGCGGCGCAACCTGGAGTACCACCACAAACGCCACAACCGGTTATCTGCCCCATCAGGGCAAACTCGATTCGGCTGGCACGCTGTATGTAACCTATAGCGACTGGGATGGCCCCTATAATGGCGGCCACGGCGATGTATGGAAATATGTTCCTAGTACCAACACCTGGACAAAAATCAGCCCTGTACCTGGCTCCGATAGCTCAAATGACTACTACGGCTACGGCGGCCTGGCGGTCGATATGCAACATCCAGGCACTATCGTCGTCGCCAGCGTCAATTCCTGGTGGCCCGATGCACTGCTCTTCCGCTCAACCAACGGCGGCACAACCTGGGAACCGATCTGGTCGTGGTCCAGCTATCCCAGTCGTAACCTCTACTACACGATCGACGTTTCAAATGCTCCCTGGCTGAACTTTGGCAATACTAATCCGGTCGACCCCGTTCCTGCGGTTAAACTGGGCTGGATGATCGAGGGCATGAATATCGATCCATTTAACTCGGATCGCTTGTTCTACGGCACAGGCGCAACGCTCTATGGCACAACTAATCTGACTGCCTGGGATAGCTACGCCAGCGGCGGAAAAGTCGCGTTTAAAAGTATGGCCCTGGGCATCGAGGAAGAGGCTGTGACCGACCTGATCAGTCCGCCCGGCAGCAGCGAGGCACATCTCTATAGCACGGTGGGCGATATCGGCGGCTTCCGTCACGATAGTCTGACAACCTCACCCGCAGCGATGTACTCTATCCCCTACGCGGGGACGTACAACTCGATAGACTACGCCGAACTCTCGCCTTCGTTTATGGTACGCGCAGGCTACGGCAATCCGAGCGCCAGCCCCGTCGTCACCAGTACGGCCTTCAGCTATGACGGAGGCGCAACATGGTTCGCGGGCAACAAGGATATAGCGGGCCTGACCGGCGGCGGAACTATTGCGGCTGCCGCAGACGCCAGCCGCGTCCTCTGGGCACCAACCAGCGCGGCTGTCTCCTATTCAACCGATAACGGCAATAGCTGGACGGCTGCGGCAAGCATTCCGCAGAATGCGGTCGTCGCGGCGGACCGCGTCAATCCTAAAAAGTTCTACGGCTATGGACAGGGCAAGTTCTGGCTCAGTACCGACGGCGGCGCAACCTTCACTGCCTCAACCGCGACGGGTCTGCCAGCCGCAGGCGATACAGTGGTGATTAAAGCGATGCCCGGTCACGAAGGCGATATCTGGCTGGCCGGTGGAACCACCACTTCCGGCGATGTCGATGGACTCTGGCACTCGACCGATAACGGCACAACCTGGACCAAAATCGCTAATGTCAGCGCGGCCAATTCGATAGGCTTCGGCATGGCAGCTCCCGGTCAGAGCTATATGGCGCTGTTTACGACGGCAACTATCAGCGGGGTACAGGGCATCTTCCGCTCCGACGACGGCGGCACAACCTGGATCTTGATCAACGATAGCGCCCATCAGTATGCATCTACCTGCTGCATCACAGGCGATCCACGCATCTATGGACGCGCCTACGTCGGTACCAATGGTCTCGGCATCGTCTATGGCGATATAGCCGGCTCGGTCGCAACTCCCACGCCCACTGCCACGACGAGCACAACTCCCACACCAACGCCCGGACGCACTCCCACACCAACGCCCGGACACACTCCCACACCAACGCCCGGACACACTCCCACGCCTGGGACGACTCCTACCCCCACTCCTGGGCGGACCCCCACGCCCGCGACGACTCCTACTCCAACCGCGACCAGCGGCGGCGGCTGTAAGGTGCAGTACGTCATAGGCAGTCAGTGGACTGGCGGTTTCGGTGCGTCCTTTGTGATCACCAATACAGGCACAACTACGATTAACGGGTGGAACTTGCAGTTCTCGTTCGCCAACGGGCAGACGATCACTTCAGACTGGAACTCTACCTATGTCCAATCCGGCAGTGCCGTCACTCTCACCAGTCTCTCGTACAACGGAGTCATTCCCGCGGGCGGCACGGTGAGTTCTGAACCCGGTTTCAATGGGACCTGGAACGGCACAAACGCCGCTCCAACCACGTTCAAGCTCAATGGAGTAACCTGTACGACCGCTTAATCAGCTTCTCACCAGTCTTGTACTGGCAAGCAGGAGGGTCCAATCGTTGGGTAACGACTGGACCCTCCTGCTGGTTTTGAGCGCCAAAATGTGACTGGTGGTAGATGACCTGCCATGTCGATCTGGCCCACTTTTGGTGACGCCAGATCTCTCATGACCGGAAATATTCTGTACGTCACCCTTCTTCCTGCGCAACACTGCTCTCGTGATCCCGAAAGAAGAGACGCCAGGGACCACACCCGAGCATGAAAGGTTGCATGAGCGCTCGTTCGGCCTGGACGGTGTGCATCAAATCGTGAGCTGCCCATGTGTGAAGCATCTCTGCCAGGGTGACTGCACCCAGCTTGGGATGCTGAGTTGTCCGTCCCAGGTCGCCATCCTTGACTTGCTTGAGCAGAGCAAGGCTCGCTTTCCGAGCACGCGTGAACGCTGCCACGAGCTGCTCAGGAGTCTGTGAATCAGCGTCTGCGTGCGGCTGGTTCGGATCGAAATCGGTAAAATCCTGCCCTGCCAGAAAAGCGCGACAGCGGACAGGAAAGTTCTGGCATTCCGCGTCCAGTAAATGCTGTAAGCACTTGAGTGCTGACCATTCCCCTGTGGCTGGAGGGCGTGTCAGTAGGTCAATGGGAAGCGTGCTGACCAACTGCTGCCAGCGTTCTGCGGTAGTGGAGAGGACAGCTTGTACATCTTCTAAGGTATTCAAGGCGAGCCTCCTTTTGTCTAATCCTGTGCTCAAAGAGGAGAGGAATGAGTATCTGTTCTCAACATACTTTTCACGGCTCCCTCCCTCGCGCCTCAATCATACCATGTACCAACTAGACCTCCGCAGAAGGACAGACCTTGACAAGGACGCACCGCGCACAGGCTGGCTTACGCGCCGTGCAGACGTTTCTGCCGTGCAAAATCATGCTATGGGCCAGAGGCAACCAGTCCTGCGCAGGGATCAGCCGCATCAGATCGCGCTCAATCTTCACAATATCGCTCTGCGCGGTCCAGCCAAAACGGTGAGACAGACGATCGACGTGCGTGTCAACGATAAAACCTTCGACGACACCAAAGGCGTTGCCCAGGATCACGTTGGCAGTTTTACGCGCCACACCAGGGATCTTGACTATCTCGGCCAGCGTCTGCGGCACTTGGCCACCATACTCGGCTAGCAAATACTGACAGGCCGCACGAATATTCCGCGCTTTATTGTTAAAGAACGTGATCGCGTGAATATCCTGTGCTAACTCCTCCTGGCTGGCCTGCGCATAGTCGTCAGCGCTGCGATACTTCTGGAAAAGCTCGCGGGTCACCGCATTGACCCGTGCATCAGTACACTGGGCAGCGAGTTGCGTAGCCACCAGCAGTTCGAGAGAGGTGGTAAAGTCGAGTTCATACTTCGCACCGGGATAGAGCGCCAGGAGCTGCGTGGTGATCGCCTGGACCTGCTCGGGCGAAGCGGGAGCAGGTCCAGTATAGGCATTATTCTCCATCGTTTAGTCCTTTCTACCAGCATTGCCGCACAGGCAAAGAAACACAGCGATCTTGATGGCCACTGTGTTTCTTACCTGCAAAAATAGCGTGAGGTTACCTTCCATAGTGCTCTGTCAACTGAAACATGTGATCAGAGAAAGGCAGCAGAAGTGCAGAGGACTGCCAGTCCTCTGCCTGGGGGTTCGGGGCGGTGTCCCCGACAAAACAAGTAGGATCTTTGTCCTGATTATACAAAATCAAGGATGACTCATTCAACTCAACACTATCAATTATACCTTGCCAAGCTGGCGATAAAGATGCTCCACATCATAATAAATAGCCTCGCGCACAATCTTGTCTCCCTCACGGACCACGACCGTGACGCCCTCAAGCGTATAGGGAAGCGCTGATGCAGGCAGGCCCGGCAGCTCGCCGGTATGCACGCCGGTCGCAACCCACTCAACCGTCACCTGATTGCCGATCGCTATGCGGTTAGTAACCTTGATCTGCGCGTTGCTCACCGCAGCAAAGCCCATATTTTTACGCGCTAGAATCGCCGCACGCCCGACCAGTGGCTGCTCAAACATACTGTCCTCGACAATCGCGTGTTCGGCGTAGTCTTTGTGTAACATCCCGCTGTCACCCTGCGACTGACTGGAAAGGTGCTGATCGTGGAGCTGCAAATGCTTTTTTGCATCTTCCTGGACATTAATCTTTGGAGTTGCTTGCACAACTGCCGGGCTATCCCCGGTCGTGGCAATCACCGCACCTATACCCGCCGCAGATATACCCATAGTAGCCAGTATTTTCGCGAGTCGCCGCCTGGGCAACTTGCCGGATCGCACCTGATCCACCATCTGAGGAATAGTAGTTTCGTTTTCCATGTAAAACTTCTGCCTTTTTTTAAGAGTCAACATATTGTTTTCTGCACCCATTGAGAGATACCCTACACAAACTCCTGCTCAACCATGATCTACCTGCACACCAGCCGCTTGAGAAACCTGAGGAGTTCCCTATCCAGCACACCAATACCCCTGGCATCTCTACTACCTATCGAAACGCACAAATACTTAATCGGTAACAATGCCCCCACCAGTACTGAAAGTAGAAAGTCCCGCAAGTGCCGAGGCCGCTCCCACCTATGCCTCAATGCGTTTCAGCTCAGAGCTTGACTCTCCCCACGGAGGATACATTATACTCTTTTAGAGAACCGATCTAGACGCACGTTTCCTACAACTATATCTATACATACATATCTATGCCTTACAGGCATGGATTTTTTCATGGGTGCTTCGCCTGCGGCGAAGCAAAGATTTCAGATGCAACAAGGCGTTTTGC
>DAOTTJ010000230.1:0-3513 GCA_034437695.1 Ktedonobacteraceae bacterium
AACCAACGCCAGCGAGTGCAAATACTCAATCGCAACTCGCTGCATAACCAGCGCAGCCTCAACAAATTCTGTCGTCTGTAAAAGCGCTGGTTCTGAAATCGCCGCCAGACAGGCTCGTAGCTGTAGACAGTCACCCTGGTCGAGCAGATTCATCAGGGCCGTCAATGCCTCATTCGGCACGACATTCAACAGCTTTTGCCACGCCAGTGCCGTCGACTCGCGTACACGCCACGCAGGACTCTGAGCATAGTGCGCCAGCAGCGCGAAAGCATCTATCCGCCAGGAGGGCATGGTACAGGCACAATAACCCGAAGCCAGCACTCCACAAAAAAGCACAAATTCACCCGGTGTGTTGCTTACTATTTTTTGCTCATCTTGTAGCAGATGATTTAAAAGCGTGCGTGCCTGCTCAGGACGCCCTGGCGCACGTAATGTGAGAAGGTCGCTGAAGTCCTGCGCAAGCTCTATATTTGCACGCGTACCGGGCAATCGACTTTGATCACGTAGGTAAAATTCGAGAAAACGAGGCTGCCCGGCCAGCGCTCTCTCGACCAGGGATTGTAGGGTGTCTTGCATGCGCACACATCCTTTTGTTTCCAGGCAACTTCTATCGGTTAACCAGCAGGGGGTATTTCTGCTTGTCTGTCATATCCATTAAGTTCAAGACCTATTTTATCACATTGACGCTACTCTTTTCCCTGATTTAAGGTTGAAAATATTCTCCATCAGGCGCAAAATCTCTGCATATATCCGCTACCCCTCCCTTGACGCAGGGCTGAAAAATTCATATAGTAGTACGGCTTCTGATCTGTGCCTGTTTGTTAAACAACAACACTTTTGCATGGAAGGAGATAGGTACTGCTCTGCTTACTGTATGGTTATGGGAAGAGAGCATCTCTGCCTATCTACTGGCCCGTGCCGCCAGAAACCAGACGACTTCTGGTTCCTGACCTTCGTTGCTTATTAAGGAGTTCTCGCTATGCCTGGGAATGTTACGGTTGTCGTTGGAATGCAGTGGGGAGATGAGGGAAAAGGGAAACTGGTCGATTTGTTGAGCGAGCAAGCTGATATCTGTATGCGTTTCCAGGGCGGAGGGAACGCCGGCCATACAGTTGTCAACGCTGCTGGTGAATTTAAACTACACCAGGTCCCCTGTGGTATCTTCCACCCTACCTGTCTCTGTATTATGGGAACCGGGACTGTGATCGATCCCCCGGCGCTTTTAGAGGAAGTGGAGCACCTCGCTCAGCATGGGATCGAGATCTCCGGCCTCTTGATCTCTGACCGGGCGCACGTCGTTATGCCTTACCATAAACTGCTGGATGAAGTAGAGGATCAGGCGCGGGGTGCCTACCGCGTTGACACGACCAGACGCGGCATCGGCCCCGCCTATACCGATAAATATGCGCGGATAGGCATCCGCGTCCAGGATCTGTTGCGCCCCGATGTCCTCCAGACCAAACTCGCAACTCTGCTGCCTCGCCACAATACCCTCTTAACTCAGCTTTATGGCCAAGCCCCACTGGCCGGCGCAATGCTTGTCGAGCAATGCCTGGCATGGGGCGAGCAACTCAGAGCACGCATGGTCGATACTGTCCCTCTGCTGCGTAGCAGTTTGAAAGCTGGCAAGCACATTCTGCTGGAAGGCCAGTTGAGCGCGATGAAGGATATCGACTGGGGATCGTATCCTTTTGTGACGGCCTCTTCTCCAACCTCGGCGGGAGCCGCCAGTGGAGCCGGCATTCCTCCACGCCTGATCGATCGCGTCATCGGCGTGACCAAAGCCTATAGCACCCAGGTCGGCACCGGACCCATGCCCTCCGAGTGTCATGATGCGACTGGCGATCGACTCCGTCAACTCGGTGGCGAATTTGGCGCGACGACCGGTCGCCCACGGCGCATTGGCTGGTTCGACGCCGTCGTGACTCGCTATGTCAGCGAACTCAATGGCTGCACCGAACTGGCGGTGACCAAAATGGATATCTTTGATAGTCTCTCCGAGATCCCGATCTGTGTAGCGTATCGGTACAATGGCGAACGCCTCGACGACGTGTCAGATCCATTTATTCATGAACAATGTGAACCCATTTATGAGGTTTTCCCCGGCTGGCAGACCTCGACACGCCTCGCCCACAAGCTCTCTGACCTACCGTCCAACGCTCGCGCCTACCTTGATCGCATAGCCGAACTAACCCAACTGCCCATCCACAGCGTCGGCGTCGGTCCCCACCGCGAGCAGACCCTCTTTGACTGAATTCCTGTAACACACACCTGAAGAGCAAAACTGGCTTTTCAGGTAAACCAGCTCCTGCTTCAGATGCAGCAATGGGTTTTCAGGCACCTACAGGCACCTGAAAACCCATTGCTGCATCTTTTACTCTTGGGGTGGGGCAGTTTCGCCCGACATAGACATGAAGTGAAGCGGGAGTACAGAGGGCAGCAACCCTTTGCCGGCACCCTGTCCAGGGAACAGGTAATCTGCGGTGTCCCCAACAACCTTTTTCTTTTATTTTGCCTGTTTTACCGGAGGCAAAATAGGAGTGCAGAGAGATGCTCTCTGCTACCTTCATGCTTATGGGCGGGACGATCTTGCCCGACAAAAAACCTCTAGCTGTAAGGAGGCCGCAAGCCGGAGGCTTGCAACGCATGAACCCCCCCAAAAAACCTTGTCACCCCTGGACAGAAAGCGTATACTGAAGAAGACAGAAGTATTCCCGCGACTACCAGATTCAACTCTGTCTGGAGACATTCAGCCTTATGCCTGTAGCAGACTCGGGCGCAGTAGTTTTGCGTCTCCCATCCACTCTCAGCACCTATAGCGGTGGCCGAAGCCAGATCTTATTACACGCCAGCACGTTAGATGAACTGCTGGCCGAATTGTCGCGCCAACATCCTGCTATCTGGGAGTGCCTGTGTACTGCTGATGGACGCATACGTAGTCACGTCAAAATTTTTGTTAATAACGCCCTTGTGACCAGCGAAGACGATTTACATATCATACTGAACCCTGGTCAGGAGTTCATCGTCTTGCCTGCCACTGCCTGAATACTCACCCAGCCTCTCTCCTACACATAACCTCTTCCTTCAGGACCGATGAGAAAAAAGTCACCAGCAGTTGGATTGTCAGCTTCGCTTGACTACAGCCAGGGCTATTTAATTCTCTGCAAGCCTCTGGCTTGCACCCCCACCCCAGGGTTTTGAGGATCGGGTTGCGAGCGTGGAGGCCGCCTCCACGCTCGCAACCCGATCCGTTGTCCAGGGGGCAGGGCCACACGCCGGGACACCGCCCCAGCCTTCCTTCCCCTCTGCGTCTCCGCAGGCGATGCAGAGGGGAAGCTTCACATAGCACTATGGAGGTGTCCTCACCACATCTTTTCTTTAAGGGTGGGCAGGTAGAGAAGAAAAGACTTTTGAAAAACCTCTGTGTATCTGCTCTCTATTTATATACATTTCCTGTTTCTATCTGCTAAAATAGATAAAATGAAATTATAACTCCTTGCGCTAAAAGCGCAG
>DAOTTJ010000231.1:0-20261 GCA_034437695.1 Ktedonobacteraceae bacterium
ATGCCGTCGCGCAAACGAATTGAGAGCGCATAGGCCTTGTCTTCATCAGCTCCGACGAGCAATTCCGGCACTCCATCGTTGTTGAGGTCGCAGACAAAAAGCGCTTTAACGCGGTGTGAATGGTTATACTTCCAGAGTATCTTCCCTTGAGCGTTCAGAATATAGATATGCTCATCGGCCGACCCGGCAATAATCTCAAGCGATTTATCACTATCGATGTCAGAGATGCATAGGGAGTGCAAACGGTTGCCCACGGCTTGTTGCCACTTTGGCTGTAGCGTGCATTCAGTGGTGCCTGGCGTGTAGTTGAGTGCGAGCAAGGTCTTATTTCCGCTGCCCACGAGTATCTCGACCAGGTCGTCACCGTCCACATCTGCGGCAGCAAGCGCGTAGATAGGATATCCAACAAAGTATTGCCCAAGATATTTTCCAGCCTGATTCAATATAGAGAGATAACCATCGATTGAGCCGACAAGGATTTCAGTTTGCCCATCGTTGTTGATATCGCAACTGAGGATAGCTCGCACGCCTCCGCCCGTTTCGAAGTTCCAGACCTGCTTGCCAGTCATGTAATCGAGACTATAGACAAAGTGGCTGGAACCAATCAGGATCTCCGCAGGATCTTCAGCGTTGACATAAACCTGGTGAATTGCATACTGTGTATCGTACCAGCAGGCTTCAAGCTCTTTTTGCGGATCAAGCGCAACCCCTTCACTATTGAATGACAGGAGCTTCCCTTCGTTTGATACATTATTGCCGTCTTTATCCAGCATATAGACTTTGCCATCCCACGTGCCGACGATGATACGTGTGCCTGACTCACTATTCACCCTCCGGTAGCCGCTGAGCGCAACAGCACCTACCACGCTTGCTTTTATACCAATCACGCGCTTCCAGAGCAGATCGCCCTTTGCCGTCAGGACATAGACTCGACCTTCGCGTGAACAGATCACTACTTCGGATTCACCATCGCCGTTAATATCCGCAGCACAGATGCTGGTCACCCAACTCTTCGTCCGATATTCCCAGAAACGTGTAGTAATCGCCAGACCATCCTGGAGCGCGTTGCGCAAGCTTTCGTATATTGTCAATGGTGTATCTCCCCTAAAAGATCCTGGCGCTTGAGAGAAACGCTGCCTCAGTCTCGCAACCTCTCACTAAAAGCATACAACGCAATGTATAGAAATTGATGCCAGATTCATGCCATTCTAAGTACTTCACAAATAACTCGTCAATCCCCCTCGCAGCACGGGGATTATCTTTAATGTAAAATTGGCAGATTGACATGCACTATTTCACGCTTTATTATAAAGCTGGCAGAATACTGTCACTTTTTGCCGCATTTTACAAACTAAACTTGGCAATGAGTAGAATAAGCCCCAGATATTACGGGAGGACAATGATGGATAGCTCGCCAGGCAACCTTTACTTTAATAGAGGCGTAGTGCAGGATCGAGCGCTTTTATTTGGCTGTGTTGAAGCATTCAAGCAATTTTATGAAATCCTTTTTCGCCGTCAATGTATCGCGCTGGTTGGGATACGCGGCATCGGGAAATCATCATTCCTCTATCATCTGCGTTCTCCCGAGGAACGTGCCAGATCGTCTTTCAACCTTGATCGCTACCTGTTTATCGATCTTGATCTACGTCGTTACCGTGTAAGAACTAGCGATAATTTTTTTGAGGATGCCACCAGTGAGTTGGTCAAGGCCTGTACAACTGCTGGTATCCATATAGAGATAGAGGAGCAGTTAGAAGGCGACGAGCAGTTTCATTCGCTTCTTAATCAGATAGTCGATCAGGGCTACTTTTCTGTTCTGGTGCTGGATTCCTTTGACAAAGTTGCCCAAAATGAGAACTTTGGTCCTGGTTTTCTGGAGGACTTACGTTCGCATGTCAGTGCCGGGCTAATTTCATACGTCACTGCAACGCGCAGACCGCTCAATGAGGTCTGCCACCAGAAACTAGTAGGTTCACCGTTCTTTAATATCTTCCATACCTATACGCTGGGTGGCCTGCGAGCCGAAGAGGCCAGGCGTCTGATCAAACTACCCGCCAGTCAGACCGATCACCCTTTTTCAGACGAAGAGGCCTCTCTGATCTTAAAATTGGTAGGCCGTCATCCCTTTTTCTTGAATAAAGTCTGTTTTGATCTCTTTGCCCAGAAACAACAGTTCGGAAATAGACAGTTTTCTGAACGGGAGATCAAAGGGCCGCTCTATACCATGCTCCAGCAGATCTTTGAGGGAATTTGGGGCGAACTCTCTGCAAAACAACAGACCTTTCTACTCGACGAGGCTCGCCAAAAATATCACGAGTCACGCTATCTGCCAGAATAAAGCGAAAGCCTGCTCTTTCGTCTTTTTCTACGCAAGACCTGTCATGCCAGACTGTATGAGATGAGCGTCGATGATCTTGACGAAGCACTAAAATGTTTGAATGACCCTATAGCTTTGAGTAAAACTAGCCTGGGTCTGATGGAACTGGTGGCTCAACGCCTCCAGGATCAGGTCTCACCACATCCTACTGAGAAGGGTAAAGTCATACGTGAGATACTCAAGGAGGCCTTTAAAATGCTCGAAGGGTCCAGCTATCGCTCCGACTCATCGTCTGAGTGGCTCTATTACAATATTCTCTACTACCGGTACTTTGGCCCAAATCCCGGCTTGAAGCACGAGCATATCGCTACACGTCTTGGCTTTAGTAGCACCAGGCAATACTTTCGCGGACGTGAAAAAGCCCTGCAATCGCTCCATATGGCACTGCAACACGTAGAATGTGACCCAAGCGAAGATTTATAACTGAAACATCTTCTTGAGAGAGAAGGTGTTCTTTTGCCACTTTTTTAAAAAGCACATATCTCACACGTCAGTAGATAGCACTGACTGGTGAGATATGCGCTTTTGTTGTGGTGAACATGTGCTCAGAAAATGCTATCAGATAGTTATCCGCGAAAGTCTTATAAATGGACCCCATTTGGTATCTCCTTTAGCTATGCGTAATGTATAATATATTGTAGACCCCTCTCTTTATAGTTATTTTCGGTGGTGGTTTTTCAATGCAAAAAGATCCCATGATTTTAGTATTGATGGCTGGACTCCCTGGCGCAGGGAAGACCACCCTGGCCAGAGCTTTAGGCGCAAGCTTTGGCTGGCACATCGTCGACAAAGATAGGTACCGAGCGGAACTTTTACAACAGGGTCTGGATGACGATGAAGCCAGCCACCACGCCTATGAGAATTCGTTTGCTGAAGTGCAGGATATCCTGGCCGAACGCCGCACTTCAGTTATATTTGATACGGCCTCACTTCATCACTTTATCCTGGATAGAACCAGGGAAATCGTCCAGCGCGTCGACAGTGTCCATCTGAAAGTTATTTTATGCGTAGCTAGCCGCGATATCCGCAATGAGCGCATCCGCAAGCGCAAAGACCCATCAACCAGAATCCGCGTCGACCCCGAAACAATCGGCGACTATCTACGCTGCTTTGAACATCTCCCACACGAAAAACTGATCATTTATACTTCCGGTCAATTCGAGCATTACATGCAAAAAGCATGCGAATATCTGAATTCATATCCTCAGGCAGTAAAATGACAATAATTGGCAGTATATCGAGCTGTTTTCTCTTCCAACATCCGTTATGAGTGTGCTATACTTTTATAGATCAAAATTGAAGCGGTAGAAAAGACGATTTATAGCCGATAAAGGCGATTTATAGAAGTATGTGTGATATTTATTTGATACGCCACGGTCAGAGCGAGGCTAATGCTGGCAAACCTACCATCGATTCGGCATTAGTACCACTTACTACTCTGGGCGAGTGGCAGGCGGGAGCTGCAGCTAATTATTTGCAAAAGAAGGCCAATCTTCAGCGTCTGATTACTTCACCTTATGAACGTGCAAAGCAAACAGCCTGGTATACAAACCAATATTTCCCGAACGTTGAACCGCAGGAAAAGCCCATTCAGGAGTTTACCTATCTTTCCTCGGTACATGAAGAGTACTCGACGACCGCCGACCGCCGTCCTCTGGTGGAGGCCTACTGGGAACAGTTGCTGCCCGATTATCAGGATGGTCCTCAATCAGAATCGTTCATCGATTTTATCGCCCGCGTCCGCCTGTTTTTGGAGTATGTCTTAAAGATGCGCGGCGAGCAGGTCGCGATCTTTAGTCACGAACAGTTTATTACAGCAATGCTCTGGCTGCTTGAACGCGGCGATGTAAACGAACGCTTACAAGCAAGTATGCGCGATTTCCATCAATACTTTCGTAGCCATCCTATCCCCAATGGAGCAATTGTCCGTCTGCTAAAGCGGTCGCCTCGCTGGCCTACGTTTAAGAAACAGACCCCCTCTTCATCAATCTCTCTCTTGCCTCGACCCGAAATCTCTGACTACTGGTTGCGTACATTGGTGACTCAACACCTCTAGCATTGGTAATGCGCTCTCGCGAATGCGTGGAAACGCCCGCGACTATTGAGGCTCGCTTCTTTACCACTTTATGTCATCCGCGCAAGAATATATTGTCGGGACATGCTTCCTATGGTACCATGAAGCACATCATCTGGTTCCATCTCTAAAATATGTCATGAAGAGGTATCTCTATGCAGATTTCTATTCCGACAAGCTGGCAGGACCACCTTGCTGGCGAGTTACAAAAACCTTATTTGCAAAAACTCAGCGATTTTGTCGATGCAGAACGCCAGGCGTATACGGTCTTCCCACCAGAGGATGAGGTCTTTTCTGCTCTACGTCTTACCCCCTATGAGACCGTCAATGTCCTTCTCCTCGGACAGGACCCCTATCACGATAATAATCAGGCTCATGGTCTCTGTTTCTCGGTGCGACCCGGCATTAAGCCACCGCCTTCTCTCGTCAATATGTATAAAGAGCTACGCGACGATCTTGGATGCCGCATACCAAATAATGGCTATCTGGTCCCCTGGGCGCAACAGGGTATGCTCCTTTTAAATGCCGTATTGACCGTGCGTGCTCATACGCCCAACTCGCATAAAAATCAAGGCTGGGAGAAGTTTACTGACGCGGTTATCTCGGCGGTCAACGAAAAACGCGACCCGGTGATATTTGTGCTCTGGGGCGGCTATGCCCAGAAGAAAGGTAATCTGATCGATACTACACGCCACGTCATTGTCCAGTCGGCCCATCCATCGCCGCTCTCGGCCCGCAATGGCTTCTTTGGGAGCCGTCCTTTCTCCACCATTAATCAGGCCCTGCAAGCGGCTGGCAAACCAGCTATCGATTGGCAGATTCCCGACCTCTAATTCCCCGTCACTTCTGTGACTCTACCCCTGAAAAAGGATCGGATTGTGAGCGTGGGTCCGCGGCCCTACGCTCACAATCCGATCCCAAAACCCTGGGGTGGGGATCGCAAGCCAGAGGCTTGTAGAGCATGAAATAGCCCCGAGATGAGAAAATAAATATATTGACACTCTCCTTCTATATAAAGTATAATTGCAAATGCAGATTTGCTCTGTAGGACTTCACGGGAAGCCACGAGAAACCTCGGTTAGCGAGTGAGCTGGCGATGACAATCGACATTTTCTGTTAAAAGAAACAGTAGAAGTGTCATTTAATCTGGCGAGTGAAAACGCTTGCAAGCACCATCGAACCGGTCTATGTGGACTGTAGGACCTGAACCATGTGCTAGACCGCGCAAGACGCTTTTATGCGCCGCGTTCAGGCGGCGCTCCTAACTATGTATTAAAGGTATAGTATAGTGGGGAGAAGTCTGTATGCTACGTAACGCAAAACTGACACGCTGGCTTATTCCAGGCGCTCTGTTGATCTTGCTGTTTGTCCTGATCCTGGCTATCAATTATACTTCCCCTCAGTCTTCAAGTGCGATCAACCTCTCGTCACTTGCGACCGCGACGGTGCAGTTGCACGCGACCGAAACCGCACAGGGCCAAAAATATCCTACACCGATACCACAGACTACGCCGAGACATAGGCCGACGCCAACCCCAACGTCAACTTTGCCGGCGTTGCCGAAAGTAACGCCGTAAACTATTGCTACGGGTAGTTAGATGAATGAGTTATACTGTAATCAGGGTGGTGGAAAGGTGGTCTTCTCTCCATCGATGTTGCTGGAATGTCCATCATAGATTGTCTCATGAAATATCTTTGCCAGATCTGGTGAGAACGCCAGAGTATACGAAAAGGGAGTATACAAATGCAGGATTTTTTTGGTGGATATGAGCGTCGTCTGCCCGTCTACTTGTTGTTAGATTGCTCAGGCTCTATGCAAGGTAGCCCGATTATGGCGGTTAACGAGGGTCTGGATATCATTTATAATCTTCTGCGCAATGATCCGCGTGCCGTCGATACTGTCCACATCAGCGTTATCTGTTTTGCCGATCAGGCCACTCAGTATGAACTGGTGCCACTGGATCAATTTCAAGCCCCCTCGCTGGTCGCAGCCGGGCGCACTGCTCTGGGGAGCGCACTTCAACTGCTCATTCAGTCGCTCCAGAACGATTTGATCTCTAATACTCCCACACGCCACGGCGACTACCGCCCGTTGGTCTTTGTGCTCACCGATGGCGAACCAACCGACCAGTATCAAGGGGTGGTTCAGCAGTTGCGCCAGTTGCAGGGGAGCTGTAGACCGACTATCGTCGCGCTTGGCTGCGGCAATCGCGTCAATGAGGGCATCCTGCGCAGTCTGGCCGATAGCGTTTTCTTGATGCATAACGTCTCTCCCGAGGCGATCAAGAGCTTCTTCCGCTGGATGTCTGGCTCAATCGTCAAAACCGCCCAGGCTGGCGGTGCGCTCGATCCCACGCTCTATAATACGCCAGATGGTACTGTTCGCGCGTCGGATACACCCAGACGCTATTAAGTAAGGCAGAGAAGAAGGTAGTCTATGTCGAGACGCCAGGATGATCAAGCACCCAGGTCGGTTCCTTCCTATGGTGGCGTAGTCAATACTCCGCAATCTACTGGACAAACCCCTGCTATCGCCCGCCGCTCGGTGCCTCAGGAGCCATATATGCCTGCACCTGCCCTGCCGCGCGGTACTACTACGAGTCTGCTCGATAACGATCTGTTCTGGCTGGTTGCCTGCCTGGCTACTGGCGTCGCCTGCCTGGTAGCACTGATTGTCTGGATTGCGCGTATAGTAAGCGGCCAGATCGATGGCACACGCCTGAGCACTATGCTGTTCATTGTGTTGATCTACGTGCTCTGCGTCGGTTGTGGCTGGTTGCTGGGCCGATCGCAGCTCGCTCTCGAACTGGATGAACAGCAACGCGAAGTGCTTGCTCAGCGCCAGGAGATCGAGCGCCTGGGTCAGCTCAATCAAAAGTATCAGCAGGACCTCGCTCGCCTGCAAACGCAGGATACGCTTCAGCCGGGTACACCGCGCCGCGTTTCTCCCTCGCCAGCCACGCCGCAGCGCGTCTCGCCGCCGAGCGCGGGGGCTGCGCAGTCCCCTCCGCTGACAATCTACGACCAGCAATATGAGCCGAGCGATTTGAGCGATATGCCCAACCATCCGCATGAGAAGCGCTTCCCGGCTGCGGGAGAAGTCAATACGCTCGATCATGGCTGGCAGATAATCGGGGCCAGCCGGCGCGGCTATGGTCACGGCTATGAGCGCAAGTATCGCGAAGACGACTTTAAGGTTACTATCCTTAACGACCGCCGTAACGGACCACCCCTCGCGCTGGTTGCGATCGCCGATGGGGTTGGCAGCAAGGAGCTTTCACGTCGCGGCGCTCTAGCCGCTGTCCAGGGCGCAGCCTCGCTCTCCGAACAGCACGTGGCACCGCTCAAAACGCTTCTGGCCAATAATCCTGCTGGCTACGAAGACCAGATTGCCTCGGCTGCAAAGCGCATCTTGCAGACCTCGCTGCGCACAGCCTACGAATCTGTGGAACGCGCTGCCTACGAGTCTCAGACCTCGCTCGATGAGCTTCAGACGACACTGCTGGTCTTTCTCGCAGTCGCTCTGTCGCCCGATCAGCTTTTTCTGGCCTTTGTGCAGGTCGGCGACGGCGCGATCTTAGGTTTAAAGTCAAAGGCCAATAGCTCAGGACGCTGGCGGCAGCTATTGAAGCCTCAGATTCAGGCGACCGGCAACGAGGTTCATCCCTTTACACGCAGCAATGAGCAGGAATGGCAGCAGTTTATGAGTGTTAAAATGCTGCGGTCTTACACCGGGATTATGAGTATGACCGATGGGATTGCCGACGACATAGAGCCTCCACTGCCTTCACCAGGCGATCCACAGCCCGATCCCTTTTTGATGGTTGAGAGGTTCTACCAGAGCTACGTCGCGCCCGTCGCCCAATCCACTCATCCCGCCGATGAACTACTCAAGTTGATTGGCTATCATCGCAAACAATCGCACGACGATCGCACCCTGGTCTATCTTTATCGTTTATAAGGAGCCTGTGACGCATGGAAATACGTTTTGCCGATGGTCAGGTAGAACAATACGAAGACGATAGCAACCTGTTTGGCGCACAGGCCATGCTCTATCGCTCGCTCGACGGCAAAAGTCTTGTTAAGCTCTATCCCAACGATAGCGCTCAACAGGAGAATATCAAGCGCATCGACAAGCTTATCAATGAGTTTAATCCGACGAAAGACGATCCTTACTGGAAAACGTTCTTTTCCTGGCCCGAGAAGCGCGTGGTTAGCTCTTCTAAGGGTCCAGCCGTTGGTTTCAGTATGCGCTATGTGGCGGGCCTCAAGACCATCGAAAACTATTTCCTGGGACGCCCCTTCCAGAAACTGGCCGTCGAAGATCGCGGCTGGTTTATTGGCCGCGTTGCCTGCGCGATCAAGCTGGTGGCCGCTGCGAGCCGCCTATCAACTATGGGCTTCTGTTTTAGCGACTTCTCGGGCAAGAATGTCATGGTCGATCCTTTCGCTGGCGCTGCTGTATTGATCGACTGCGATAGCTTGATGGTACCCGGACAGCTCTCTGCTGTGGTCGACGGTACGCCGGAGTTTCGTGCGCCCGAGCTGGTCACAGGTGCAATTAAGCTGCCCAATCGTATGACCGACCGCCACGCGCTGGCAGTCTTGCTCTATCGCTGGTTCCTGCTCATGCATCCGCTCTTTGGTGAACATGTGTATTCGATGGACGATGCGCAAGACGAGCTTCTACGTTACGGTGAACAGGCTACGTATATCGAGCATCCCACCGATCTCAGCAATCACTCAAGCAAGCAAAGACTCAAGGCAAGTATGCTCGGCAAAGAGATGGCGGGTCTGTTTGAGCGCGTCTTTGTCAATGGCCTGAAGAACCCGCATGCGCGACCCCATCCGTCCGAGTGGCAGCAGGCGCTCTATCACCTCTATGATCAACTGGTTCCCTGTGCAACGCCCGATTGCTGGTGGCATTTCTTTGTAGCTCTGCCGGGAGCCAGTCAGCAGGTCTGTCCGGGGTGTGGTCAACTGCTGCAACAGCCAGCCGAGCTTCCCTTTGTCTATCTGCTTTCGCACAGGGGCGGACGCGATCCCTACGAGTATCTGCAAGGCGAGAATAGGGCCAGTCACTACGTCGTGGGCTGGCCTGGACGCATGTTGTATCAATGGCATATGCGACCCGATGCCACGCCAAACTATACGTCGTCCGCGAATGTGCCTGATCTTCAGCCCAGGGTTAGCTTCGCCCTCGATCAGAAGGCCGCACACTGGTCACTCAAAAACCTTTCACGTGAACCAATGTATTATCAACTTCTCGAAGACAGCACGACGAACCAGTGGCGCTCCTGGCTACCCGACGAGCACATCTGGCTCCTTTCAGGGATGCATTTGCAGTTTGGACCTGGGCCGACCTTTTTTCGCGCCCTGGTGCGCCTGGAAAGCGTCAATAAAGTCGAAAATCTTGTATAAAATGGAGCGTTCGCGATGAATGATCCCCTGATAAATAGCCAGCTTGGCAACTATCGTCTGATGCAGGTCCTCGGTGAAGGGAGCTTCGCTAGGGTCTATCTGGGACAGCATGTCCATCTGAATAACTATGTTGCGATTAAAGTACTGACTGCCCAATTGGATGTGCAGGACGAACAGGAATTCCGCAAAGAGGCTATATTGCTTGTTAGCTTCAAGAATGCCCATATTGTGCGCATTCTCGATTATGGGATTACCGATAATCGGCCATACATTGTGATGGATCTGGCCCGGAATGGCTCGTTGCATAAAGTATATCCACATGGAACGCGTGTGCCGCTTTTAAAGATTGTAGCCTATGTCTCCCAGATTGCCGATGCTCTGGGCTATGCCCACGAGCGCAACGTCGTCCATCGCGATATCAAACCCGAAAATATACTGGTCGGTGATACGGGTGAGCTATTATTGGCCGACTTTGGGATAGCTAAATTGCAGAGTACATCCAGTTCGCATCGCACCAATACGATGGCTGGAACTCTTGCCTATATGTCGCCAGAACAATTTGACGGTCAGCCTGGACCCGCCAGCGACCAGTATGCTCTGGGCATTATGACGTACGAGTGGTTGACTGGACGTTTCCCCTTTGTTGGAACTATCGCGGAGGTCACTGGTCAGCACATCAATAGTGCACCACCGCCGATGGCTCAATTTAATCCTGAGGTTACACCTGAGATTGAGTGGGCAGTCCAGACTGCGTTGAAGAAAGATCCGAGTCGGCGTTTTCGTACGGTGCAAGCTTTTGCTAATGCCTTACGTCAGGCGGCCCAGGTGGACATTCAGCAGGTGTCGAGCGTCAAAGTGCCAATCATGCGCACCCCCCGACCTCCTATTCGCCAGTCTGGTCCAACCCAGACGCCAGAACGCCAGAATGTGCCGCCTGAGCAGAAAATCTCTGCGGACAACAATCAGTTTTCTCGTCCACCAGAGAAGCAATATGTGCCGCAGCGTCAGCCGCTCGCGTTTTCCGAACTGCCCGCCCTGCCAGTCGCGCAGCTCACCGATTTTTGGTGGCCGACGTTTATCATTCCAGTCGAAGAACGGCGCACAATTAACAAATCAGGCCTCCCAGCCGAGCAGTTGAGCGCCTTCGGGTCGCTTGCCAGCTTCCCTTCACTGCCCGCGCAATTGCCGATCTCCAACGCGCCTACTCCACCAAGCAACGGCACACTTAGAGGTTTACAGCCACTCTTCGGAAGTGCACTCGCCACCCCGGTGCTGCACGACAGCCAGGGCCAGAGCAGAAGCAGCACACCCGATCTCAGGTCAACTGGTCCAGCCAAAGGTGGTCCCAAACTGCCTCCCAAAGTACACCGCTCAAGCAGCGGCAGTGGCTCCGCTGGCGCAGCTTCGACTGGCACTACCGGCTCAACACAGTCTTCCCCCAGACCTACACCCGTAAGCACAAGCGCACCTGTCGGCTGGACTATCGCTGCGATCCTTGCCATCTCTCTGGGTTTAATCTTGAGTATTTCAGCCAGTAATAATTATATTAGTTCAGCCCAACCTATGCTCATCTGGAGCTGGTTGCTGGATGTATTTGGCACCCTTGCGTGTAGTGTGGGCTTACTTAGATCAGGAAATCATCCAAGCTTTAGAGGATGGCTGATCTTATTTTTGATCGTTGTAATCATCATGATGCTTGCGAACTTTTCTATCCTGAGTGCCGCTCATGCTCGTTCGTAACAATGTATGAAGCAGCGATACGCATCTTCCTGGCCTCACCGATAGAGCTAGCTACTGGTGGCATAGGCTTAGCCGCGCCGGGGGAGTGTCGCGATAAATGTGCCTGTGACCTTTATATCGCCGTTCTGATCGGCGGCCTGGACTGTGCCTGCGATGCGCCCTTCGCCGTTTTCTACGTATTTCTTTGTGATAGTTCCAGTACAGGTAATTCGGTCGTTCAGGTGAGTCATGCCCTTAAAGCGTGTATTAAACTTCTTGAGCGCCTGCGGACCTGTGTAGGCGTTGAGCATCTGGCCAACAAAGCCCATGATTAACATACCGTGCGCGATGATCCCGCCTATGCCCATCGCTTCGCCTACGCTTGGGTCGGTGTGAAGCGGGTTAAAGTCGCCCGACGCGCCCGCATAGCGAACGAGTTGGAGATGAGTAACCGGCTCGGTGGTCAACGAGGGGAGCTTATCGCCGACCTCGACATCCTCAAAATAGACGCGGCCAGGGACTGTAACACTGCTCATATGTTTCTCCATTGAATTGCTTTTATCACGGTTTGTGTTTGTAGTACTAGTATCTGGCTTGCCGGGTGCTGTGTCAAGTTTTTGCTAAACCAACTCAGGGCTATTTCATTCTCCGCAAGCCTCTGGCTTGCGACCCCCGCCCCAGGGTTTTGGGATTGTGTTGTGAGCGTGGGGCCGCGGCCCCACGCTCGCAACACGATCTGTTATTCAGGGGGAGGAGCCACACGCCGAGCATGAAACAGCGCTGAAGCCGGCTCGGGACTTTCCAGTTATTGCGGGGCTTGCCCCGTATCTCCTACAATGTGCGAGCGAGGAGCGCAGGGTCGCAGGCCTTGCGCTCCTCGCTCGCACACCCAAACCCTGAGGGTGGGGCGCAAGCTGCATGTGTAGTAAAAGGTTTCTTGAAAAATCGTCTTCCTTAACATGTAAAAACGAGAGAACGGATTTTTAAGGCATCCTGTTTCAACCTTGCACGTTACCTTCCCTGCACCCTCGCCAGCGCTCTTTTCTGTCCGATGGTTGGCCCTGTTGGAGTTCGCGTCATTGTATGGTAATATTGCTTTGTGGTAGGGGTGGAGTAGGCGAGTAAAGCACCCCAGTTAACAGCAACAAGTAGACAGAAATAGAGCTGATGAGTAGTATCCTTTACCTGAACGGCACCATTTATACTATGGATGCCGCACATCCACGAGCGCAGGCGATGGCGATAGATTCCTTGAGCGGACGTATCCTGGCTGTGGGCGCAAATGACGAGGTCCGGCGCTACGGAGGCCACGCGCCAGAACTGGTCGATTTGCGCGGCCAGACCGTTTTGCCGGGCTTTATCGATGCGCATATCCACTTGCTGGCCACGGCTTACCGTGGACATCGCATTGATGCAGTAGATTGTACAAGCGAAGACGAGGTCGCGGAACTAGTGCGTCAACGCGCGACCCAGGTGCCGGTGGGCCACTGGATTCAGGGCGGACGTTGGTACAAAGATAACTGGCCGGGCCAGCGCTTTCCTACCAGGGCTTCGTTGGACGCTGTAGCGCCCCGCCATCCTGTGGCGCTGTGGAGCAAGGATGGCCATTTACTGTGGGTAAATTCGCTGGCTTTACAACGCGCACATATTAGCGCCAGCACGCCCGACCCGGCCAATGGAGCTATTCTGCGCGATAGCGACGGCGAACCAAGCGGCGTCTTACAGGAAGAGGAGGCCACTGCACTGGTCTACGCGGTGATCGAGAAGAGCGATCCCGTCCTGACGCGCCACTTGGTCGAGCAGACGTTGCAGGAACTTCTGCGTGCAGGCATCACTACCATTCATGATATCGAAGGCAACGACGCGTTACAGCTTTTTCAAACGCTGCGCGACGAGGGTAAATTGGGCGTTCGTGTCCAGATGATTCTGCCGCGCCAACTGTTGCCCGAGTTGCAGACGCTGGGTTTACGCGCTGGCTTTGGCGACGATATGCTGCGCCTGGCCGGGATCAAGATTTTCGCCGATGGCACGCTCGGTTCGCAGACTGCGGCTATGTTGGAGGGCTTTGAGGGCAATCCGGCTAATCGTGGTATTCTCTCGTTGCCCGAAGCGGCAATGATGGAGACGGTCAGTACGGCTGCTGAACTGGGTTTGAGCATCGCCATTCACGCCATCGGCGATCGGGCAGTACACGTGGCCTTGAACTCGATCGAACGCGCACAGCAGCGTCTAGCGGACGCTAATCAACAACGCACAATGGCGCGTCTGCGCTATCGTGTCGAACACGCGCAGTTGGTCGCCCCGGCTGACCTGGAGCGCATGCGCCGCCTGGGGGTCGTGGCCTCGGTTCAGCCTTTTCACGCCGTGGCTGATCGCGATATGGCCGAGCGTTACTGGGGCAAGCGTTACAAACGTGCGTATGCCTATCGCACCATGCAGCAGATGGGTATCCCCCTGGCACTGGGTTCAGACGCGCCAGTCGAGACCTTTGATCCGCTGCGTATCCTCTACGCAGCGGTTCAGCGCAACGACAGCGCCACGCTTGAGCGTCCGCCGTGGCTGCCCGAGCAGGCCCTATCGCTGACCGAAGCCCTCTGGGGCTACACGCTCGGTGCGGCCTATGCGGCGGGTGAAGAACGCGATAAAGGCTCGCTGAGTGTTGGCAAGCTGGGCGATGCCCTGGTCTTGCGCGAAGATCTACTGACCATCGATGCCGAGAAACTGCGTGAGAACGGCGTTCAGGCGACAATCGTAGGTGGACAGTTACTTTACGGAGAAATATAGAAAGGCAGAAGCTCTACCATGCAAGTCGTGCGCTGGCCGGAGAAAACCTTGCCGGACGAGACAGGGTTGCGCCGCCAATTGCAACAGAGGGGTCTGGCACCCTATAGCTGGTCGAACCGACCTGGCGATACCTATGCTGTGCATAGTCACGGCTATCAAAAAGTGCTCTATTGTATCCGTGGATCGATTCGCTTCGTTTTGCCAGATGAAGTGCCAATCGAGCAGAACGTAGATCTATCACCCGGCGACTGCCTGCTTCTGCCGCCGGGAGTGCGCCATAGCGCCATCGTCGGGCCTGAAGGAGTCACCTGCCTGGAGGCCAGTGTCGCAGCCTCTAGCTGAACACCTGGAAGAAGTAGGCCCCTGCTAGTACAATAAACTCTGCTGGCGAATGCATCGTGCCTCTTTTCCCGCCTGCCCTTCTTAATACACGAGTCAAATCAGGCGGTGGGCGACCGCCCACCGCCTGAGAGAATGGTGGCTGTGATAAAGCATATCATTCGCCAGAAGAGTCACAATAGAGGGCAGGAGCCGCTCCACAGACAGGTGCGGGTGTAGAGGCTACAGCGTCTTCCCTGTTGGGCAAGACCGTAGACTATAAAAATCTTTGCAGAAGCAGAACAGGAGAAAAAATTCTATGCAATCTCTAGAACGTCGGCAGGCGATCATCGTCCTGGACTACGGGTCGCAATATAGTCGACTGATCACGCGGCGTGTACGCGAGTGTCAGGTATATAGCGAACTGGTGCCGGCCACAACCACCCTGGCGCAGCTTCAGGCGAGAGATCACCTCGATATCAAGGGGTTTATTCTCTCTGGTGGTCCATCCAGTGTGTATGACGAAAACGCGCCATCCTGCGATCCGGCGATCCTCGCCAGCGGCTTGCCCGTGCTGGGTATCTGCTATGGAATGCATATCCTGGCTCATCAACTGGGAGGACATGTACACCTGACCAGTGGACGCAGTGAATATGGACCAGCGACGCTCGAAGTGCGCCGTGAGGTGCTGAACAATCCGAACCTGGCGCGTATCTTCGCGGGCATTGATGCCAGTCCAGCGCAGACCGATAAGCTGGTGCAGCCCACTGACCTGCTGCGTTTGCCAGTTCTCATGAGTCACGGCGACAGCGTCGATCGTCTGCCGGCGGGCTTTGCCGTCCTGGCCAGCACCGAGAGCAATCCAGTTACAGCAATGGCCAACGAGCAGGGATTGATAGGTTTGCAGTTTCACCCGGAGGTCACTCACACCCCGCAGGGCAAAGATATCATCCGCAACTTTCTCTACCTAGTCTGTGGCTGTGCGCCCACCTGGACGGCGAGTTCAGTGATCGATGAGGCGGTCGGGCGTATTCGCCAGCAGGTTGGTGCTGAACGTGTACTCTGTGCGCTCTCAGGTGGAGTAGATTCGGCTGTCGCGGCTCTGCTGGTCCATCGTGCGGTTGGCGATCAATTGACTTGCGTGTTTGTCGATACGGGCTGTATGCGGGCGGGCGAGCGTGACGAAGTGGTTGAGACCTTTCGCAACCATTTACTCATCTCGCTGCAAGCAGTCGATGCAAGCGAGCGTTTTCTGATGCGGCTGGCAGGAGTGAGCGATCCCGAGCGTAAGCGTAAGATCATTGGTGAAGAGTTTATCCGTGTCTTTGAAGAAGAGGCTGAAAAACTGGCGACAGATGCGCCAATCAATTTTCTGGTGCAGGGAACGCTCTATCCAGATGTGATCGAGAGCACCAGCCACGACACAGCCGCGACCGCCACGCGGATCAAGACCCACCACAACGTAGGAGGATTGCCAGAGGAGATGACGCTCAGACTGATCGAGCCGTTGCGCATGCTTTTCAAAGACGAAGTGCGCGAGATTGGTCAGGCGCTTGGTCTGCCGGAAGAGTGGGTCTGGCGGCACCCCTTCCCTGGTCCGGGCCTCGCCATACGCATTATTGGTCCTGTGGACAGAGAGAAGCTGGATATACTGCGTCTGGCCGACACGATCCTGATCGAAGAGATTCGCAGAGCCGGAATTTACAGGACACTGGGTCAGGCCTTTGCCGTGCTCACGCCTGTCCAGAGCGTAGGCGTAATGGGCGACTACCGCACCTACGCCAACCTGCTGGCCATCCGAGCCGTAACGACCGGGGATTTTATGACTGCCGATTGGGCGCGACTGCCGGCGGACCTGCTGGCGCGAATCTCTCAGCGCATAGTCAACGAGGTCGCGGGCATTAACCGCGTGGTCTACGATATCACCTCGAAGCCACCGGCCACGATTGAGTGGGAATAGCAGTCATTCAATGCTTGAATTTGCTATCCTCGCCCGAGGCTTTTTCCGGGCTGACCAGTTACATATAGCGTACGATGCCGCCTTGAGGATGCCAGCCGACGCCGCAACGCGGGCCTGGATGGATACCCTCTGGGCTGAGAAGCTGGTTCAGGCCGGACAGCGTAACGTGCCGCTCTACGACGCTCCGCTGTTTCGTTTGATCGCGGCGCGTAGTGAGGGCGAGTATCTGGCGTTGACCCTCGGCGACACCAGCTACAAAGAATATGTAACGACGCGTGAACCGATCTTTGCCGAGCGGCATACGCGGCAGGAGCTGGGCAACGCGCTAGGCGTATGCTCGGTGGTTGAGACAAGCGACGGGCATATCCTGCTGGATAAGCGCGAGGGAGTCGATGTCTACGAGGGGCGTTATCACGTCATCGGCGGCTTTTTCGAGCGCGAGCTGGATGGAGACGTTGAGGGTGGACCAGACCCCTTTGCCGCAGTTCTGCGCGAGATCCACGAAGAGACGGGTATCCTGGCTGAAGATATCGCGACCCAGCGTTGTTTTGGAGCAGTTTATGATTTACTCACGCCCCACGGTGAATTGTGTTTTTTCACCCAACTGCACATCCCCCTGGCGACGGTTTTGACCCGTACGCCATTAGACCACGAAATTAAGAATCTGAACACGCTCACAGCGAGCGCAGAGAAATTAGAGGCATTTATACGAAGCAATCACAGGAACATTTCAACTACTGGTGAAGCGAACCTGCTCATGTATGGGGGTTGGAGATTTGGAGAAGCGTGGTTGAGTCGGCTTTTGGAATGGATTGGCGCATAGAAAAACGTGGTTATACAGTCTAGAGAGATACAATTTAGGAGAGTAAAGAATGCCCTAGTTCCGAATTTTTGTGAATATCGCATAAACCAAAGGTTTTCACGAATTGTGCGGTGAACATAAACTAAGCGCATGAGCGACGAAGATTACCTTCCGAACATAACACCGGAATTTGTCTCGGTTAGAGATGCGGCAAAGATCCTGGGTGTTTCAGAGAGAAGTGTTTACGGTTATATTGAGGAGAGGAAGCTTCCGGGCTTCAAAGCCACTAATCTGACCGTAGTAGCTTTGAAAGACGTACAGGCCTTTAAGCGTGGGACCACCGGGCGGCCGCGTACGCGTGTCCCGGAGTGGCGTATCTCTGACAACGACAACGTGCAGCACATGACCCAGGTGTTTATCCAGATCCGGCCTGGTCAGAGGGAAGCTCTTGACCGTAAGCTGGAGGAGATCCGTAAAGACAACAAACATTCGTTTCCTGGTACCGTGGCGCGTTACATTGCCCACAGCCAGGCTGACAAGAACGACGTTCAGATTCTCTTGATCTGGCGTGGGACAGTTATGCCTGAGGATGCTGTGCGTGAGGCAGCGATTACTGAGTTAAGGGCGGAGACGAGTGATGTTCTGGATTGGGATAGTGCGCATATCGAAATGCATAAAGTTTTGATGCATACTTAGGTTCTAACATCCGTGGCGATTACGAAAAAGAAAGGAAAAAGTGGTGTGGCCGGACGTTTGCCCGGCTGCACCACTTTTTTGATTAGCTCTGCTTTAAAGCTAGTTGTGCCTGGCTATTAGTGGCTTCGGTGGATCGTGGGGGGTTTTTGGAGCGTAGTCGTCCGGTTACAAAGAGAAAGAAGACCAGGATAGCGAGCATCTCGATCAATTCAAACAGAATAGGGGCATCGATAAAGACGGGGCCGATCGTGATACTCCAATTCTGGACGAAGGAACCGATAGGTCCGGGGAGAAGGCCCAGGCCCCAGGAGCCATTCCAGAGCGCATGTTGGAGGATCGCATATATACCGCAGCCGAGTGCGAGCAAGATGCGACGAGCACGCGCCCCTTCTTCTTTGTGGGTCAGAATATACCAGCCGAGGGCCATCATACCCGCGCCAAACCCATGAAGTAGACCAGCTCCCGAACGCAGTAGAGCGACATTCAGCCATGTATCAAACCCTTGACTGATATACCCGGTCGTCTCAATCAGATTGAAGCCGATGCCGCAGGCCAGTCCCAGAACGAAGGCTTCGGCCTTGCTCTGGACGCGTCCGATCAACACAATCACGGCCAGAGGTTTGATCAACTCTTCGACGATGGGGGCGATGACTGCCAGAATGACCAGCAGAAGCGCGGCCAGGGTTGGATTACTCAGGTCGATATTTGAATTTACCAGAGATGAGAGAAGACCGCGTCCTTGAGAGCCGAGTAGAATGATTTCGAAAACAAATTCCAGAATAGCGGCCAGAACAATTGCCAGAGTTGCGCCGCTGACGAGCGCGAAGATCATGCGTCGCCAGGTAGTTGGCCAGGGTGATGTGCGCGATGCACGCAAACGGCGTACTCCGAGACTGAGGACAGTGAAGGCTGGCAGAGCTGCGCACAGGCAGATCAAGAGGCCAAGCAAGGTCGGATTGCTGGTATCGGCTCCGATCGTGTGGAGTAGATAGCCGATCCCGAGAATAGCCACATAGGAGAGCAGAAAGAGCCAGAAGCGCGGGAGCCAGATCGTGTGTGAGGGTTTGCGCATGAAGATTGAGCGTGCGCTGTGATATGCGCAGAAACTGCCACCAACTATGCCGGCGAGGCCGAGCGCCACGAAAAGCATCTGGCTGGCAAACTGGCGCGAGGGATCAAACGTACTCGTGCCAAGATTAAGAGTGAGGTTGACCAATCCTAACAGACCTGCGCAGACTAAACCACCCAGGATAGCGAGGCAGGAGCATATGAAACCGATGATACCAACTACAAAGGTGTATGTGTCGCGTGCAGGCGCTACCTGGACTGGATAAAAGTTATTGTATGCGTAGGGAGGATATGGCAGCGCATAACCAGGATACATTGGTTGAGGTGGATATCCTGGATAGGGCATTGGAGTGCCAGGGTTAGGAAAGGCTGACTGCTGGCCGGGATAACCGGCGTAAGGAGTGGAGGGATTAGGAAAGGCGGGTTGCTGAGCGGGATAACCGGGGTAGGGGACGGGAGCATTGTTATAGTTGAATGGCGTGCCAGGTTGGCTCTGGGCTGGCCACGGTGAGGCTGTCTGATTGGCGGACGGGTAGGATGGCCAGGCCGCAGGAGGGGTCGCGCCTGGGTTGCTCTGCTGGTTAACCGAGGAGTATTCGCGGAATGAGGGTTGTGGGTCGATTGGCAGAGAACTGCCCGACCATGCAGGCTGATCTGGCGCTGCTTGCCATACCTCAGATTCCTGAATATGCTGCATCTCTGATTGCTGAGCATTCGAGATGGATGGCGGATCTGGATAGTTTGCACTCACTGTTTTGCCTTCTCTCAGGTTTTTGCTGATCCCCTGGTATATTGAGAATAAAGATACATTTACTGTTGTTGTATTTCTTCAGCTTATAATATCCTCACGATACCCTGATCTGTACTATATTCTTTTTATGCTTAACGCGTCAAGATGTGTGTTGCTCAGGGCTGTTTTGTTTTGTGCAAGCCTGGGGCTTGTGATCCCTCTCATCGTGCTCTGCCACCGCTCATGTGATGCGCCGCCGCAGGCGACGCAGAGGGGGAAGGGAGGCTGGGGCGCAGCCCCAGACCCCAGTCA
>DAOTTJ010000232.1:0-4964 GCA_034437695.1 Ktedonobacteraceae bacterium
GCGTGGACCCCGCGCCAGCAGCTTCTGGCCCAGTGCGAAGAGGGTCGGACTATCGATTGGATCGGGCGGCTCCGTCAGGTCTGGATCGAGATAGTGGGCCTCCTCCGCGCTGAACTTGAGCAGGTCTGTGCGCGGGATAACCTCCGCCAGCGTCTCGCGCAGGTGCGCCTCAGAGCGCCACAGCGCCGGGCGAGCATTGACATCGAATGAGACCGGCAGGCCACGCCGTCGCGCCTGGTCCAGCGCCTCAAGGGTCGCCGCACGCGCTGGCTCAGACGCCAGCAAGACCGAGCCAGCGTGACAGATGGCCACGTCTTGCCAGATCTGCGGGACAAGGTCTTCACGCGCAAGCAGCGTATCAGCCGTGGCCTGACGATAGAACGTAAACTCGCGCTGACCATTCGGCTCAAGCGCGACCAGCACCAGCGTGGTCGGACCCTGCGTGGTCAACGCCACCGCACTGGTATCGACCCCGTTCTCCTGCAATGTGCGCAGGAGCAGGCGACCAAAGCTGTCGGTGCTCAGCTTGCCGAGGAAACGGGCAGGTCTGCCCAGACGAGTCAGGGCCACAGCGGCATTGGCCACTGCGCCGCCGGGGTGTGGTTCATAGAACGGCGAGCCGGTAGCTCCGGCGGGAATCGCTAGATTGGGAATAAAGTCGATAAGCATTTCGCCAATGAAAAGCGTGTATTGCAAAATAGCACCTCAGACAACTCAATGAATAACCTCGTACTCCTGGTCAAACTGCCACTCATCCAGCGCCTCCAGTTCGACCTCCAGGCGCGGGTGCAGGGGGTCGATATACTTGAGCAGGTGGATACTCACCACGCGATTATCGTTGAGACCGAGCGACTCGCAGAGTGCGTCCTGGGCGATTTTCAGTCCACCGTCCAGATCGCGTTTCAGGGGCGTCTCGAAATAGAAGATCAGCAGCAGCGCCAGATAGTCGGTTTGCAGGCGTGTCGTAACTTCGGCTGGGAGCCGTGCTGCCTGTTGCATCTCGTGGATCTTCTTGCGCGTGGCCTCTTTAAAGCGTCGCGCCACCGCTGTGCTGACGCGTCGTCCATTGACAGTTGCGTATTGCTCGTTCACACTCGGTGGCAGTGGGAGCGTCAGGCGCACCGTTGCAGGTTGACTGGCTGGATGTTTGCTCATTAAAAAAGCCTTTTCTTTCTCTCCTCAATCTATCGTGCAGGCAAGCTACTGCCAGATATTGTACGCTGGTTGGTGAGAAAAAAAAAGAGGCACTTGCATGCAGCAAGTGCCTTGTCTGTCTCGATTAGAGCGTCAGCTACGCGGAGTTAGTTCTATACGTCGTAGTAGAGAGAGAACTCGTAGGGAGTTGGGCGCAGCCCGGAATCGCTGGCCTGTCCGCGTTTGAAATCGACGTAGTGCTCAAGTACGTCTTTGGTGAAGACATCGCCTTCGAGCAGGTAGTCATGATCGTCTTCGAGTGCATCGAGGGCCTCGTGCAGGGAGGCAGGCACGCTCTTGATCTCTTTCAGTTCCTCGGCGCTCATCTCGAACAGGTTCTTGTCGACGGGACCAAAGCCATGATCGGAGGGATCGATCTGCTTGCGGATACCGTCGAGGCCAGCCTGTAAGAGAGCTGCGAAGAGCAGGTAGGGATTGGAGGCGGCGTCGGTCGAGCGGAACTCGATACGTTTGGCGGGACCACTCCAGGCTAGGGGGATGCGCACGGCTGCGCTGCGGTTGCCCTGCGAGAAGACCAGGTTGACCGGGGCTTCAAAGCCAGGAACCAGGCGCTTGTAGCTGTTGGTCGTCGAAGCGCCGATGGCCAGCAACGAGCGAGCGTGCGTCAGGATACCGCCAGCATAGTAGCGACCAAGTTGCGAGAGACCGGCGTAGGCATCTTTCTCAAAGAAGAGAGGTTTGCCTTCGTTCCACAGACTCTGGTGGGTGTGCATGCCGGTGCCGTTGTCGCCGTAGATCGGCTTGGGCATAAAGGTCACCGTCTTGCCGTACTTTTTCGCCACGTTTTTGACCACGTACTTGTAGGTCATCAGATTATCGGCGGTTTTGAGCAGCGTGTTGAAGCGCATATCGATCTCGCCCTGACCAGAGGCACCGACCTCGTGGTGGAAAGCCTCGATCTCGATGCCCAGAGATTCGAGCACCAGGGTCATCTCAGCGCGAAGATCCTGCTGCGTATCGCTTGGCGCAACCGGGAAGTACCCTTCTTTGACACGGATATGATGGCCCAGATTGGGAGTAGTACCGCTGCGTCCGCTGTTCCAGTGTGCCTCCTCCGAATCGATTTCGACGTACTGAATATTATCGCTGGAGGTGTAGCGTACATTGTCAAAGATAAAGAACTCTGCCTCAGGACCGAAATAAGCAGTATCGGCGACGCCGCTACTTTTCACGTAAGCCTCAGCTTTTTTCGCAATATAGCGCGGGTCGCGGCTGTAGGGCGTCTTGGGTCCTTTGGGACCAGGGTGAGCGATATCGCAGATCAGGCTCAAGGTCGGGACCGCAGTGAAAGGATCGAGGATGGCTGTGCTGGCATCAGGGATGATCAACATGTCGCTCTCGTTGATCGATTGGAAACCACGCAAGCTGGAACCGTCAAAGGCTTTGCCTTCAACAAAGGTGTCCACCTCGATCTGCCCGATCGGCACGCTGAAATGCTGCCACGTTCCTGGCAAGTCGATGAATTTGAAGTCGACAAACTTCACTTCGTGTTTTTCAGCGAATGCGAGTACTTCTTCTGGGGTCATCGTTTCGCGCTCTCTTTCTCTTCCATCCGGCTCCATTGCTGGAATGAGCAACGTTAACTCATTGCTGATGAATGCTTATTGTGATGCTTGATTGACAGAATGGCCCTGCTCGTGGAGAGCCTCTTCCATTCCGTTTGGGGTTATGATACCCTTACAACTACAGGTATACTATAGCTAGATTAACTAAAAGATAGTCCTCGTTTTTCGTATAAAGCGCACAAAAAAAGGGCGCTTTCACCGTTCAAAAAGAACAGACCCGGTTAGAGAAATGCTTCGTTATAATGCGATGAAGGCTATTCTGCATACGAAAAAGGATGAAAATGTGATGGAGCCAGTCCAAGGAGTGTCTGAGATGGCACAAAAAAAAGTTCAGCATGTCGAGGAGATGCATTTTGATAAACTCCCCCTGTGGGAGGCGGTCGGAGGGATACTCGCGGTTGGTATGCTCTACGCGGCCCTGCCCGCCAAGCTAATTGTCGGGCCGAGCTGGCTCCTGCTGGCGCTCGAAGTGGTGCTTCTTCTCCCGGTCATCGTCACGATTTTGACCGACCACGGGCTGCCGCTCAAGGCTATTCGGCCCTTTTTTCTGGTGATACTCGCCATCCTCACGGTTTCGCTGGCATTGAGTATCATTTTACTCGTCGCTACTCTCCCCAGAAATAAGTACCCGACCTATCTACTCGAAGCGTCGGCGCTGCTCTGGATGTCGAATATCGTGATCTTCGGACTGTGGTACTGGCAGGTTGACGGTGGTGGACCCCTCCAGCGCCACCTTGCAAAGCACCAGGCCGCCGATTTTATGTTTCCCCAGCAGAACGACGGCAATCCGCAGGGCTGGATCGCCCACTTTCTGGATTATCTTTTTCTGGCATTCACAGCCTCTACCGCCCTCAGTCCCGCCGACACCTACCCACTGACACGCTTCGCCAAGGTCCTAATGATGGTGGAAGCGGTCATTTCAATGGCAATTATTATTTTACTCGCCGCCCGCGCAGTAAATATCCTGGGTAGCTGATCTCCTTACCCCACTGCCAGATTACACGCCGGGGCGGATCTACTAGTGTAAACCAGGGAATGCCCCGGCATGCCAGCCTCCAGGGTTTCTCAAAAGTCCGGGGGGAGTGAAAAAGAAGAGTCAATTCCTTCTTACTCGATTGAGACGGTGAAGTAGAAAAATACTGTTGGATCGCCTTATATATGCTTTTCTTGACAATCATAGAAAAATTGGTTAACCATATGCTATCTAGTACGATAATGATTTCGTAAAGTATCGAACGGATTAAGTATGGGTGGCTCTCTTTTTTGCGCCGCACAGTAACGGCGAGCGTTGCGAGCTGGAGCAGAGAATGTTACTCAGCCTTTGCAAAAACAGATAGAGATATGCAGACAAGGTGATGAGTGTATGACGATGAGAGTTAGCCAGTTTTTTCCATCGAGGGTTCAGGCCGGGATACCCTGGAGACCCGCACGTGTTCCACCTGCTGAAGAGAAAAGATCAAGGATTCCTCACATCTGGCTGTTGTACGTACTACCTTTCTCGAAGGAGATGTCATGGACGCACATTTATTCGGCGCAGCGACGCGTCGTTGGCCATTTCAACAATGGAACCGCAGGTCACTGTACTGTTTGATCGGCCTTTTTACGCTCCTGAGCGTTCTGTCTGGTTTTTTCGTCGTCGCTCGCTCCTCTTTCGTCTACGCGGCGGGCGGTGTGCAAATCAATGCCGGAGGGAGTGCTGTTTCCCCTTTCGTGGCTGACACCGCTTTTAGCGGCGGAGCGGCTGCTGGTACGACCAGCAGCATTACAACTACAGGGGTGAGCAATCCTGCTCCCCAGGTCGTCTACCAATCCAACCGATATGGCAACTTTACCTATACCGTTCCCAACCTCACGCCAGGCGCATCATATACGGTGCGGCTGCACTTTGCCGAGACGTACTGGACGGCTGTGGGCAAGCGTATGTTCAACGTGAGCAACAACACTCAGGTTCTGAGCACCTTTGACATTTTTGCTGTGGCTGGCGGGGAGAATATCGCTGTGGTGAAGCAATGTAGCATGACAGCTTCTGCCAGCGGAACGGTGACCATCCAGTTTATCTCGGTTGTCGATAACGCGCAGATCAATGGCATCGAGGTACTTGGCAGCAGTTTAACGTCCACGCCAAACTCAACCCCAGTCACAGGCTCGACAGGCACATTTCCGCTCATATTGCAGAATAATACA
>DAOTTJ010000233.1:0-24979 GCA_034437695.1 Ktedonobacteraceae bacterium
GGGTTTTGGGATCGGGTTGCGAGCGTGGAGGCCGCGGCCTCCACGCTCGCAACCCGATCCTTTGTTCAGGGAGAAGGAGCCACGCGTCGAGCACTACATAGCCCTGGTAGCCTCTCATAAAAGTTTGTCTCAAGTGGCTCCAGATGCTATACTACGGGGGTAGCAGTCGGAATGGCCGGCGATGCTCGTCTGAGCTTGAAACTCATAAATCTCGAGTACTTGTTAATACTCATAATAATTTAGTCGGAATGCTCGGTTAGGCTCGTCTGAGTTTGGGTTTAAAGACAAAAAGAGATCCAGGTGTAGAATTTTTCCACCTGGATCTTTTATTTTATGGGTTGCGCCTAGTCAATTGGGTCAGGGTTTTTCTGGAACCGCTCGGAAAACAGACCCCATTAGAGATCGAGTGCTTCTACCTGGTGTGTCCCCAGCGTGAAAGAGATCTCGCCGCCGTGGTGAAGGTCATGTTTAATAATGCCCCAGATGAGCCTTTGGCGTGTGTAGCTCAACGTTTGCTCGTCCTCCACTTCCGTGAAAACGTCGTCCAGGTCCGCAGGTGTCCAGCGCATTAGAGCCGCCTGAATCATTTTCCAGGTGGACTCAAGCCCACGTACCAACTCGGCGGCACTTCTCGGAGGTGCACCCGGTACGTCCCATGTTTCCAAAGGAGCCATCTCAGCTCCTCCTTCGCCCATGACTATGTGGAAATTGCTCACCCGGCCACTAATAATATGGGCCACATTTTCCCCGACGGAGCGGAGATGGGGAGCGACTCTCAGACCGAGTTGGGCGGACGAGAGTGGGGCGATCGCGTTGATCAAGAGAGCCTGATAGTCATCCCACCCTTTGTAGAAAAGCAGAAGATTGGTTTGTTGTTCGGTCATTGAAAGGGTCCTTTCTTATGCACGCAACGATACATTCTCTGCGAAAAGGATCTCACGAAAAGCGGTCAAATCTGTTCCGCATTTTGCTGCTCATAGATGAGTATCTTGAAAGGCGCTTCCTCACCTGGCTGCGTTTGGAAATGCCCTCTCCTATGTTTGTGTGCTAATCTGGCTCCACAAGTTAGTTTACTAGCAATAAATGGAAATTCTTTTTGACAATTCATAGTGATTTTGCAAAAACTCTAGATGTGCGTTAGCTGCATCAGTATATATTTCTAGCATGAGCCACGTTTAAACCAATGGGATGTGCTCGACGTGCAGGCGGTGCGAGTCGTCGCGTGAGGTGCGCCGTTCGAGTAGGCGCTGGATGGCCCGGCCAATGCGTTTGACTGCCTCTTCGATCTCCGCTTCGGGCGTGTAGGCAAAGCTCAGGCGAAACTGCTGCTGACCCCCGCCGTCGACGTGGAATGGCTCGCCAATCACGAAGGTTACGCCTTCATTGGCGGCCTCGCGCAGCAGTGTGCGGGCGCGGAGGTCGCCCGGCAAGCGACACCACAGGTGAAACCCTCCCTGCGGCTGGCTCACGCGCACTTCAGACGGCCAATAGCGGGCAATCGCTCGCAGCATCGCATCGCGTTTGCGCACATACGACTGACGCAGCAGCGCGAGATGACCGTCCAGTTGACCCCGACGCAGGATTTCAGAGACAGACCACTGGCTCAAGGCATTGGTGTTCAGATCAAAGATCTGCTTGTGCAAAGAGAGTCGCTCGATCATTGGTGCGGGCGCAGCCAGCCACGCGACACGCAGACCAGGAGCCAGGATCTTTGAGAAGGTGCTGAGATAGACGACCTGTCCATGTACGTCCAGGGCCTTGAGCGGCTGCGGAGACTTCTCCTGAAAATAGATCTCGCTGTAGGGATCGTCCTCCAGAATAGGCGTCTGGTAGCGCCGGGAGAGCTGAAGTAACCGTCTGCGCCGCTCGGGCGACATCACTATGCCGGTCGGGTTTTGAAAGGTCGGCAAGGTATAGATCAGACGTGGACGATGCCGCGCAAGCACGGCCTCCAGCATATCCATGCGCATCCCATCTTTGTCGGCTGGCACCCCGATGACCCGCGCCTGCAAGGCTCTAAATGCCTGAATAGCTCCCACATAGGTCGGCACCTCGACTATCACCTCGTCGCCTGGATTGATCAGCAGCCGTCCGACCAGACCAACGCCCTGCGTCGAGCCAGAAAGGATCAAAATATGCTCGGTATCTACCGGCACGCCGCGCTGGCGCATCCAGGCCGCGATCTCTTTGCGCAAGCTGTACAGACCTTCCACCGGACAATAGCCGAGCGCCTCTTCGGGCGCAGTGAGCAGACCCTCGGTGAAGATTGTACGCAACATCTGCGCGGGCAAAAGCTCGACCGCAGGCGAGCCGGAGGCCAGCGAGAGCATTTCACCGCGCTCGCCCATCGAAGTGATCTCCCCGAGCAGGCCCGCGTCGGGTCCAAGCAACTCGCGTTCACCGGCAGGCAGACCCAACAGCCACGAAGCGGTCTCTTGCTCAGGCTGCTCGTCGAGCTGCGGGACGTGGTTACGCCTGACCAGCGTGCCGCGTCCGACGTGACCCTCGATCAAGCCCTCGCTGGCCAGCTCGTTATACGCGTTCATAACCGTTGTGCGGTTCACACCGAGTTCATTGGCCAATGCCCGCTCAGTCGGCAGACGCAGCCCTTCAATCAGCTCGCCCGAGAGAATAGCCTCGCGCAAACGCTGGCTGATCTGACGGTACAGCGGGACACCGTTATTGCGTTCCAGCTTGATGAATGTATGAACTGGTGTATCAGGTAGTGATCGTGTAGAATGTGATTGTTGTCGCATACGCTCTTTTCCTCCTGGCCCGTACTGCTCCGTCAAGTCGCGCTTGACCTATGCGCCGCTGGCCAGCGATGCAAGAGGGAGAAGACACGCTCTCCTGCACACTCGCTTTCTTAACCTTTCAGATCAAGCCTGACAAAGGAGTACCAACTAAGTGTAGCCGATCGAATTGCTAGAATACAAGGCCAATTGGCAGAGGAGACAAAGAGCCAATCAGCAGAAGAAAGACCACCATGCAAGAGATAAAGCAGAGAATTGCCAGCATCCGCGACGATGGCGAACACGGCTCGCGCTGGCTGGCCCGCGAGTGCATCTTGATCCTGCGCGACCTCGCCGCAGAGCAGGAGGACTCACCCGCCACACAGATGCAACATATACGCGAGGTGGGACGCGAACTGGCGCATCTGCGCCCGGCGATGGCCGCACTGGCCGGAGCCGTGGGGCGCATCCTGGCAGCGCCGGAGGGTCTAGCAGGAATAGTCAGAGTCGCAGAGCAGCTCCTTCAGGAGTACGAGCAGACTATCCCGCGCATCACCGCTTGCGCCCGCCCCCTCCTGTCAGGCACCGTCATGACTCACAGTCTATCCGGCACCGTCCTGGAGGTACTTCAGGCCTGTACGCCCGCGATCGACCAGTTTATCGTACTGGAAGGGCGGCCAGCCTACGAAGGGCGTACGACCGCGCAGAAGCTTCAACAGCAGGCGACACAGGTGACAGTAATCACCGACGCCCAGGCCGACATCTTTTTGCCCAGGTGCCAGGCGGTCGTCATCGGCGCAGATAGCATCCTGGCCGATGGGGGAGTCTTAAATAAAGCCGGTAGCGCACTGCTGGCCAGAGCCGCGCAGGGTCATAGCGTACCCTTTTACGTGCTGAGCGAGACGTTGAAAATCTCCATCCACACATGGTCGGGCGATCTCAGCCCGCTGGAAGAACACCCCGGCCATGAGGTCTGGAGACCAGCCAACCCCACCATCCAGGTTCGCAACTTTTATTTCGACCACACCCCTGGCGAACTGATCACCGGCATCCTCAGCGAACAGGGACCACTCGACGCAGCCGAGATTGGTCGGCAGGCTCGTATCCTGCAAACTGTCCCGGAAATTGCCTGAAGAATTGGCAGAACACAAAAAGTCCTAAAGATTTGGTCGATTGAGAGATTTTCACTATCATATAAGCATACTGGTACGCTACCGCATCGCATGCCCGCAGAACGAAGCAGGCGCTGCTGGCAAGCAGAGAAAATGTCTACTGATCCTCTCTGGCAAAGAGTGACAGCCGATTTGGGAAGAAGGAAGGATAGATGGATGGAAGAGAAATATGCAGTTTCCCACGTATCAACACAACAGCCAGATCAAATGCGGCAACAGAGCGCACAGACCGAAGATAGGTCGACGCAGGGTGTCGCGGTTATCCGCAATAACACGCCACGTCCCCGCTCATTCAGTCTTGTCAAGGCACAGGCCGACTCGCCGTTACCATCTGTCTTTCCCGGCGAAGCCCCCGAGGCTCCCCCTTTGCCCGAAGAAGAAACCCGTGAGACTGAGGAGTCTGAACGTCAACAGCAAATGCCGCAAACACCCGCTGAACCGGCTATGCGGCCACTCCTCAATGAGTTTATCTGGCTGTTTGAATATGCACTGGATATGGACCCGCTGCGGCTCAATCGACCTGAGCGCCTGGATGGCTCCGCTTTTGCCTATGGACCAGCCGTATTAAAAGGCTATCGCCTGGTCTTCGACGGACTGGAGACGCGCACCGGACAGGTCGTAGCCTCGCTCGACGCAACCCCAGAACAACCTGAGTCCGAGATCTGGGGCATTCTCTACCGCGTACCACGACGCTTTACCCAGAGCCAGGGAAACACCGTACCTCTGCTTGACAGAGTTCACAACTCCGAGACATTCATTGCCCACAAGATTCAGGTGCAAGATTCCTACCGACAGCGCGAGATCGCCTGCATTACCTACATCGCCTCGGCGTATAGCCGACAACAGATTGAGCAATTGCCGCCTGCCAGCCGGACGCCCGAACAGACATATCTTACGCGTCTGCTGCAGATTGGCCGCCGCCAGAAGCTACCCACCAGCTATATACAGTCGTTGGAAAAACTCCTCTACTCGCCGCTGGCGGGCCATGTCCCTATGCTCGAACAACACACAGAGCCAATTCCAGTCTTTAGAGCCAGCCAGGCAAAGCCTGCTCTGGAAAGTCGGCGACAGATTCCCAGAAGCCTGCCCGGCGAACCATCGCCAACTGAACACGAGCATAAGCCACGCCAACGGGATGGCTGGTTGATCGCCTTCTCGATCTATGTAAGCCTGCTGCTGGTCTGCACACTCATGTTGATCATCTTCCAGGGACTGAGTCTCAAAGCCAACGACTTTAGCCATCTGCTGGACGCGCCGCTGCCGTGGTCGATCTTCCTATATAGTCTACTTGGAGGCTGCATCAGTTGTGTCATCTCGCTAGGGCGACCCTTGCGACCAGCTCATCCACCGCTCTTCGTAGTCCTGACGTGGTTTGCACGTCCCTTCCTGGGAGCATTCCTGGGAGCACTGGCCTACCTGATCCTCAACACAGGCTTCTTCCTGCTCAGTACCCAACCAGTCCAGCATTTCTCACTGTGCGCCACCGCAAGTACCCTTGCAGCCCTCTGTGAGGGACGCCTGCTCGTGGCAGAGAGAATCACCTACGGCAAAGCCTATAGCGACACAGATGAGAAGCAAAAGCCGCTGCCAGGGGTGCTTCAGCATAATCTGAACATCTCGGAGCAGAGGCTTCTTTAGAGCGCCGCCAGTCATCTGAGGGGCGAAGGCCCGATAGGGGTCCTTTCGCTCCCTCATACACACAACGCGGAGATCGAGCGGGTCAGGCCAGAATGTCATTCGGGAAGATCGCCCTGACCAGGCGCTCCGGGTCGTGACGAGCCAGGCTGTCGTTCTCCAGGTTGAGACCTCCGACGACCACCTTGCGCACCAGTTCATGCAGGCGAACGAGGTCGACCTCCACCGGCCCACGGCCTTCCTGCGCGTACATCTTCAGAATCTCGGGAGCAAAAGGCGCGTCATTGACTACAACTTTATCGACACGTCCCCCCAGATAGTGGTGGACAGTTTCGACGAAATCAGATGCCTTATAGTTATCGGTCTCCCCATGTTTTGTCATGAGGTTACAGACATACACCTTCTCGGCTTCAGATTCGCGGACAGCCCGTGCAATATCGCGCACCAGCAAATTGGGCAAGAGACTGGTATAAAGGTCGCCAGGCCCGATAATGATCGTGTCAGCCCGTCGAATCGCTCGTACAGCCAGAGAACAGGATTGAGCGTTCTCTGGCTCCAGGCGTAAACGGACAATCGATGGCAACTCACCGCTATGCTTCTTGCCACGCGTGTCGATCTCCGTCTCGTCGCAGATAGTTGTACCGTCAATGAGATCGGCACAGATCATTGTCTGCGTCAACGTTACCGGCAAGACGTGTCCCGCCGTATTTAAAAGCTCTTCAGCGTCAGCAATCGCCATCAGGAGATCACCATTATTAATATCCTGCAAACCTTTGAGCACAAGATTACCCAGACTATGGCCACTTACCCCTTGCTTGCTTCCTAACTGCTCATCGCCGTTATTTCCCTGCTCGAAACGGTGCATAAAGATCTCGCGCCAGAGCGCTCCATTTCGGGCCAGAGCCACCAACGACATACGCAAATCGCCGAGCGGTAACTGGCGTCTAAACTCGTCCATCAAACGTCTGGAGCTGCCTCCACTGTCCGACATAGTCACAATTGCACTGATCATAAAAGGATACTTTTTAAGGTGTGAAAGGAGCGCAAAAGTACCCGTTCCACCTCCAATAGTCACAACACGCCGTTCTACGTGACGAGCGTTCACATAGCTTTTTTCTTCTACATGTCTTTTAGCGTAAATGCTTTCAGGTTCGTCGTTCACTGTTCTTCCTTTTCCACATTTATTTAAAAAACAGATCAACAGCAGATAGATCTCCATTAGTGCTCCGAGCGCACCAGGGAAAAGCAGCCAGGAACGCCGCTCGCCCGCGATTCGCGAGCAAAAAATCTGCATTTTATCAATCTTCGCGATAGCCTTCATAGTCTATCATTTTGTATTTCCTTCCTGCAAGCAGGGTTTGTTGCTTGGCAGAGCTATTGCAACGTTGCCCTGCCGCCTGCGGCGTCGGGCAAAAGAGGAAAAAGAGGTTTCTCGGGGACACCCCGATTAGCGCGGACTTTTGCCGAGGGTATCCCTCTGTACTCCTGTTTTGCGTGTTTTGGCTCCGGCAAAACACGCAAAACATAATAAAAAGGTTAGTGGGGACACCCCAGGTTACCTGTCCCCCAGACAGGGTGCCGGCAAAGGGCTACCGCCCTCTGCACTCCTGCTTCACTTCATGCCTATGCGGGTACGCTTGCCCCACTCCCAAAGAGAAGAAGGTGCAGAAAGGAGCTTGTCAGGCGCAATCTCTGCCTGACAAGCTCCTTTCTGCACGGTAAGACCTGGGCTTCGCTGTGGCGAAGTGTTCAGCGAAAAACCTACCCGTGTAAAACACCTCGCGCTCCGGCAGGGATGCTACGCTCCCTGCACCCGCCTTCTCGTTTTTATTCCCGACGTTGCAACAGCGCTGGTTGTTTGGGCATCTCGACGACATATCCTTTCCTCTGTTACAATCAATAGAGAAGGCTTTCCAACAAGATTAAAAGAGAGGAGATTCTATATGGCCGAAATTCTGGAAAACGACCGGCCGCCGCAGCCGATGAAAGGAGTTGTCCAGCCCAAACGGGCCGATGTACTTGGTCTGCCGCGGGTCCATATCTCATCACACCCGGTTATGCAGCACAAGATGACAGCTTTGCGCGACCGCAATACGCCCCCGCCAGCGTTCTATCGGCTGGTCAAAGAGATTGGTGCTCTGCTGGCCTATGAAGCCACTGCAACGCTCCATCTGGAAGATCAGCGGATCGAAACGCCGCTGGAGCCAATGCTAGGTCAACGTCTGGCGGGCGGCATAGGGATTACGCCTATCCTGCGGGCCGGGCTTGGTCTGGCAGAAGGCTTTCGTGAGGTAATCTCCGAAGCTCAGGTCTGGCACCTGGGTCTGCGGCGCGACGAACGGACGCTTCAGGCCCGCGAATACTACAACCGGCTCCCCTATCAGATCGACCTCCAGGTAGCGTACGCGGTCGATCCGATGCTGGCAACCGGCGGTTCAGCCATCGATGCCATCTCGATCCTGAAGAAGCGCAGCATACCGCGTCTCTCGTATGTGTGTATCCTCGCCGCTCCCTATGGACTGCTCAAGCTTTCACAGGAGCATCCTGATATTGATATTTACGTCGCTGCGCTCGATGAGAGCCTGAACGACCTGGGCTATATTTTGCCAGGCCTGGGAGATGCGGGCGATCGTCAGTTTGGAACATTTTAATGCTATGCCTGAACAAGTACCTTTCGACGAATATGCGTCTCCACCAGATAACCTGGATACAGAGAACCAAGTTGATGAGCCGATAGATCCGCCAGCAGAGACAAGTGAGCAACCGTCAGAACTGGCTTCTGCGTCTGTAGACCTCCTCCCGCCAGAAGCGCAGGGTGAAGCCAACGGTGGACCGCTGGGCTGCTGTTTGGGAATAATGATTGGTTTGCTCTTGAGTCTCTCACTGGCTGTACTCAGCCGCCTGTACGCCGATCCTCTCAGCCAGTTGTTTCAGAATAACTATGGACTACTCGGACTGAGCGTGCGCATCTTGATGGGAGTCCTGGCTTTTGCTTGCGCGATCGCCTGCGGCGTCCTGGGGTGGAAGATTGGACGCAAGATCTATCGCGAATATGATCCACCACCGGCAAAGAAACGCCGGAGAAGACGCAAGACCCGACCGGCACCCGAGGCACTCGCCAAAAACTAGCAGTCGACCGGCACAGATGCAGGTGAGGCAGCGTCTCCCTTTTGTCTCCATCTGTCGCCGGTACACCCACTGTAGGCACAGGGTGCGTCGTTCAATTGGCTTCGGCGATGCGAAAGACCGCCATGCGTGTGCGCAAAGAGTTGGTCAGCTCTACCAGGTGGGAGAGGGATTGCTGCATCTCTAGCATATGGGTAGTAATTGCGCTGGCCATGCGCGAAATCTCTTCAACCGAGTATGCCACGCGCCGTGAGCCGTGAGCCTGATTCTCCGCCGCACCGCAGATCCCATCGACAAGATCGGACATCTGCTCCGTGACAATGGTTATCGCATCTAGCGCGACTCCAGTCTGAGCAACCAACTCTGACTGCCTGACAACTTTTTGCAGGTTCTGCTCGACACTCTCCGCGACCGTCACTGTCTCGTGCTGAATGGTGAACAGGCGCATCGAAACTTTGCGGGCCGCCTCGGCACTGAGCAGGGCCAACGAACGTATCTCCTGAGCGATCAAAACAAAACCATGACCCCGATCCCCGGCTCGCACTGCCTCAATAGCGGCATTTAACGCCAGCAGGTTCATGCGCGTGGTCAGGTCCGAAATCTCCGCAACGGTCCCATTGATCTCCTGACCGCTCTCGCCCAGACGCTTCATCACCTGCGAGGAACGTACAGTAAACTCGCGTACCTGGCGCATCCCATCAATCGCACGTGCAATCTGCTTCTGCCCCTCGGCATTTACTTCCCGCGCATCTGTCGATACGCTGGAAATCTGCGTTGCATTCTCTGAAACGCCGTGCATAATGCTGGTCATTTCACCGATCTCCTGCGAGATATGCTGCACCTGACGCTCCTGCTGATCGGCATCCCTGGCCAGCAGGTCCGAATGATGTTGTACATCTTGCGTATGCTCATCGACCGCCTGCGTCACCTTCTGCACACTCCCCAGAATACCGCTCATCTCGCCGATCATCTGATTAATTGCATCGACGACTGGCTCAAGTTTCTCATGTAAATAGGGCAGCCGCACGCGCAAATCACCACGCTGCACGCGCTCCAGATCACGCCGCAGATCGACGATCGCACGCTCTAAAGTCAGGCGCTCCGTCTCGCGCTCGTGGAACAAACGCGCAGTATCGATTGCAATCGCCGCCTGGTTCGCAAACAGCTCCACCATCTCAATGCTCTCCTCGGTTGGCACTTTGCCATTGACCGGATCGTCGAGCGAGAGAAAGCCAAGCAGTTTACGCTGACGCGGACTGAAGAGTGGAACTATCAGCATGTCCATCGGATGCCAATCCCCCGGCTGGTGATCTTCCACTTCACCCTCTCCGCCAACCATAGTGATATCTTCAAATAGATGCATGTTATCGTGAGAGATAAAATAGCTCTGACTGATCTGAAACTCGGACTTCATCATACGCAGCATCTGCCCGACGCGCATGGGGTGCGCCCGCAAGGTCTGCTTATCTTCGTCGGAGATGCCAGCAAACGCCACTGCATGCAAACAATCGTACTCCTCTTCGATCATCTTGATCACCGAGGCGCGAAAGCCTGTACTGGCGGTCATCGAAGAAGCTACCTGGTCCAGGACCTCGCTCAAGCCCTGCTCGGCACGCAGAACATTGCCCAGGCGAATTAACTCTTTAATCTGGCGATTCTGCTGAAAGGTGGCATGCGTGATAGTGGGAAGAGAAGGTGCGGTAGGCTCATTATCCTCCTCAAGGGGTGGAGGTGAAGAACGGGGTAAGGTCGGACTCTCTGTTTGGGGGACCTGTTCCCTGAGCGTAAAATCGGTGGGGACGCGAAAACGCACGCGTAAAGGCACAAGCCAGTTGTGTTGCTTCTCTGCAGACAACATTCTATTACCCTTTACTTCTCTTGCAGAGAGGGTCGAAATAATGACCAGATCAACAATAATTCCTGATTGGTAAGGTTTATTTTAGCACATTTGGGATGAAACTTATATCATATTGGGATGTTTGGCCATATGAGCTATCCCTGATTTTGTCAAATCAGAACAAAACAAGCACAAAAGGTTTTTCGTCCTTGCCTCGACTCTTGGTCGGAACCGCCCCACCCATAATGCTCTGTCAAGCTTCCTCTGACGCGTCGCCTGCGGCAACGCCGAGGGAGAAGAAGGCTGGGACACAGCCCCAGAACCCCAGTCAAGGGGTTGCACCCCTTGACTGGGGTCGTCAATCGAAGTTTGACCGAGCATAAGCATGAAGGTAGCAGAGAGGTGCTCTCTGCACTCTGTTTTGCCTCCGGTAAAACAGGCAAAACATAAGAAAAAAATGTATTGGGGACACCCCAAGCCCCGGCAAAGGGCTGCCGCCCTGTGCACTCGCGCTTCGCTTCATGTCTATGTTGGTCGGAACCGCCCCACCCCAGACCTACCTGTGCAAAGGGCATAGGGTTCATGCGTATGATTACTGTAGACGCTGATGGTATTATAGACCGGAATACGCCACCTCGCGCAACCGGACACTCTTAGCGGTCATCGGCCATTCTGCCAAGCAGCCTTAACGTGATACCGAGTGCAAGAATAGCCAGGGCATTGACACCAAGTTCAATCATTGCACGATTGAAGTCGTCCACCTTGACGGTCTCGACCGAGAGTCGCGCACCAATTGAGAGAATACCTCGGGTCGCGGAGATGATGCCAATAAAGAGGAAAGGACGCAGAGAGGTTGCATGCGATTTTAAATAGTGGATGACCGTGCTGAGCACTTCCATAATGATCAAAACAAGCAGCAGGTCTGAGACCAGTTTGATAATCGCGTTGGCAACAATCGACTGGGGGGTTGTACCAGCAAGTTCGGGTACGCCTGTGAAAAGACCCCACATGGTACTGCCAAAATCCCAGAAACTATAACCTAGAGCAAAAACTGCTCCCAGGAAGAAACACATGCCAACGACAGCGTAGACGAGCGAATCGCCGCGCTCAAGGATCTCACCCGAAGCATAAGCAAAAGGGCCATGTTTTTTCCCACCTTCCAGATGGTGTCCGTGGTTGGGTCGGTGCTCCGCTTCGCCGGGATTGGTCACCAATTCTGACATTGTGTTTAACTCCTTATGTTTGCTCAAACGATCTGGTATACAGACGGGCAAGCGAAGGCGTTGGGAGAGAAGCGTCCGTCTGTGCGCCTCCTCACCAGCTTTCACCGATTGCAGGCGAACAGTATTGCTGGTTACATTTCTCTGATGTAGCATAACGGCAGATAGATATGCCAATTAACGCTTTCGATTATAACTGCGTCGTCAACTTTTCTTCAAGGAGGAGATATCTATGCCACGCTGGCTTTACGCTCTACTTTTTTTTACACTTATAACGGTTATAATTGAAGTGCTGCACCTGCCCATCCCTTCGCCGCTGCTTTTTATTCTGGCTGCGCTAGGTATTGTTCCTGTAGCGGCCTTGATTGGACAGGCCGTAGAGCAGGTCGCTGAACATACCGGCGAGCGCGTTGGTGGTCTGCTTTTCGCCACCTTCGGCAATGCAACCGAACTCATTATCGGTATTTTTGCTTTGCACGCCGGACTGATAGAGGTCGTGCGAGCCTCGATCATCGGCTCAATTCTCGGCAATGCTCTGCTGGTGCTAGGCGTTTCGACCTTCATCGGCGCAGTCAAAGGTGGTCACTTACACTTTGAGAGCCGACCAGCCAGCCAGTATGCCTCGTTACTTACGCTCTGCATGGGTGGTCTGGTGCTGCCAACCTTCGCTGAACTCCTGGCCGCGCACCAGGGGTATGCGCACGCGCTGGTGATCCAGGATGGCATCCTGCTCTCAGATTGGATAGCTATTCTGCTCCTAATCGGCTACGTGGCCTCGATCCTCTTTAGCGTCTTTCGCCTGGGTGATACGCCTGGCGATGAACAGGACGACGAGTTTGATCCAGTTGTAGGCGAGCGTTCAACCAAAGCTATCATGCGTCTGCTGGCCTATCGTCACCACCTTGCGCGAAGCACACGCAAGGGAAAAACCGCTGTGCTCAACACCATTGATAAAGCAGTTGTAGCGATAGTCAACCACGAGGCCGGCCAGCAGACCGGCGCAAGTTTGCCAAGTGCAATCGACGCGTCAACGCCTGTCACGCCGCCAGTTGAAACCGTCACTCCAGCCGAGACCAGCGCTGTGACGCAGCCAATCGCAGCTACCACACCCAGGGCTGAGTCTGGCAAGCGGCAGGCATCTGCTCAGCCTATGGAGAACAGATCCAACCTGTGGCTCGCGCTGCTCCTGCTGATCGCAGCCACCGCAACGGTAGGCTGGCTCTCGGACATCCTGGTCAACACCATCGAGCCGCTGACGGTAGCGCTCCACTGGAACGCGGCCTTTGTCGGTCTGATCTTTATACCACTGATCGGTGGTCTACCAGAGTATTTTAACACCATCAGCATGGCATTGGAGAAACGAATGAGCATGGTACTCGCAGCCTCGGCCGGCTCCTCGATCCAGATCGCCCTCCTGCTGGCACCGATTCTGGTACTGGTCAGTCTGGCCACGCCGATGCACCTCGACCTCGTCTTCAGCATCGTCGAACTCGCCGTACTGGCACTGGCCACATTCCTTTTCAGCGAGATTACCCGCGACGGAGAGTTGGTCTGGCTCGAAGGCCTCCTGCTCATTCTCCTCTATACAATGATGGGAACCACCGTCTTTATTTTCGGGTCATGAACTACCAATGAAGGCGCGATAGCGAGCAGGGCCACCCAGGCTTAAAGCGGGATAGTCAAAACCTGGTGGCCTTCGCGTCCGAACTGGACGAGCGGTGAGATAAAGACCTCAATGACAAAAGGTTTTTCATACAATGGATTGTGCAGTTCATCGAGAAAAAAGACATGCAGACGGTCGCGGCGGCTCGCCGCTCCGCCCGTTTGTGGTTGCATGGGGATAGTCACTTCGGCCGCGTAGCCGCTGGCAGGAATCGTCACAACCGCCCGCTGCAAAACATAGGTATAGCCCTGCTGGAGGACAGAGCGCACCTCCACCTGAACGGTGCTTCCGTGGACAAAGGCGCTTAAACCGCCAGAGACTGCGCCCTGCGCCTGGATAGGGGGAGTAGCTGGCTCATCGCGTCCCATCAGATGCATGCGCAGGTTATACGCCTGGTCGGGTCTGATACGCAGCGGAGTCTCGATGATAGCCGCCGCGTCGACCGCGTGTTGCTGCTTACCCATAATCAGACGCTGGAACTGCCTGAGCAGCGAGGCATCACTCTCCGACGCAGGGAGCGCAGGCGCGGGCTTGACCTTCCGCGCACGCGTGCCTTTCTTCGTCACTGCCGGGGGCTGAGTCTTCTCGTGCTCCGCTACCTTCAAGTTTGGCAAGAAACCGGTGATGCGCCCGCGCCAGTCCGACTTTGCCACGCCAGGGACAGGCGGAGGGGTATCACCCTCATTCAGCACCTGAGCTGGCTGCTGAACAGGGGGTTCGTCGCCGGGCAGAGGCGTCACTGGCAGCGCATCGGATGAAACGCCGACGCGCGGCTCCGGCACCACAGGCAGAGGCAGCGTGGGCAGCGGCGTCGAGGCGGGACGCGGAAAGACATCCATGACCGGCAGCACGCCACGCTCTTTCGCCTGCTCCTCCCTGTGAGCTGCCTGCCAGCGCATCACATCTTTCTGTGAAAGCGGTACAATGCGCACCGTCTCCGCTTCACTTATCGCGACAAGACTCGGCGGCTGAGCAACCGGCTGCGGTCGCGCCGGTTTATGCACAGTACGCCGGAAATTTATATCGTCCAGAGCTTCCAGCAACGCGCCGACGCTAGCAAAACGCTCATCAGGCTCGAACGCCAGCGCCTGCATCACACACCTATCAACGTGCGGACTGATCCGCGCATTGATCTCACGTGGTCCACGCAAGCGCCGCCGATTGCGCAGAGTCGACTCATCGGGCGGCGTGCCAGTCAGCAACAGGTAGAGCAAAGCACCCAGACTATAGATGTCCGAGGAGATTCCTACACGCCCCTGAAGGGCCTCGGGAGCGCAAAAATAGGAATAGCGCGGTCCACCAGGCGGAGGAGGAAGCAAGCGACGAATCTCCGGCAGAAGCCAGAAAACCATCAGCCTGGGATCGGCCTCTACGCTATTTTTGTCCAGGACGATCGTATACGGATCGAGATCACCAAGCACGATACCCTGCTGGTGCAACTCCTCAACAGCTTGCCCCAGCTTGTGCATCCAGATCAGCGCCTGCGATTCTTTAGGCAAACCCTGACCACTTTGCAAGAAATCTTGCAGCGTATACAGCCTGTTCCTGGATTTCCCGTCTTCCCCATTCACCATCTCAGGCAGGAATGGCATCGCAGAAATCAAGAAAAGATGCCCCTGCGAAATGCGCAAATCAATACTACTCAACAACGCGGGAATACTGAGACGCCGCAAACGATCGTACTCCTGCTGCGTCAGGGCAATGATCTCAGCCCTGGTCTCTTTCTTTAAATTGGCGATCTCCACATCGCGGATCGCTACCATACGCGACTGATTAGCTGGTACCGATGGACGTTTATCAAGAGCAAAGTAGAGGTTACTATACGGTTGTCTGCGCACCAGAGTTGTAATACGATAAAAAAGAGTAATATCTTCTGCTTCAGGAACAATAGAGGGCTTCTTCTTCTCCAAACGTTCACCACAGGAACTGCAAAAAGTCGCACGCCGCGGTAATGTGGCATGACATTGGGGACAGAATCGCTGACCAGCGACGGTTTCTTCTGGTGTAGTCTGCGAGATACTCATGCTGCTTATTTGCCTTGCTTCGTTTAGTAATTTGGCTGGATATCTGCCATTGATTATAACATAGCTCACCCGATCGTTCACTACCTACGTGACTTAAATCTCAATACAATAGATAATGTTGGATTAACATGCATTAAGATAATGCGATCTTTTTATCCATCAACGACGCTATACCTTTTATTGCGCATACCTTTGCCTGACCTTGAAAGGTGCAGGGGACAGCGAGTGTGAGGTGTTTTCCATGCGTGCAGACTTTAGCAGAGGGATACCCTCTGCACTCCTATTTTGCCTGTTTTGCCTACGGTAAAACAGGCAAAATAAAAGAAAAGGTTTGTTAGGGACACCCCAAACCCCGGCAAAGGGCTGCGCCCTCTGCACTCCCGCCTAAGTCCGCCCACAGCTTGCTTTGACCCATGTATTGATTAGGAGAAGAAAAGACTTTTGAGGAATGCTGAAAGAGACGGGCGAAGGTCTTTATTACCACGACTGTTTATGAGATACTTATGTCATGCAGGAATAGCTAGCCATTGAGAGACAGTCGCGAAGGCCGCTTAAACGCGACTGGTGAGTGCGACAGCTTCCATGCGTCACATAAAAGCTCGGGCATACAGGTTTTTCCCACGTGACGAATGGTGGTCTCAAGCGTGTTCGCCGTCGCGGCTGAAGGCAAGCTAGACATTTCCCGGTTGGAACCCTGGAACCATCGTCAAACAGATGACGCGGTAGCATTGGAGCGAAGGCGTGTAATACGCCAAGCTGGCATACCGGGTATGACCTGTCCCTCAAGGATGCTGGACTGTCCCTGAGAGACATCGAACTTGTGCTCATAAAACCTGGCAACAGCGCGGTTGCCGCCCATGTCAAACGAACGAGGCAGACATCGATGAGGAGAATGGCTCGTCCGCATTTACGCCACTGGAAGGATAGAAAGCGTGCAGTAGTCAGAATGTTGCATTGACCTCAACTGTCTTAAAGCACCGCAGATCGCAGGGATCGCGGTCGATACTCTACCTACCATATTGAAGAGGAGAACATATGAGCATTACCCACAATAGACAGAACCACCTCATCGCTGACCCTGACCTGGCCAGACGTTTTCCCGCCAACTTTATCTGGGGAACTGCTACCGCGGCCTATCAGATTGAGGGCGCGACCTCAGAAGATGGCCGGGGTTCGTCGATCTGGGACGATTTTGCCGCCATTCCAGGCAAAACATTTCAGGGCGACAATGGGGATATTGCTGTCAACCACTATCACCTGGTCGAAGAAGATATCGACCTGATGCGCCAGCTCGGCGTAGGGGCCTACCGCTTCTCTCTCTCCTGGCCGCGCATCCTACCCCAGGGACGCGGCACCGTCAACACCGCAGGTCTGGATTTTTATGATCGCCTGGTTGACTCGCTGCTCAGCAAAGGCATCGCGCCGTTTGCCACGCTGTACCACTGGGATCTGCCCTCGCCCCTGGAACAGGCAGGCGGCTGGCTGAACCGTGACACAGCCAACGCCTTTGCCGACTACGCCGAAATCGTCGCGCAACGGCTTGGCGACCGCGTCGCGGGCTGGATTACGCTCAACGAACCCTGGTGCAGTGCCTATCTGGGCTACGGGATTGGCGTCCACGCCCCCGGCAAAAGCGACCGCCAGGCGGGCGTCGACGCGGCACACGTTCTCTTGCTTGGACACGGCCTGGCCGTCCCACGGCTACGCGCCAACATCAAACCTGGCATTCAGGTCGGCATTACACTCAACGTTTCCCAGGTCTATCCCGCCAACGACCTGCCCGAAACCCGACGCGATGTCGCGCTGTGCGAAGATTTCAGCAATGGCTGGTTTCTGGACCCGCTCTTCCGCGGACATTATCCTGACAGACTCTTTGAAAACATGGGAGTAGATCAGCCGCCCATGCAGGCAGACGACTTTGCTATCATCTCGGCACCCCTCGATTTTCTGGGGATCAACTACTACTCGCGTCAGGTCATTCGGGGCGCGGCACAACAGCCGCTAGCCGACAGGTGCGAACACGTTTCACCTGTACCAGAAGCGTGTTATACCGATATGGGCTGGGAAATCTATCCACTTGGACTCAAAGACTTCCTGGTGCAATTCGCCGCCCGCTACACGGTCCCGAACATCTATATCACAGAAAACGGCGCAGCCTTCAAAGACACCTGGGATGGCAATGGCACGGTCGACGATCCGCGCCGCGTCTCTTACCTGCACGACCATATCGAGAGCATTGCGCAGGCCATCGAAGCTGGCGTCCCCTTGCGCGGCTACTTCGTCTGGTCGTTTATGGACAACTTTGAATGGACCGAAGGCTATAGCAAACGCTTTGGCATCGTCTACGTCGACTATCCGACGCAGACCCGCGTGATCAAAGCCAGCGGCCACTGGTACGCCGAACTGCTCAAGACATTCCGCGAAACCAACCACAGCTAAACTTCCCAGTCAGGTCAACGCCTTACAGGCACAGGTTTTTTCATAAGTGCGCCTGCGGCGAAGACGTAGCGGGATTGTCAAGGACCACTGCCCTTGATCGGGGTTTGAGGTGTTTTACACAGGTAGGTTTTTCGCTGAACGCTTCGCTGTGGCGAAGCGCAAGTCTCACGGTGCAGGAAGGAGCTTTTCAGGCGCAGATTGCGCCTGAAAAGCTCCTTCCTGCACCTTCTTCTCTTTGGGTGAGGCAAGCGTGTCCGACCATCAGGGAAAGACAAAAACCTACCCGTGAAAAGGACAGCAGTCCCTTGCCGGGGACGATTTGACAGCACACAAAACATCTGCTATAATCCTCTGGCACTTAGACCGACAAACTGTCGGCTTTTTTGTAAAAAACAAAACCCATGTAGGACAGACGTTCCGGGGAGGAATAGCTATACATGCCCAATAATGCCTCAGCAGAGAAACGCATGCGCCAGGAACAGAAACGCCGCCTGCACAACCGTATGGTCAAATCGATTGTAAAGACGAACGTTACAAAGGCACGTCAGGCCATCACATCCGGTGCAGACGCCGAAGAGAGCGTACGCCAGGCCATCAGCGAGCTGGATCGCGCCGCAAAAAAGGGCGTCATTCATCGCAACAACGCTGCCCGCCGGAAATCCCGGTTGATGAAACAGCTCAACAAACAGACCCAGGCAGACTAAAACCAGATCGGCAGGTCTCTTGCCCGGCCAGAATGTCATGGATCTTTCTTTCCATGAATACCGGGTGACTGAAAACGCTTGCAAGCGCGATCGCATCCTAGCGAACGGCGTTCCCGGCTGCACTTGAGCGGTTGCAGATATCGGCTCCGCAGTACTATGTTTAAACCCTTTTAAAAAGGCAGGATGAAGACAATATGGCTGAGAAACAAACGGTGGTAAAACCTGCCGGGCAGGCCCTGCTCCTTGCAGTCGAAAATGCCCAGCTCCGTCAGGATGTTCCCACCATCAAATCAGGCGACACGGTACGCCTGCAAGTAAAGGTTGTTGAAGGTAACCGCGAACGCCTTCAGCCCTTCGAAGGGGTGGTTATGCGCCTGCGTGGCGGTGGTGTTAATCGCAATTTCACCGTCCGCCGCATCACCCACGGCGTCGGCGTTGAACGTACCTTCCTGATCAACTCGCCCCGCATCGAGAAAATAGAGATCCTGCGCCACGCTCGCGTGCGCCGCAAACAGCTTTATTACCTGCGTGGCCTGACTGGCAAAGCGGCTCGTCTGAAAGAGATTCGCCCAATGTCAGCCAAAGAAATTGCCGCCAAAGAGGCCGCAGAGATAGCGAAAGCAACCCTCAAGAGCAGCAAAGTCAGTGCCAGCCGTGAACAAAACGAAGATTAAACCACCGCAATACCCAACCCTTGAAGAAGAATTGGCCCTGTTTCATCAGGGCTATTCTTTTATTGCCGGCTTTGATGAAGCCGGACGCGGCTGCCTGGCAGGTCCAGTCGTAGCCGCGGCGGTGATCCTTCCACTTACCGCCGAGATCTCTACCCTTCTGGACGGCGTCCGCGACTCTAAGCAACTTACCCCCCTGGCCCGCGAACGACTGTTTCTGGCCGTCCAACAGCACGCCCTGGCCATCGGTGTCGGCATTGGCTCAGTTGAATTGATCGATCGCTGCAATATCCTTCAGGCCACAAAGATCGCAATGAAAGAGGCCCTTGTCAAGCTCTCGCCCGCACCTCAGGCCCTGTTGCTCGACGCCCTGCTCCTACGCGATATCCCACTCCCGCAGCGCTCACTGATCAAAGGTGACGCCCGCTGTCTCTCTATCGCAGCCGCATCGATCATCGCCAAAGTCACCCGCGACCATCTGATGCGCCAGCTTCATCAGACGTATCCCGCCTATGGCTTCGATCAGCATAAAGGCTACGGCACCCCCGCGCATCTCGCCGCCCTCCAGACACACGGCGCAACTCCACATCACCGCCAGAGCTTTGCACCCGTCCGCGAACTGCACAGTCTTTTTCCGACAGATTGACTTTGCCCTTGCTATCTGGTATATAAGAATGAAGATGATACGTTGCCAGGATAGAAAGTAGAGTGACGATGCTGGAAAAAACCCTGCTCCCCACGAAGCAAGTAGAAAGCGCTCGTAAGAAACGCGAAGCGATCCTCCTCGCGGCCCGCGACATCTTTGGTCGCCAGGGCTACGAAGAAACGACGATTGCTGAAATCGCAAGCGCCGCCGGCATCGCAGTGGGAACAGTCTATCTCTACTTTCATAACAAACGCGAGATCTATATCGAAACCTCGCTAATCGGCGCTCAAGAGATTACAGCCGTTCTCAATGACCCGCAGATCCTGGCGCTCCCGCTCGTACGCATCCCCAGGGCTATAGTCGAGAGGGTTTTTCAGCTCAATCAGACCAAAAGCGCCTTCTCTTCGCTGCTCCAGATCGATATCCAGAACCCCCAGGAACTCGCAATCAAACAACGAGGTATGCATACAATCACCGAATCGATCGACGCCTTTTTACGCTATTTTGTCGATAAAGGCGATTTCATACCTTTTGATACCGAAATATATGCTAATCTACTCTTTAATATGGTCAATTCGGCAATCTATGACTGCTTTTGCCTGGAACTAGGCGCAAATGAGGAACGCTATCGCGAATGTATGATCGAGCTGCTCGAACGCCTCTTCTTCGGCTCGCCACTCAGCCCAAAAGTCTATCCACCCAACCAGGAGAACACAAACTAATTTTACTCTGCTTTGCAACTTTAGCCAGCCTATCACGTATTTTTACTAATGAATGAGGTTCATTCATTAGTAATTAAATAGATACACTAGAGAGCGTTTTCTCACAGGAGAAGCGATAGCGACTCCATTCTCTAGCATGCAGTGAATGAGGCTCATTCACTTTACTTCATCCTTTTATGGACAAGTATAACTGGAGAGAAACGCCTGAACAAACCATGTCTAAGGAGCAAACGATGTTAACAAGGTTCGGTAGCTTTCTCTATCGCGCACGCTGGTATGTCTTTGTGACTGCGCTGGCTCTCCTGCTTGCGGCTGGCGTTTTTGGCGTTGGTGTTTTTAGTAGTCTGCACAGTAGCAGTTACGGCGACCCTGGTAGCGATTCAACGCAGGCTGAGCAGCTACTTGATACACGCTTGGGAGGCTCTGCGCCGGATGTGATTATCTTATTGCGCAGCGGCACACTGCACGCCAGCGATCCGGCCTTTACGCAGGCGGCAACCACCCTATTGAACTCACTTCAATCAAGACCCCAGGTCGTCTCACTCAACTCATATTATTCCACCCACAACCAGAGTTTTATCTCCAGAGATGGTCACGAAACCTTTGCTACATTGCGGTTGAGCAGCCAGAGTCTGCCAGACAAGATCGCTCAATATACAGCGTTGAAGCCGTTGTTTGTCTCGTCAACGCTCCAGGTGACCACCGGAGGAAGCGTGCCGATCAACCAGGCTATCAATAACCAGACCAACGCAGACCTGGCCAGGGCCGAGACTATTACCTTCCCCATTCTGGCCATTCTGCTACTCTTTGTCTTTGGTGGCGTCATCGCTGCGGGTATTCCGCTCTTGATCGGGGGTGCGGCTATCCTGTTCGCACTTGCGGCCCTGCGCTTGATCACCCTCTTCACCGATGTATCCACCTATGCGACTAATGTCGTCACCATGCTAGGTCTTGGACTCTCCATCGATTACGCGCTGTTTATCATCACGCGTTTCCGCGAAGAGCTGGGCCACGACGAAAACGATGTGCGCGGTGCGCTGCAACGTACTATGCGCACCGCCGGGCGGACGATTATTTTCTCGGCCTTGACGGTCAGCACTGCGCTGCTCAGTCTGATGCTCTTCCCGCTGCCATTTCTGCGCAGTATAGGCCTGGGGGCCATCGCTGCCATTCTGGCCGTGATGCTGACCTCTCTGACCCTCCTGCCAGCGGTGCTCGCTTTGCTGGGCAAGCGCATTAACTCCCTCTCCTTCAACCGTTTCCTGCGCCGTAGACGATCCACCCAAACCGGCGAGCAACAGGGTGCGTGGTATCGTCTTGCCACAGCGGTCATGCGCTGGCCAATTCCGGTGGCACTGGCCGTGCTGGCCATCCTGTTCGTCCTCGGCTGGCCATTCCTGCACATCTCCTTCGCCACCCCCGATATCACCATCCTACCCGCTGGCCAGGAGACGCGTGTAGTCAACGAGCAGCTCAGCCAGAACTTTACTCAACAGGGGAAAGCGCAGCTAGTCATCGTCGTCACCACTCCGGGAGACGCGCTCGCGGCGCAAAACCTCGCCAGCCTCGACAGCTATATCAAGAGTATACAAGGAGTCTCGGGAGTCCTCAGCGTAGACAGCCTGGTGACAGTCAGTCCCACGCTTACCTTGAGCGAATACCAGCAACTCTACGCGCACCCCAACGCAAGTCCGCAGCTCGCGCAAGTAGCAGCGCAGCTTGCTCAGGGTAACCTCAGCAAGGTCGTCGTGGCCCTCCAGCCAGCCGAGCGTTCGGCGGCAACCATCAACATAGTGAACCAGATACGAGCCATACACACGCAGGGGGGATTGACCGCGCTGGTCGACGGCGCAACGCCAATCCAGATGGACCTGCTGACCAGCCTCGGAAGGACGCTGCCGTATGCCTTCCTGGTAATCATCGTATCGGTCTTTATCCTGCTCTTCCTGATGACGGGGTCGCTGATTATACCGATTAAAGCAATCCTTCTCAATGTCCTTTCGCTCACCGCGACCTTCGGTGGCCTGGTCTGGATTTTTCAAGATGGGCATCTGCAATCCCTTCTAAATTTCACCACAACCGGCAACATCGACGCCACACAGCCAGTCCTGATCTTCGCTATCGCCTTTGGCCTCTCGATGGACTACGAGGTCTTTCTGCTCAGTCGCATCAAAGAGCGTTTCGACCAGACAGGCGATAATCGACTCGCAGTCTCTTCGGGCATCCAACGCACCGGCTGGTTAATCACTAGCGCGGCCTTACTCCTGGCGATCGTGCTGGGAGCCTTTGGCACCTCGAAAATCATCCTGGTCCAGGAGATAGGCATTGGCCTCGCCATCGCCGTGATCATAGACGCGACACTTATCCGCATGCTGCTCGTCCCGGCCACCATGCGTCTGCTTGGTAATCTCAACTGGTGGGCACCGGCACCGCTGCGCTGGCTCTGGCAGAGGATCGGCCTGAGCGAAACCGAGAGCACAGCCGAACACCACCAACCAGAGATTCCAGCCCTAGTAGCACCCGAACCATCCACAGCGCGGACGTAGCGGGATGGTTAAGGGCTACAGCCCTTAACCGAGGTTTGGGGTGTTTTGCACGGGTAGGTTTTTCGCTGAATGCTTCTCTTTGGGGGTGGGGCGATCTTGCCCGACAACTAGGGAAAGATAAAAAACCTACCTGTAAAAAGTTTGGGATGTCCCCAACAAACTTTTTCTTTTGTTTTGCCTGTTCTACCGGAGGTAAAACAGGCAAAACAGGAGTGCAGAGAGCACCTCTCTGCTACCTTCATGCCTATGGGACAAGCAGAAAAGCCCAGGCGGCCAGCCTCCACCCTCTTTCCAACCACCCCTGGCTGTGCTAGAATACATGCCTGAGCACCTTTTCAACCGAAGAGCGTGCATTGCGTGGGTTCCGCAATCAACCGGCCTGACGGGGAAAACAACCCTATCTATATCAGAGCAGATCGATCCTCGCGTGCTCAAGGAGCTTCCGCCAGGGAAACATGAAGAAGTAGAGGTATAAGGAGGCTTGTCATGCCCGACTACGTCTGGGGCCGCAATCCAGTACTTGAGACCCTGCGCTCGAAGCGCAAAGTCAAACGCCTGCTCATCGCCGAGGGCCAGCGCGAAGCACCTGCGCTGGCCAGTATTCTCCAGGAGATCGCCAGCCAGCATATCCCACTCGAAACAGTATCGCGCCAGCGGCTGGACCAATTGAGCCAGGGGGCAGTCCACCAGGGTTGCCTGGCAGTAGTAGAGGCTCGTCAATACGCAACCATCGAAGACCTGCTGGAATCTGCTCACAACAAAAACCAAGCCCCCTTTCTGCTCATCCTGGATGCCATCCAGGACGTGAACAATCTAGGTTCGCTGTTACGCACAGCAGAGGCAGCCGGAGTACACGGCGCGATCATCCCACAGCACCACGCAGCAGAAGTCAACGCCACCGTCGTCAAAACCTCTGCAGGTGCCACAGAACACCTGTTGATCGCACAAGAAACCAATCTGACCAGAGTCATTGAAACGCTCAAAGCCGCGAATATCTGGGTGATTGGTCTGGTTGGTGAAACCACCACTGCCTACGACCAGGCCGATTTAACTGGTCCGCTGGCCCTGGTCGTAGGCAACGAAGGACGTGGCATCAGCCGCCTGGTGCGCGAACACTGCGATCTGCTGGTGAGCCTGCCCATGCATGGCCAGATTAACTCGCTCAATGCTGCCGTCGCAGGGAGTATTGCGCTCTATGAAGCTCTGCGTCAGCGCACCAGCAAGACAAAACCGCAAAAATAAGGGAGAAGACTGTGTCGCACAAATTTTCGCGCCTTGTACGTTTATCCGCTCTGGGCTTGCTTTATCTGCTGGCGATACTCTGCCTGGCGTTGCCATCATTCAATGCCCACGCCAGCAGTGAACAATCACTGCTCGGCACCGATACACCGACCGCCATCGTCCCAACGGTAACGGTGTCTATACCCACACCCACGCCCACAGTCGGTATGACGCCCACGCCCACAGTTGGTGTAACACCTACACCTGTAGTAACACCCACGCCTACCCCTATCCCTTCGCCTTCACCCGCAGCATCGCCATCGCCGTCGCCGAGCGTCACCGTCTCGCCCTCACCGACAGCCACAGTCACAGCACAGCCGTCGACAAACCCCAGCGGAGGTAGTCCAGGCCAGACAGGCATCGTCCTGACAGTCGCCCTGGGCATTATCGGTCTGATCCTCGTCGTCGTTGGCATCGTCCTCTACTCGGTCTATGCGCGGCAACAGCGTTCTGTAGAGGGGAGATAAGCGCAGTTAAGCTGTAAAAGCGGCAAATATCTTGAATGGTGCGCGTCTGGTATAAGTTACACAAGCATCAGAAATAGCAAAAAAGTCATAGGTA
>DAOTTJ010000234.1:0-6991 GCA_034437695.1 Ktedonobacteraceae bacterium
AGAAACGAACCATACTACCTTCAATTAACGCCGTAGCACTTTCTTGTTCAGCAACCGGGACTACTTTCAATTTCCTGGAATATATCCCACCGCTGTGGTCCTTTGGGTAGGGCTATTCAATACTCGATGTGTGGCCCCTTTCCCTGAACAACGGATCGGGTTGTGAGCGTGGAGGCCGCGGTCTCTACGCTCACAACCCGATCCCAAACCCCTGGGGTGGGGGTCGCAAGCGAGAGGCTTGCTGAGTATGAAGTAGCCCTGTCCTTTGGGTGGGAGCACTTGACGTAAGCCACTTCGCAGGACGTGAGGTGGAAGTGGCCGCACTCTCCCAAGGGATGGTCCAGGAGGTGTCGCATAGTGACGCTTCTTGTAAATTATTACGATCACCGTGTGCTTCAGAGAAAAGAAGCACACGATGATTGTCCACGAGAGGGAGATTAGACGACGCTACAGGCTACACCGTTGAGGGTAAAGGCAGTGGGAGATGCATTGGTCCCGCTCCAGGTGCCATTAAAGCCTGGTGAGGAACTCAGCGTGCCGCCGTTAGCCGGGATGGACCCATTATAGGAAAGATTGGTAACCGTCACCGCGCTTCCCGACTGCGTAAAGGAGCCATTCCAGGGACTCGACTGGATCACCTGTCCATTCGAGAAGCTGAACTGTAAGGTCCAGCCATTGATGGCTGTGGAACCAGTATTGGTGATGTTGATGGTTGCAGAGAAGCCCGTACTCCACTGATTCGAGACGACGTAATGGACGCTACAACTGCTGCCGGTCGTCCCACTGGTTGGGGTGGGAGTGGGAACCGATTGCGTGGGAGTAGGCGTGGGAGTAGGCGTGGGAGTAGGAAGCGACCGGGTGGGTGTGGGTGTGGGCGTGACGCCACTGCCGCCAGACAGGATCTCAATGCCACTGACTTTGGCATTGTTTGTGACGGTGGTAAACTGGATAACGATCTGCCCACTGGAGGTGGCGGTTGCCGTGAACTGCTCCACGATCGCCCGATCGGCTCCTCCCGCCGCGGCGATGATGTCAAAGTTAGTTAAGACCTGCTGGCCATTGATCGAGACATTGAAGACGCGTTGGCCCGTACTGGTCCAGTAGAACTCGGCCTCATGCAAGCGGACCGTATAGATTGCTCCTGGACTCAGATTGGGGATGGTATAGGTCGTGTTGCCATAGCGCTCGGTCTGATAGACCGTCTGGGGAGCGGGATTGGTGACGCCAGTGGTCGTGATAGTGTTAGTCGTCGAGTTGGTGCTGCCCCCGCTGAAGAACTCATCGGCGGCAAACGAACCAGTCGCTGATCCGCCGGCATTGATTGCAACCCCAGAACCAGTCCCGGCTGTGGGAGTAGGAGTCGTCCCGGTTGTGGGAGTCGGTGTGACGCCGCTTGTGCCATTGAGGACATAGGTTACCAGCGAACGGCCAGGAATGGTCGCGCTGAATGAGCCGCCGCTCACAGAGGTTGTCCCCTGAGCAGCAGTGTTGTTTGACCCGTTGGTCATGTACGGAGTGACCGTCGTGCCATCTGCAACGCCTGCATTTTGCAGCGAGTATGAGGCGGCGACGTTGCTATTCGATTGATTCAGAACCACGACGACCACCGAGCCGCTCGTATTCTTATAAGCGCTCACCTGCAAATTGCTATCGCCAGAAGAGGCACCAATACGCACTGCGCCAGGGCGAATGAAGCGGCTATAGTTAGCCAATGCCCAGAGGCGACCAGAAGTGGTAACGTTGCTCCCGTTAAACTGAAGCAGACCTTCATTGTCGGTCGTGCTGCTTGCGATCGCCCCCCACCAGTAGAAGAAAGCGCTCAGATTCGCCGCAGTAAATCCGGTATAGATGTGCTGCGCCCAGGTGAATCCAGAGGCATCGCTCCCGTCATCCCAGGCATTGTCCAGACTATCGAAGGTAGACCATTCGGTTTCCCAGATGTGTTTGCCGTTGGTGTTAATTGGCGAGGTTGGAGCTGCGGTATAGCCGTGGCTGGTGAAATTATTCACATAGGAGAAGGCGGTCGGGTTTCCAACGATCGCGCTGACATCGCCGGCCGCCAGATTCCAGCCCTCAGAGTCGCAGCAGACAATCTTCGTGCTCGTTCCCGCATTTTTGAACGTCGGCCCCAGAATCGTGAGAAAATCTGCGAGTTGCGAACTAGACATGACCATAGCGGAATAGCTGGCTGCGAAGCTTGGCTCGTTGACAAAATCGAGATACGAGAGAGGCACTCCAGCGGCGGAATAATCCTTAACATACTGGAGCAGATAATTCGCATAGGCCTGCCGCCAGTCGCCAGAGCTACAACTGGCGCTTGGCTCACCACAGAGTGTACCACCACCGCTCTCTGATCCGTTGGTCTTCATAAACCCAGGTGCGCTCCAGGCATCGCCGTAGGTCTGTACCCCATAGGCCATAGCCTGTTTGGCGAGTGCAATCTGACCCTCGCTGCTCCCCAGAGACGCATACGATGGAGTGGCCGATGGGCCACCAGGGTTGTTCGGCTCGATAGTATCAGAGGAGGTTGAGGGAAGTATATTGCGCAAGATAGTAAGACCAGCACCCGTTGAAGTACTGAATAGATCATTGAGGACTGTCTGTTGTGTACTAGATGGTGCGCTCTCTAATGAACTTGCCTGGCCAAATGCCTCAGAGGTGCCAAAACCATCAATGGTTTGAAAGGTAGTTGCTCCATTAATAGTGACTGCCGAGGCGGCGTAGGTTGTTTGCCTCGTAAGTAAAGTCGTTACCGCCAGAGCGAACATTATCAGGCCGGTAAGTACAAGCAACCCTGCTTTACGTACTGAAATGCGAGAAAACATCGTTTACCTTTTCCTTCCTTAGAATAAGGATATGCGACGACGAAAAAAACAATCAATGAGGAGATCTATGCAAGCGCTTGCAATCCATTCAAAGAATATATAACCTATCTCAAAGCAGATTGTCAAGTCATTTTTAGAAATAAAATGCAAGCGCTTGCAGCGTCAGACGAGAAAAATCAGACAGCAAGCTGGAGCAAAGGTGCGGGATGCAGCTTTTCGACTCATCCGCACTTTTGGTTCTGCCAACCGGTTTAGAGATTGTCAGCATTGAAACCGTGGATGACCTGTTGAAGGTTCAGATCGCTTGTACAAAAGAGATCATTTGGGATTATTTTTAGTTGAGGATGATCTTGCCTTTATTGTATTCCTGAGTCTATACTGTATGCTGAAAGTTTTCACGAAAGAGAAGGCGTGAAGCTCTTCACCTTTGGGAAAGAGAAAGCTTCATAGTTCTTATCCATAAAAGAAAAGGCGTTTCTCGATCGCAGAGATGTGCAGAAAATCGAGAAGGGAAGAAGTAGCTCTCCTACCGCAGGTAGCGAGGAAAGGATATAGACATGTATGCCCTCACTGGCGCTAACGGTCAGCTTGGTCGGCTTGTTCTCCACCATCTTCTTGACCTGGTTCCAGCGAACCATGTGATCGCTCTGACTCGCACTCCTCAAGATAGAGAACATTATAGCAGTCGAGGGGTAATCACGCGCAGGGCTGACTTCGATGATCCAGCCAGCCTGGAGACTGCCTTCGCAGGTGTTACACATCTGCTCATCATCAGTACAGATGCCATTGGCCAACGTGTCAGGCAGCACCAGGCGGCGATCAGCGCCGCCGTTACGGCTGGCGTTCGCCATCTCGTTTACACCTCCTGCCCGGATGCAGGGAGGCAAACTGATCCATCAAATCCACTGCCATACGAGCATGGTCTAACTGAAGCTGCTCTTGCAGCCTCTGGGATCTCATGGATCGCGCTCCGCAATCATTGCTATACGGAGGTTCTACCTGCTCTTCTCAATCTCCTCAGAGTTGATGAAACATTGCTGATTCCTACCAATCAGGCACATCTGGCCTGGGTCATGCGAGAGGACTGCGCCAGAACTGCCGCTTTTGCCCTGGCAGGCAAAACGCCTTTCGCTGGTCCAATCGTGGTTGCTGGTCCAGAAAAGCTCAATCTGACCGAGATCGTCCACCGCTGGTCCTCTCTTTCCGGGAGCACCATTGGCACACACGAATTGTCACCGCAAAAGGTTATTGAGCAACTGAGAGCGAAAGGAGTTCCTGAAGTGATCGCCCGTAGGATGGTCGCAATCGCAACCTGGTCGATCTTCGAGCCATCAGGAAACGCTGTGGAGCAGGCAACCGGAATAAGAGCTTCTTCTCCTGACGCGGTTTTGCGCTCATTGAGCTTTACTTCCTGAGACCAGCATAAAATTCAGAAGATAAGTACCGCCCGTTTTCGCTTGAAGGAAACGGGCGAGTACAAAAACGGCAAATGCTTCCAGGTGAGAAACGCCTGGTCAGCAGTTCATACTTGCGACGAACTGCATCAACGCATCAGTAGCTCGCTGGTAGCCGCCAGTCGCGTGTACCTCCTCCTGTATGCGGGCAGCTCGTTCATAAAAGGCATTGTTTGAAGCAACCTCATTAACAACTGACCGCAAGGTTTCAGGAGAAAGCATTTCTTTCTCCAGAAGGCTTCCCAAGCCCAGTTCAATGACTCGTTGCGCATTCATAATCTGTTCTGGCTGCTGGGGGTACAGAACCATCGGTATGCCAGAGTATATACTCTCCATAATACTGTTTGCCCCCGCGTGCGTGAGAAAAAGGCGAGCGCGAGACAGAAGAGAGAGTTGAGGAGCATAAGAAGCTACCAAAAAGTGCTCTGGGATAGTTCCCAGTTCCTCTAGCTTAACGTGCTTACCTATCGATAAAACAACTTGCCAGGGTGAGTCAGCAAAAGCTGCAAAGCATTGACGGTAGAAATCTGGTCGATCAGTAAACAGGCTGCCCAACGAAATATAGAGAAGCGGACGTGTGGCATCGAGTTGATCAAAGGGAAAATCGGGATATTCATAACGTGGAGAAAGGGAGGGTCCGACAAAAACGTAGCGCTCGTCGAACGTTTCGGCTGCTGGCTGGAACATACGCGGTAAAAAGACGAGATTGAACCTTTCGGCATACTGAAATGCGTTGGATAAGGTAGACAGAGGATCATGTGGTATTTCTTCCCGCGCTACTTCCCTCTGGCGTAGAAGGTCAAGCGTCTCGTATCCGCCTGGAATAAGCCCTGACCAGTCGCTGGTACGCAATTGCTCAATCAAGTTGAAGTGTTCGTTCGACGCATAGGTTGCGCGTGTCGAAACCCTCAACACATCGAATTGCTTGCTAACTTCGCGCCCCCAGAGACAGAGATAACCATAAACTATGACATCTGGCTGTTCCTGACGAATACGCTCGACTACGCCCTGAGGTATCTGCCATAGGACTCGAAAAAACGCTATCACTGCCTCCTCTTGATTTTGAGGCGAAACATCTGGCCTTTCCTCCAGATACGGCTGAAATACCGCTCCGGTGGCCTCAATTTCCGGGCGATACATTTCGGGAAGAAAATACGTTACATCCTGTCCACGCCTCACCAATTCTTGCACCACAGCTAGTGTCGAATTGACGTGTCCGACTCCGGAAATATTAAGAAAAACATACTTTGCCACTGAACAAATTCTCCTTTGCGCCCTGAATGCAGCATCTATGCTAGAAAAACGTTTAACCAGGAAAAACACTAGTTCTCACCTATTACTAGATTTTTCTAGTAATAGGCTTCTATAGAGTAAAAAGCCGATTTCCTCTCCTGGTAAGCGAGGAAATCGGCTGAAAGGAGAACAAACCTTTGGGGTGCCAGTAAATTGTTTCACACTCTATTCTGCCATAAGCTTTGTCAGCATATGCAGTTGATCCAGATCAGGAATCCTGAACACCAAGACTTGAGAATGGTCCCCCTCATTTGCACGCTTTGCCCACTCTTGCAAAAGGGTACCAGAAACATGCGGAATAGTTGAGGGAAGCCCAATTCTTATCTTCATAACTGGCTCCAGGAAAATCAGTTAACCTCGGAAATTAGGCACAAGACCAAGTTGTTGCGCCAATCCAAAAATATCCGTGTTAAACCAATCTTCTACGATCTGGCCATTCACAATATGACTCAAAGCTGATCCAGTGATCAAAACATGCTTGCCTGTTGGCGGCAAATGCCTCCACGGAGCTTCATGGGTTCCCTGATTATGAAACCGGGTCATGACTTTATCACTCTCGGCAATCAGATCATCCACAGTAAACTTCAGGTCAGGGAAAACGACAGCCAGTGTCATGATATACTGTTTGTAGGTTTCCCGCGTAGACACGCGGGGATTATCAGGATCATGACGAATATAGTCAGGGGCGTACAGCCGATCGATAGCATCGAAATTACGCTCGTTAATCAGATCCATTGCTGCTTGCGCAATGGCCTTTTGTTCTTCCAAAGACATGAAATCTTTTCCTCCAAACACTATTTTCTTCTGCTCCATCCAAACAAAAATAGTGTTTTCTGAGAAAAATCCTCTTGAACACTATTACGTCTAGCAAGCCTATTTCAAGTATAGTTGCCAGAAACGGAACTTATATCCTCAATTCTGGGGATATAGGCTCGGTTCATACTACTGAAATCAAGTCTACTCAAGAAGAAAAAGCCTCCGATTGGAAAGAAAAAGCAGGGCGTATCCTCGAAAATTCTAGCTTCTCATAAAATTCATGTACGCCGTTAGATCAAAATAAATCGTTAATGTAGCCAGCTTTCCGTTTTTCACTTGCCAGATTTCGGCCACATCCTGATTCATTTTCCCCTCTTTGGCGTTGATATAATCATAACTAACGATGGCACACGCGTTATCTCCCTCCACAATCATCTGTTTAACAGTAACTCTTTCGATTACCTGAGTTAAATGAGCAAAAGCCTCCACAACGGCCTTTTTCCCTCGTGCATCAAATGTTTGTGATGCATCGGAAAATACAGCATCTTCCGACCACAACTCTTGCCTTTCCTCATCCTTTTTATTGAGACTGTCGTAGTAACTTTGCACAAGATCTTTTGTTGACATTTTTTCTAATCTCCTTAAATTTTTGTAAATTTAGCC
>DAOTTJ010000235.1:0-4794 GCA_034437695.1 Ktedonobacteraceae bacterium
GGAGAAGGTATGCTTTACCGCCTGGGGATTTGACAATCACTAGCGTGCGGTAGCGGAAAAAAATGCAGTTAAAGAAGGAGTTGTGCTAGATGCCAGAGACACGCCTGTATCTCAGCGGTGCTTTTGCCGTATCGCGTATGCGTCTATGTTGGGTCCGTATGTCCGGGCAGTGTCGCACTGGTCGCCATCCTCTGGCCGCGCCTCGGTGGAGAAATAGATAGAGCGCGGGGTAGCAAATGAAAAAATACAGGGGTGCAGGCGATAAACCTGCACCCTTTTCTATGGGTAAAAGCAGGTCAGGATAGTTCGAATAGAAAAGGGATAGACTATGAAAAAAGGTCAGAACGTGGAAGACGATGGTCGGAGGTATTATATTACCACCGCTATCGACTATCCCAACGCTGAGCCACATATCGGGCATACGTTGGAGAAGGTGGCTGCTGACGCGGTGGCGCGTTATCGGCGTTTGCAGGGATACGATACGTACTTTAGCATGGGTTTGGATGAGAATAGCCAGCATGTGGTCCAGGCTGCTGAGGCGCAGGGAGTAGATATTCAGACCTGGATTGAGCGCATGGATCAGGCGTACCGTCTGGTGTGGGGGAAGCTAGATATCTCGTATAATCGCTGGCTGCGTACGACCGAAGGAGCGCATTTCCGGGCGGCTCAGGAGATGTTTAATCGGGCGCAGGCGCGTGGGGATGTTTACAAGGCGCTGTACTCTGGGTGGTATTGTCCTAATTGCAATAACTTTTATCGCGAGGAGGATCTGGTTGAGGGAAAATGTGTCGAGCATCCTGCGGTGGTTTTAGAGTGGGTTGAGGAAGAAAACTACTTTTTTGCTCTGACGCGTTATAGTGAGCCTTTGCTGGCCTATATTGCCACGCATCCGCATTTTATTGAGCCTGCGACCAGGCTGGCGGAGGTGATGGGATTTTTTCGGCGTGGGTTGCGTGATTTCGCGATCTCACGTCGGGTGCATCCTGACCGTCCGGCGTGGGGGGTGCCGGTGCCGGGCGATCCTGCCCAGGTGCTCTATGTCTGGTTTGACGCGCTGACCAACTATCTGACGGCGGTGGGGTTTCCCGATAATCAGGAGCTGTTTGCCCGTTACTGGCCGGCCGATGTCCACGTGATTGGTAAGGATATTGTCCGTTTTCACTGTCTGTACTGGCCGGCGATGTTGATGTCAGCAAAGTTGTCGTTGCCCAAACAGATAGCCGTTCACGGTTTTACCACGCTAGAAGGCAAGAAGATCTCGAAGTCGTCTGGTCCTGTGGTTTCGCCGGTTGAACTGGTCGATGACTTTGGCTCTGATGTTGTGCGTTACTATCTCCTGCGTAACCTGGCTTTTGGGGCCGACGGCGATTTTAGCCGAGCCAGACTGGTTCAGCGTTACAATGACGAGCTGGCCAGCGATCTGGGCAATCTGCTCAACCGTGTGGTGAGTATGGTCAGGCGCTATCGTCAGGGGGTGATCCCTGTGGCAGGCGGCGCTGGCGAATTGGAGCTGGATCTGCAACGCGTGGCCGTCGAAGTGCGTGTGAAAGCCGAACAAGCGCTGGAGAACTGGGAGATCGGACGCGCTCTGGAGGGGATCTGGGGTCTAGTCAGACGTTGCAATCAATACCTGGAGCAGAGCAAGCCCTGGAATCTGGCTCGCGATGCTGCCGAGCGGACGCATCTTGATACGGTCCTTGCTGCGGCTGCCGAGTCGTTGCGCTTGCTGGCCATCTATCTTGCGCCCTTTATTCCAGATACCAGCGCCAAAATACTGGCTCAGCTTGGCCTGGAGCCATTGACCAATGGGGCGTGGCGCGATCAGGCCGACTGGGGGGCGGTCCCCTGCGGAACACTTGGCGCGAGCGAGGTGCTCTTCCCACATATCAAAGCATATACTGTGGATGTGAGCACCAGAGCCGAGACGCTTGAGCCGTCCCACGAGCCGAGCGAGGCGCTTCTGGAACTGCCGCTGGTGATTCAGTCAGGTGAGCAATTTATGGCTGGTGGAGGGATGAGTTAAGCACTGGTACTCTTAGAGGAAAAGGGTGTTCATGTTTCGATGCTATGGTAAAATCAGAATACTCGGAACCTCTCCTGCTAGTCGATAATGCAGAATGGGAGAGTATTCTTTTTTAGTATAGGAACTACCTAATCGCATGTATCAAGAAAAGCTGAAGTGAAAGGCAGGATATATGTCTCAAAGTGAAGCGGCGAGCACCGCGCCTGCCCCCATATCGCAGGGTGCCAGTCGTAATCTTCATGGGTTTGCGCTGGTCAGTGTAGTTGTTGCGTTGATGTTGACCTTGTTGCTGGAGGCGCTGGATCAGACGATTGTGGGGACGGCTCTACCGCAGATTGTCGGTGAGTTAAAGGGCTTTGATCGCTATACCTGGGTCGTTACGGCGTATCTGCTGGCCTCTACCACGATGATCCCGGTGGTGAGCAAGCTTTCGGATCAGTTTGGGCGTAAGTGGTTTCTGGTCGTCGGAGTCGTTATTTTTCTGCTCGGATCGGTGCTCGCGGGTCTGGCTCAGACGATGGACCAGTTAATTCTTTTTCGTGCCGTGCAGGGTATTGGCGCTGGTACCGGAATTGCGCTAGTTTTTACCGCGGTGGGCGATATATTTGCGCCCGCCGAGCGAGCAAGATGGCAAGGTGCCTTCTCGGGTGTGTACGGTTTTGCCAGTGTGGTGGGTCCGACGCTGGGTGGCTGGTTGACCGACCACGGGCCGCTCTTGGGAAATCTGGTGGTCGATGCGACGCGCTGGCGCTGGGTTTTCTATATCAATGTGCCGCTCGGTATAGTGGCGCTGCTCGCTTTGCTGGTCTATCTGCCTGCCAACCTCTCCCTGCGCACCAATCAGTTGCGCGGCTGGGCGGCTTTGCAGCGCGTTGACATTGCCGGTGCGCTCCTGGCCTCGTCTGCGACGATCTGTCTGTTACTGGGCTTGACGCTGGGAAGCGATCAGACCTACCCGTGGGCTTCGGTGCTGATTATCGGTATGTTAGCAGGAGCGGGCGTGCTCTATATACTCTTTGTGGTAGTCGAGCGTTTCGCCCGCGAGCCATTGCTGCCGCTTGATCTTTTTCGCAACCAGGTCTTTGCCGCTGACGCGGGGGCCACGCTCTTTATTGGCATGGTGCTGTTACCTCTGGTGATCTATCTGCCGCTCTTTTTGCAGGGCGTGCTCGGTGAGAGCGCGACAAATTCTGGCGCGGTGATTACGCCGCTGACCATCAGTCTGGTCGTGGGCGCAGCCCTCGCTGGCCAGATCATTTCTCGCGTTGGACGCTATCAGGCAGTGACTATCATTGGCACGTTTATTCTAGGGGTTGGCGTGTTTTTGATGACCGGCATGAATGCTACGACCAGCGTGCTGGAGGCCAGTCTGTATATGGTTGTGGCGGGCTTTGGCATGGGGATGTTTTTCCCGGTGCAAACCCTGGCGGTGCAGAACGCTATTCCGCGCACTCGTATGGGGGTGGGTACCGGCGTGGTGACCTATCTGCGTGCGCTGGGGCAGACCCTCGGGGTGGCGATCGCGGGTACTGTGGTCAATAATTCGATTGCGAGCGATCTGCCTCATCGTATCTCGCCGACTGCTATCTATGAATTGACTCCGGCTGGCTACCAGGCGGCCACGAATACCCAGGTGCTCATCAGTCAAAGCTACCGCACGGCCTTGATCCACGCGGCGCAGAACGCTGCGATCAAGTACGCCAATCGTCTGCCACCTGGACAAGGGCGTGTCTTGCTGGCTCACCAATCCGTATTGCAGGTTGTGATTCTACTCAATCAGATCTTTGATGCGCTGCGTGCTTCGCTGGAGCTGGCGCTTCAGCATGGTTTTCTCGTGGTGCTGATCTTTGCCGAGTGTGCTTTTGTCGCTACGCTCTTTTTGAAAGATATCCCGCTCACGAAGTCCTGGCAGCCAAAGGTCCCCGAAGGTGGCGAGAAGGCGACCGAGGATGAGAACGTCGCGCCTCCTGTGCTTGAAGTTTGACGACCTCTGTCTGCGGAGGTTTGTGCAGAGAGATACACACGCCATCGTCTGTATCTCTCTTGTTTGCTAAGTATAACGGTGGTTAGTTAGTTGACCAGCCCCCAGGGTTTGGCGCGTTTGCGGGCTTTCTGCGCCTCTTGTAGATTGCCGAGCGCCTCGTAGACATCGGCTTTCAAGGTCCAGGCGCGAGCGTAGCTGCGATCGAGTTCGGTGGCTTCATTGAGCGCATCGAGCGCTGCCCGGCTGTGACCCTGGCGCATCAACGCTTCGGCTTTATTGCACCAGGCCACCGCATTGCGCGGGTTAGTAAGCAGGGCGCGTTCGTAGGCCTCGATTGCGCCAGCGTAGTCGCGTACAGTCGAAAGGGCGTTGCCGAGTCCGTTCCAGCCCTGGAAGCTTTGCGTATCGTAGTGGAGGGCCATGCGGTAGGACTCGATGGCGTCTTCGGGCATATTCATGTCGAGCTGGGCGTCTGCTTTGCCATTCCAGGCGGCTACATAGGCGGGATCGATGCCGAGTGCGCGTTCAAAGTGGACCAGCGATTGTGAGAAGCGTTTCAGGCGATTGAGGGCCAGACCGGCGCTGACCCAGACGACAGGATTTTCCGCGTCGATCTCAGTGGCGCGTTGATAGGCATCGTAGGCGCGTTTATAGTTGCCTTGATTGTAAAGGGAGGTCCCCTTGCCATTCCAGGCGTGGAAGTTCAGCGGGTCCAGGTTGAGTGCCTCTTCGTAGGCGTGGAGCGCCTGCGAATACTGCTGTTGTTTTAAGAACTGGTCGCCTTCCT